>CATXUX010000015.1 GCA_958402795.1 uncultured Lachnospiraceae bacterium | reverse complement strand
AAAAAACGATAGCTCCGATTTTGAAATTGTATCAATTTGATTACGCAATATGGTGGTATGGAATGCCCATGGTCATGTACAGTTTTTTTGACGAGTATGATTTCAGCGGAAAAACGGTGATCCCCTTCTGTACCTCCGGCGGCAGTGCATTCTCTGATGCGATTGAAGAAATTCAGAATTTGGAGCCGGGAGCAACTGTTCTTGACGGACTTCATATTGGAGCATCCAGTGTAACCGACGCAGAAAGCAGCGTAAACGAATGGGTGGCTGAACTCGGCTTATCCAGATGATGGGAAAGGGTGAATGACTCATGAAACCAAAAATGAAAATCATCATATTCTTAACATCCGGTGGTATGGCAATCTGTTTAAAGGAAAATACAGGCCTCTGCGCATCCTGCAGACAATCGTTAATTTCAGCGTGCTGATTTCCATGCTTTGTCTTGGATATAGCGGAATCGTCTTGTCACGCCATGTGTTTGCAGCGCTTCCGATAGACGGGCCGATGGCTGCTGCGAGAAGTATACACATGGCAGCTTCTTATTGGGGATTTGTACTGATGAGCGTTCATTTGGGAATGCACTGGGGAATGATCGTGGGAATGTTCCGAAAACTTTTGAAAGGAAGGAAACTGCCGGGCGCGGCGGTGTGGGGACTGCGTCTGGCCGCCGCCGTGATCGCCGGATACGGGTTGTTCTGCTTCATCCAAAAGGACATTGTTTCTTATATGTTCCTGAAAAATCAATTTGCATTTTTTGATTTTGAGCAAAGTGCAATATCCGTGTTTGCAGAGTATATTGCGATGATGGGATTCTGGATTTTTGTCAGTTTCTATCTAATCCGGGGAATCGGAAAGATTTCCGGTAAACCTTCGAAAAGAAGAGCGAAAATCAGCGAAAAAGAATGAATGAAAGGATATAGCAAAGGAAAAGGCATGAATCAGCAAGTAGAATTATTTTCAAATAAAGCATTAAAAGAGATGATTGTCCCACTGTTTTTAGAACAGCTGCTAGTCATGCTTGTCGGGCTGGCAGACACCCTGGTCGTCAGCTATGCCGGGGAAGCGGCAGTATCCGGCGTTTCCCTGGTAAACCAGTTTAACACGATTTTTATTTATCTGTTTACGGCACTGGCATCCGGCGGAGTGGTGGTAATCAGCCAGTATATCGGCAGAAAGGAGATGGACGCTGCCGGGGAATCCGCAAGCCAGCTTTTGCTGTTCTCCGTGATTTTTTCAACGCTGGTTTCTGTATTTGTGCTGATCGGAAATGAGAGAATCCTTCTTCTGATGTTTGGAAAAGTGGAATGCGATGTGATGCAGGCGTGCATTACCTATCTGAAAATTTCCGCATATTCCTATCCGGCTCTGGCAGTTTATAATGCCGGCGCCGCTCTTTTCCGCAGCATGGGAAAGACCAGCGTGACCATGTATCTGTCTGTGGCGTCCAATATCATCAATATCATCGGCAACCTGATCGGCGTATTTGTGCTCCACGCAGGTGTTGCCGGTGTCGCATGGCCTTCCCTGATTGCGCGCACATTTTCGGCAGTGATTATCACGTCACTTTGTTTCCATAAGAAAAACGAAGCGTTCTATGCGTGCAAGTGGATTTTTCAGTGGAACGGAAATCTTATGCGGCACATTTTAAGAATTGCCATTCCGAATGGACTGGAAAATGGCGTTTTTCAGTTGGTAAAGGTGGCTCTCAGCAGCATTGTGGCACTTTTTGGTACGTATCAGATTGCCGCAAACGGCGTGGCGCAAAGTATCTGGTCTCTGGCGGCTCTGGCCGGTGTTGCCATGGGACCTGTGTTTATCACAGTCATTGGACAGTGTATGGGAAGCCGGAATATACAGGCCGCAGAGATCTACTTTCGGAAATTGACGAAGATCACGCTGTGGCTTTCGTCAGTATGGAATCTTCTGATTTTCCTGCTGACTCCCTTATTTTTAAGATTCTATGCGTTGGAGCCGGACACAAAGCAGCTTGTGATCAAACTGGTTCTGATCCACAACCTGTTCAATGCCATCGCCTACCCCTTTTCCGGCGCACTTAGTAATGGACTTCGGGCGGCAGGTGATGTAAAATTTACCATGTATGTTTCGGTCATCTCCACAATAGCGGTGCGCTTATTGCTGTCATGGGTTTTAGGTGTTGTCCTGCAAATGGGTGTCATCGGAATCGCGATTGCAATGGTCAGTGACTGGATCATCCGCGCCGTGATATTCATCTGGAGGCAGAAGTCCGGGAAGTGGAAAATATTTCAGGTGATATAAATATAACAAATGATGGAGGTACATTATGAAAGAGATGGAATATCGAATGCTGCCCCACGGAGGGGAACCAATCAGTATCATAGGCCTTGGCACAAGTTCCATTCAGGCGGCCGGTGAACAGGAAATCGAAGAAACCGTTCACTATGCTCTGGAGAGGGGAATCAACTATTTTGACATGGCCTCAGCAGAGGCAAAGCCTTTTGCGGCCTACGGCAGGGCACTGCAAGGCAGCCGGAATAAGGCGTATTTCCAGATTCATTTTGGAGCAAATTATGAAACCGGTACATACGGCTGGACAACGGACATGGATACGATTAAGAGATCTGTTGACTGGCAGCTACAGGCACTGCAGACGGACTATATCGACTTTGGCTTTATCCACTGTATTGATGACACCGCAGATTTGCGGAAAGTCGAAAAGGCAGGTGTGATTCGATACATTGAAGAATTAAAAAATCAAGGGGTTGTTCGGCATATCGGACTGTCCTCCCATACGCCGTCCCTGGCAAATCAGGTGCTGGATATGGGAATCCTGGATATGCTGATGTTCAGCATCAATCCCGGTTATGATTACCGTAAGGGCGATTATGGAATCGGAGATGTAGAGGAACGTATGAGTCTGTACCGTCGCTGCGAAAAAGAAGGTGTCGGAATCTCCGTGATGAAAGCATTCAGCGGCGGGCAGCTTTTGGATGCGAAAACCTCCCCCTTCGGTCAGGCACTTACGGAGTATCAGTGTCTGCAATATGCGCTGGATAAGCCGGGCGTGTTAACGGTTCTGCCGGGGATTCGCGGAAAGGAAGATTTAAATCGGATTCTCGGCTTTCTGGAGACAGAGCCGGAAGAAAAGGACTATTCCGTCATTGGCAGTTTTGCGCCCCGAGATGCAGGCGGCAAGTGTGTTTACTGCAATCACTGCAAACCCTGCCCGGCGGGACTGGACATCGGTTTGATCAATAAATATTATGATCTCGCCAAAGCCGGTGACCGCCTTGCTTACAGTCATTATGAGAAACTGGAAAAGAAAGCATCTGACTGCCTGAAATGCGGCCATTGCAATCATCGCTGTCCATTCCATGTAGATCAGATATCCAGGATGGAGGAAATCGCCAACTTCTTTTAAAAATTGAACGTTGAAAGCAGCAGAATTGTTTGCTCCTTCTTGCCGTTCACAAAAAATTTACGGGATTATTTTGGAAAATCTCTTGACCGATAGTAACAATCGGATAATATAATTGGAATTGAAATGAATGAAATGTGAGGTATTGAAATGAATCGTGAAACAATGGAAAAACTGACAAAGTTATTTGATGGTGTAGACAGCAGAATGCAGGAGACGGATCCGGAATGGGTGGAGATTACAGCTCATTTTTCCCAATGTGAGACAGTAAGTGCAAGCAAGCTGACAGAAAAGGAACGGGCATTGTGTATTCTCTCTGCCCTGCTGGGATGTCAGGGCATGGGAGAATTTCGGAATATGCTCCATGCGGCGCTGAATGACGGGGTTGATCCCATTGCGATCAAGGAAGTTATTTATCAGGCCACAGCCTATCTCGGCATCGGACGGACGCATGATTTCCTTGTTGCGGCAAACGAGGTCATGGAGCTGCACGGCGTGAAGCTGCCTTTGGAATCCCAGGGTACAACCGAAGAATCCACACGCTTTGAAGCCGGACTCGCAAAACAAGTTGCTCTGTTCGGACCGGGCATGGAAAAGGTGCAGACAGACGGCCCGATTCTGCGCCGGAATGTCAACCGCTGGCTGGCGGATAACTGCTTTGGCGACTATTATACCCGTACCGGCTTAAATGATCAGGAGCGCGAAATGATCACTTTCTGTTTCCTTCTTGCTCAGGGCGGCTGTGAAAACCAGCTCCGGGGCCATACTGCAGGAAACTTCGGCGTGGGTAACGACAAAGAAAAACTGTACAGCGTAGTGGAGCAGTGTATGCCCTATATCGGCTATCCCCGCACCTTAAATGCTATGAACATCATCGATGAAGTGGCTGCGCAGATGGAAAACTGAAAATGATTGCACCATTGATGGTCTGCGCGGTTACATCGAATGTCTGCCGGGAGCAAAAGAGGTCGGCGTTATCTATGGCGCGGAAGCCTGGCAGCTTGGCGATATTCAAACAAACCCTGCTATGCAGGAAGCCTACCAGATGGGTAAAAGCATCTGGTAGCATAGCTAAACCAAAGTGGTTTGCGTTTATGCTTCTTTTAGAATCGGAATATCATGTTTGTATACTTTGTTGCAATCACAAGTTTTGATGGGAAAGCTCTGTTAAAAGCCTGCATGAATGGGTCTTCGGAGCTTATGACAAATTTTTTTATATGCTGGCATCCGGGCAGGCTCCAACGGAAGAATACATGACAACCATGATTGACAGTTTCCGCAAGTATATCGGCTGTTTCCGAGCTGGCGGAAATGCAGAGGGAGGATTTGTTTTTGGATATGGCACAGATAAGCCGGGACATGTTGTAGGGACTTCTGCAATGGAAAAGGCTTATGAGCTGGGAAAGAATTTATGAGATTTTAATAAATGTAAAACAACTCAAAAATAGCAGAGAATAACACCGTCCAGCGTATGAACGCTGGCGGTGTCGTACATACAGATATGAAATCAGACAGCGTATTGGTTGATAAAGTTTTTTCCCTAATTATCCAAAAAGAAAATGTCCTCAACCGGGCAGTTAAGTAATTTAGCAATTTTCATGGCTAATTCAAGAGTTGGATTATATTTGTCATTTTCAATAGCAATAATTGTCTGCCTTGTTACAGAAAGTAATTTTGCCATATCTTCTTGCCGAAGTCCGCTTTGCTTACGTAATTCTTTGATTCGATTTTTCATATTCATCAACCCCAAAAAGCAAAAAGTAATCCAACGACAAGCGCAATTATTGAAATGATGACAATAAAAACAATACCTGCTGTACCCCTTGAATCTCCAACCTTTGATTTGAAATAAAATTGACCGAGTGTTAAAACAACCGATTGTAATACAATAAGATAAAACATATCTGTGAATACAGGGGCGCCCGCTGTAATACATTTAGAAATCCAGCAGACCGCCTCAAATATAATTGAGAATAGATATGCGCCTCTTATCGCCTGTAAGGTATGTTGTAACTCCATCTCGTCCATTTTTCTCATAGTGGACACCTCCTAAAATAATGTAAAGAACTTTTTACATTTTTACCATAACACATATCTTTGAAAATGTAAAGAGCTTTTTACATTTTGCAATAAAAAGCGGAAGAGATATTCCATGACGCTTTCTTCATTTGTACTTGTTCATTTTCAAATCTCCCAGTATAATATATTCGTACAGATACCCCACATAATGGGATATGAAAGATACGTTGGAATGTGAGGTGAAGCGCCATGGCGTCCAGTAAAGAATATCTGGAATTTATTTTAGAGCAGTTATCCGAGTTGAACGAAATCACCTATCGAGCTATGATGGGAGAATTTATTATTTATTATCGTGGTAAGATTGTCGGCGGTATCTATGATGACAGGCTGCTTGTCAAGCCGGTAAAATCTGCAATTAGTTATATGCCGTCAGCTTCTTATGAATTACCCTATGAGGGTGCAAAAGAAATGTTGCTGGTAGATGAAGTTGATAATAAAGAGTTTTTGACAGGCTTGTTTCATGTTATGTATGAGGAGTTGCCTAATCCAAAACCGAAAAAGAGGATATTGACGGCAGACAGAGGAGGTAACAGAGAATGAACGATGACTTAGAACGATTTCGGATTGCACAGCAGAGATATTACCCGATTGCTTTGCAGGAGATAAAAGCAGGGCAGAAGCGCAGCCATTATAAGTTTTTCCACGAGGAACGGGCTCATAAAGCTGTGGGAATTCTTTCAAATCAATAATTGATACATCCTATAAATGACTGTAGAAGGTGAGTTTTAGACTGCAGGAATTTTAGATGAAATAATAGATGACTTAGGAAAGTATGTCCAGTATAATGAAAGAGAAAAATCGAAACTTGTGTTGGAGGGTGAATATTGATGAAAGATGTATTTCTTATATACAATACGAGCTGTTTTTATGAAATTGTGATATTGAATTATTTTATGAACTTTTCTAACTGTGATATGGTGTTCTGTTCTTTAGATGGAAAGGCTATAAAGGCGATGGAAGGCTTTTCTGTAAATGTTGATATGTCTTTGAAAGACCTTGATAAAGAGCAAATAAGAAGTTTTATTGTTCCGGGTGGAAATATTTCTGCAATTGATAATACAGATGTTAAAATATATTTACAAGACTTAAAGGAAAGAGATGTTTTAATTGCTGGAATCTGTGCAGGTGTTGATGTTTTAGATCATGCAGGAATATTACATGATGTAAAATCGACACATTCGACCAATGAAGATTTGGTGTGTGATAAAAACATTATAACGGCAAGAGCAAATGTATATGTAGATTTTGCTATTGAAGTTGCAAAGAAATTGGATTTATTTGTGAGCGAAGAAGACTTGCAGGAAACAATCGACTTTTGGAAACATTATAATCGAATCCAATAGAACAAATTCGGGTTTGTGGGGATGAGAGAAGGTGAAATATTGATAAACGGAAGAAATGTAAATATTATTACAGACGCGGACGGGGAGAAACTCGTTCTGATAAATGATATTGTGTTTAAAGGAAAGCGTAATATTAATTGGAACGAAGTGAAAGTATATTTAAAAGGGTATGCAGGTGATTTTTACCAAATTGAAGAAAATGCTGAAATTGTGTATATAGGAAATGAATTACCAGAAGAGTATACAGAATCTGAAAGCAGAAAAGCATTAATGGGGGCGAATGCTAAAGCAAAGGCGAATGCTGCAACCGCAATTCCGGAATTGATTCAGATTGCCACAAATGAAGAATTTCAGGAAAACCTCAAGAAAAAGCATAGTAAGAATGCAAAAAATGGATGGTATAGATATGATGTCCGCTTTGCATTGCCGGTTTATGAAAATAGCATCTTGATAAGATATAATGTATTCAAAGCAAGGTTACTAATTAATCATGCAGAGAATGGTAAAAAATATCTTTACGACATTTTGGCAATAAAAAAAGAAACGAGCAAGCCACAACAATAAGTATGGTGAAAACCCGTCTCCAGTAATTAGTATACAAAAAGAAAGATTAAATGTCAAGATTTTTTATGAAAAGATTAAAAAACCTATTATACGAACTAACGATGTGCTTGTGGTCAGATCTGGTGCGCCAGGAACTGCTTGTGTTGCCACGAAAGAGTATGATGGATACAATGCAGTTGATATTATTATTGCACATCCCGATAATAGCAAGGTCAATTCGGTTTTTCTTGCGGCATTTACAAATATGCCACATGGAATGAATCAGATACGAGAAAAAACTGGAGGTGCAGCTCAACAGCATTTCAATGCTGGTGGATATAAATCATTGCGCCTTATTTTGCCACCAATGGAGCTGCAAAATCAATTTGCAACCTTCGTCGCTCAAGTCGACAAATCAAAAGTTGTGGAGGTAATAGTTCATGAAATGGTATAATGATATGACAGAACAACAAAAACAAAGTTTTCAAAAAGTAATTGCTGTATGCGTAATAGGTGCAATTTTAATTTTGCTTATTCCTATGGCTTTTCATTCAATTTTATAAATTAGTTATATGCCGACAGACAGGGGAGGTAACAGAGAATGAACGATGACTTAGAACGATTTCGGATCGCACAGCAGAGATATTACCCGATTGCTTTGCAGGAGATAAAAGCAGGGCAGAAGCGCAGCCACTGGATGTGGTTTATTTTTCCACAGATTGTAGGACTGGGTTATAGTGAAACGGCGCAATATTATGCAATTAAGAATATAGATGAGGCGAAAGCGTATATGGAAGATGAGACACTTGGAAGGAACCTGATTGAAATATCTGAGGCGCTTCTGGATGTGGAATCTGATAATGCGGATGAAGTAATGGGGTGGCCGGATAATTTGAAACTGAAATCCTCCATGACTTTATTTTCGCTGGCAAAACCGGAGTGTGAAGTATTTCAGAAAGTGCTGAATAAGTTCTTCCACGGAGAATGGGATCAGCAAACTGTAGAAATTCTTTCAAATCAATAATTGATACATCCTATAAATAGACTGCGGAAGGTGAGTTTTAGACTGCAGGAATTTTAGATGAAATAATAGATGACTTAGGAAAGTATGTCCAGTATAATGAAAGAAACAAATTGAAATTGAGCGTGGAGGTGATTTTAATGAAAACAGAGGAATTAGTTGTTACACATGTTTTTCTCCGTATAGTGTCGGCATCATACGGTGAAATCTATACGGAGTAAACGATCACTTTAATGCCGACTTTGTATATTTCAGGACATACAAAGGAGGATTTAATTTATGTCAATGATTAAAATAGAAAACCTTACATTTTCTTATCCAACCAGCTATGACAATATTTTTGAAAATGTAAATATTCAGCTCGATACTGACTGGAAACTCGGATTTGTAGGCAGAAATGGCAAAGGCAAAACAACACTGTTAAATTTATTGCTTGGCAAGTATGAGTATAGTGGAAAAATATATTCATCTGTGCAGTTTGACTATTTTCCATATCCTGTAAAGGACAAATCAAAGAATACCAATGAGATTTTCTTTGAGGTCGCTCCGGCAGCCGAAGAATGGGAACTGATGAGGGAACTTTCCTGTTTGGATATGGAGGCAGATGTTCTTTACCGCCCATTTGAAACGCTGTCAAACGGGGAACAGACCAAAGTATTATTGGCGGCTTTGTTCTGCAATGAAGGACATTTTCTTCTAATTGATGAGCCAACCAATCATTTGGATCTGAACGCCCGTAAAATAGTGGCTGCTTATTTGAATAAGAAAAAAGGATATATACTTGTCTCACACGACCGTTCCTTTCTGGATGGTTGTGTTGACCATATTTTGTCCTTAAATAGAGCTGATATCGAAATACAAAGCGGAAATTTTTCATCCTGGATGGCAAATTTTGAAAGGCAGCAAGAATATGAACTGGCTCAGAATGAAAGTCTCCAAAAGGATATCAGCCGATTGCAGCAGGCGGCAAAGCAATCAGCAACATGGTCAGCTCGTGTTGAAAATAGTAAAACAGGGGGAACGAAAAATTCCGGTTCAAAATTAGATAAGGGATATGTTGGCCATAAGGCTGCTAAATTGATGAAGCGGTCAAGGACAATAGAGAAAAGGCAGCAGCAGGCAGTCAGGCAGAAATCAGGACTTTTGAGAAATATGGAAAGTGTTGAAAATTTGAAGATTTCTCCTTTGACATATCATGCAAATACATTGGTTTCCTTTTCGGATATTGCAATCTGTTATGACGGAAATGGTGTGAGTGAACCGGTTTCATTTACTGTACAACGTGGAGACAGGGTGGCACTTGACGGGAAAAACGGAAGTGGTAAAAGCAGTCTGCTGAAAATTTTGGCAGGTGAATCCATAGAGCATACAGGAATGATACAAAAAGGGGCAGGACTCATGATATCTTATATTCCACAGGACACTTCACATTTGAGCGGGATGCTATCTGATTTTGCGGATGAAAATCACATAGATGAAAGTTTGTTTAAGGCAATATTGCGAAAAATGAATTTTGAGAGAATACAGTTTGAGAAAAATATACAGGATTTTTCAGATGGACAGAAGAAAAAAGTGTTAATCGCAAAAAGTCTTTGCGAACAGGCACATCTATATGTTTGGGATGAACCTCTTAATTATATTGATATTTATTCGCGTATGCAAATAGAAAAACTCATAAAGGAGTTTTCCCCGACAATGGTTTTCGTTGAGCATGACAGTGCTTTTCGAGAAACAATAGCGACAAAAATTATCCGTCTATAATTGCCAAAATGCCGAAACCATTCCCAGCCTATAGGGCGGGACTATGTTTATTCCGGTAATCGACCGGAGTGGTTCCATAGTATTTTTTGAAGGTTCGAATAAAGTGTTCCTGGTTCTGATATCCGCAGGCGGCGGAGATGTCTTTGATCTTGAGGTTGGTATGGATCAGATAATCTTCTGCCGCCTGCATCTTTTTTTCCAGTATGTATCCGTTAAAGGAATACCCGGTCAGTTCTTTCAAAAGTGAGGAAATATGGCTGGGTGTATAGTGAAATTTGTCCGCAAGCTCCTGCAGGGATACATCCTGATAATGCTCTTCAATGTATTGCAGGATGCCGTAATTGATGCCGTCCTGTTTTCTGTGGATCTGCGGCAGCTCGCAGGTATCTTCGTAACCGCGTATGAGGGAGCCGAGCAGCAGAAGCAGCAGCGTATCCATCATATAGCTGTAGTACGGCTTTTTTTCCAGCGATTCTTTACAGATATCCAGCACGATTTTCAGAATGTCGGGATCGCTGTCCGTGTGGAAAATCACATAGTCGTTGACGCTGTTGTAGTAAACGTTTCCCATAAAAATGTTGGACAGTACGTTATCTCCGCGAAGCCGGGACAGCAGGATGTTTTTAAAATGCTTTTCCGGAATCAGCAGGTTGATCACGACAGAGTAGTTTTGTACATCTACCAGATGTGACACCATGGGCGGAACTAGGCAGAAATCTCCCGTGTGCATCAGAAGCCTTTTGGAATTGATCTGCTGCATGAATTCGCCCTCCAGACAGATCTGCAGTTCAAAAAAGTCATGACGATGCAGCTTGCCGGGCGTATAGCGGTCGTGCTGGACGACCATGTAACTCTGCCCCGGCGCGAAGCGGGCGTAGGCTTCGTACAGCAGGGTATTGCTTTCAAAATCAGGAATCTGCGGAAGATGCAGTCCGGTCATTTTTTCGCTGTCGGTAACAGGGTGTTCCAGCGCCTGATTCACCGGTTCAATATTCTGCACGTCCGACCGTCGGTTTCGATGCAGCAGTTCCCATGCGGTATATTCGTGTAAGATCTTTAACAGTTCGTTTGTTTTCATGATTCTATTTCTCCCTGGCAAGATGATATCAATAGAATAGCATATTTTTGATGAAAAAACATCAAAAAATCGGAAAAGCGAAAAAAATATCAAAGAAATAATCAATTTATTTGAACAGAACAGACAATTGAGGAAATGCAGGCAGAACTTTATAATAACATCATCGGATGACAAAAGAAAGGATTCCCTTGGAAACAAGGGAACAGAGAATGAGGAAGGTGAGACAGGAATGTTAGATGGAAGAAAGAACTGGATTACACTGAAATCCGCCGTGAAAGACCAGCCGGTCCGGATGCTTTTCCGCAGGAGTATATTCTTTGACGAAGAGCCGGAAAAAGCCGAAGTCATGGTTTCGGCCGATTCCCGGTATAAACTGTATGCGAACGGACATTTCGTGGAAGCGGGTCCATGTAAAGGGGACAGGGAGATCTGGTACTATGACACGTTGGATCTGACGTCATACCTGCATCAGGGGAAAAATGTCATTGCCGTGGAGGTGCTTTCTTACCCGGCGGAACATGGGAAGGGATGCTTTAGTATTTTTCGAACCGGACATCCGGGACTGTGTCTGGCAGGGAAGGCTGAGAGCCGGTACGAGGCGCTGGATCTGTCCGCCGACGACCGTTGGAGAGGGTGCATAGATCCCGGGTTTTCCATCATATCAGAGTCGGACGTTTTTGCTCCGCTGCAGATTCTGGAAAAGAGGAAGGCAAGACCGGAACTGATATACTGGAAACTGGAGGATTTCGATGATTCTGCATGGGAAAATGCGGTGTTCGACACGACACTGCATGCCGAATTCAGTCCGGGAAATCTGTATGCGCGCACGATTCCGTTCCTTTACCGGACGGATAAACGCTTTCTAAGCGCAAGAATGATTCAGGCGGATATGAACACCTCGCAGTTTGATCGTTTTCTTGCGGGAAAGCAGTCCGTTACGATCGCAAAGGAGCAAAAGCTGATTGTTGAGATCAACGCGGGGGAGGAAGAAACCGGATATCTTCACCTTTTGATGGCGGGCGGAAAAGGAAGCCGCATACGCATTCTGACTTCCGAGGGATATGTTCAGGAAGGATTTCAGGGAGACCTGCATAATCCGTACAAAAAAGACCGACTGGATACCGAGAACGGTTATCTGCATGGGTTTACCGATACGTACGAACCGGCGGGGAATGGAACTCCCGACAGACCGGAAGAGTACGAACCGTTCTGGTTTAGGACATTCCGTTTCATTCGCCTGGAAATCACAACGGCGGACGATCCGCTGCTGCTTCAGGATTTCTACTACACGGAAACCGGATATCCGTTGGAAGTGAAGACAAAGGCGTCGGCGGACGATCCGGATTTTGCGGCGATCTGGGACATTTCCGAACGGTCGCTGCGCCGGTGTATGCACGAGACATACGAGGACTGTCCGTTCTATGAGCAGCTCCAGTATGTGATGGACTCACGGACGCAGATTCTCTACACTTACACGGTTTCGGGAGATGACCGTCTGGCACGAAAATGCATGGAAGATTTCCGGCGATCCCAACGGTATGACGGACTGACAAATTCCAGTCACCCGAACTATGAGTCCAACGTCATTCCCGGGTTCTCCATTTACTACATCCTGATGGCCTATGACCATATGATGTATTTTGGAGATAAAAAACTGCTTCGGGAGCATTTACCGCACATTGACCGGGTGCTTGGCTTCTTTCGAAACCATCTGACAGAGGAAGGCTACGTAGACAAAGTGGGCGGGATCAACGGGCGCGACCGGTTCTGGTCCTTTATCGACTGGGCGCCGGAATGGAGTGCGACGTCCGGTGTACCTCCGGCAACGCTGCACGGTCCGATTACAATGGAAAGTCTTCTGTATATCTACGGACTGCAGGCAGCGGAAGAAATTGCCCGGTATCTGGGACTCTCGGATGTGGCTGCCGAATATGACAGAGAAATCAAACAGGTGCAGGATGCCGTGCGAACTCATATGGCAGGGAAAAATGGAATGCTGACAGACGGTCCGGGAATGGAGGAATATTCCCAGCACACACAGGTATTCGGCATTCTGACCGGAACACTGGATGCGGAGATGGGTAGAAAGGCGCTTCTGGAAACGATTGAAAATAAGGAAGCTTACCCGCAATGCTCGGTGGCGATGGCGTTTTATCTGTACCGTGCGCTGGAGAAGACGGGGTTGTATGAACACAGCCGGGAATACTGGGACGTCTGGAGAAGAATGCTGGCAAAACACAGTACCACCTGCATTGAAGATGAGGTGCAGGAACGGTCGGACTGCCACGCATGGGGCGCGCTGATCCTCTATGAGCTCCCGGCAGTGATCCTTGGCGTGCAGCCGGCAGAACCGGGGTATCGATCGATCTCCATCCACCCGCAGCCGGGATACCTGACCGAAGCGGAAGGAACCGTGACAACCCCGGCAGGAGACGTTTACGTTCACTGGGTGAAGGATGAAAACGGGGAGATTGATCTTACATATCACGCGCCGGACACAGTGAAAATCATCTAAAAAACGGACACAGCTTAGAAAGGGTGTCCGATGAGAAACAAGTAATGAAGGAGGAAAAAGAGATGTCAAAAGGAAAAGGGAAATTGTCTTCCATACAGAAGGTTGCCTATGGAAGCGGAAACTTTGCGGCGAACCTGATGAACTGTACAGTAGGTACGTTCATTTCGTTCTACTACACAGAGGTTGCCGGATTACCGATTGCGTCGGTCGGCGTGATCCTGCTGGTGTGCAGACTGCTGGACGGTGTATCGGATCTGGTTATGGGGGCGATCGTGCAGAGGACGCGCACAAAATACGGAAAAGCAAGACCGTGGATATTATGGATGGCAATCCCGTTCGGAATTTCTGTATTCCTGATGTTCTTCTCGCCGAATTTCGGCACAACGGGAAAGATCGTCTATGCGGCGGCTACATATATGGCGGGTATCGCAATCGTCTATACCATGATCAGTGTGCCGTATAATACACTGTCCGCGCTGATCACCAACGATCCGGATGAACGGACGTCGCTGGCTACGATGCGGCAGTTCTTCGGCTTTATGGGACCGCTGTTCGTCACCACGTTTACACTGCCAATCGTCAACAAACTGGGCGGCGGACAGAGTGGCTGGTCGATCATGTCGGCAATCTACGGAATCTTAGGCGCAGCGCTCTATCTGTGGGTGTTCTTCAGCACGAAGGAACTGGACGCAGAAGAACAGGCGGCAGAGACCGTACAGGAGACAAAAAATGAGAACGTGCCAAAAGAGTCTCTCTGGACAAGCATCAAGGCGCTCTTTAAGAACAAATACTGGCTGATCGTCCTGCTGATCACACTGGTAATCTTTATGACATATGGCATCAAGGGCGGCGTACAGACTTACTACTGCAAATATGTAATGGGAAATGAAAACTACTATTCCTATATGGCGATGGCGAGCCAGATCCCGAATATTATCTGCTGCTTCTTCATCCCGTCGCTGGCGAAAAAGTATGGAAAGAGAAACGTTTCGCTGGCAGGCTGCGTGATCGCCGTGCTGGGCGGACTGATCATGCTGATCGATCCGAAGAGCCTGACCGTACTGGTCGTATCCACGGTCGTAAATACGATTGGGACCGCGCCGATCTCCATCTGTGTATTTGCTATGCTTGGTGATACTGCGGCTTACGGCGAATGGAAAACCGGTGTGAAGAACGAAGCGCTTGTATTCAGCGCAACCACGTTTTCTGAGAAAGTCGGAAATGCACTGGGCGGCGCGCTGATCGCATTCATCCTTTCATTTGGCGGATTTATAAGCGGACAGGCCATTCAGTCAGAATCTGCGATCGCGACCATGAAGATCTGTATGATCGGAGCGCCGATCGTAATCGCCATCATCCTGATCGTCCTGCTCTATTTCTATAAACTGGACAAGATCTATCCGACGGTCATGAAAGAACTGGAAGAAAGACAACAGAAAAACGAGGTTCATGCATAATGAAAATCACTGCTTATACATCTACATGGAAAGAAACACATTTGCTGGAAGAGAACAAGATTTCCTTTCACCCCGACGTGGAGGAAGAAGAGAATGAACTAATCAATCTGTATCCGCAGTATACGGAACAAATCTGGGAAGGCTTCGGCGGCGCGGTAACAGAAAGCGCAGGATATGTATATTCCAAAATGTCGGATAAGCAGAAGAAGGAACTGTTACAATACTATTTTGGCACGGACGGACTGCGTTATAACCGCATCCGTCTAGCCATCGACAGTTGTGATTTCAGTCTGGGAGAATATGAGGCGGCGCCGGACTGCGATCTTGAGAAATTCAGTATGGAGCGCGCAGGAAAGTACACGCTCCCCCTGTTAGAAGATATCCGCCGCACGGCGGCGCATCCGGTGAAGCTCATGCTCACGCCATGGTCTCCTCCTGCCGCCTTCAAGACGAACGGAGACCGGAAGCAGGGCGGAAAGCTGAAACCGGAATACCGGGCGCACTGGGCGGAATATCTCTGCAGGTACATCAAGGAATACCAGGATCGCGGATTTGAGGTAGAGCGCATCTCACTGCAGAACGAGCCGAAAGCCGTGCAGATATGGGACAGTTGTATCTGGACTGCCGAAGAAGAACGGGATTTTCTGGTGAACTACATGAAACCCGCCCTGCGCCGCCACGGCATGGAAGACGTAGAGGTTTTCATCTGGGATCATAATAAGGAACGGATTCTGGAACGCACTGCAGTGACTTTATATGGAGAAGGAAAAAACTGTGCGGACGGTGTTGCGTTCCACTGGTACAGCGGAGACCATTTCCGGGAACTGGAGATGTTTCATAAACTGTTCCCGGACAAGAAGCTGATTCTGTCAGAGAGCTGTCTGGAATATTCGAAACTGGACGTCAGCAATCCGGCTGAAAATGCAGAACGGGCAGCTCATGAGATCATCGGCGACATGAATAACGGCATGAACGCGTTCTATGACTGGAATATGCTTCTGGATCAGAATGGCGGTCCGAATTATGTGAAAAACTACTGTCACGCGCCGTTTCTGTACCATCTGGAAGAAAAGACGCTGAAAAAAGAAAGCCTGTACGACTGTTTCTGGCATTTTGCGCAGTTTATCCTGCCGGGTTCCAGACAGATATTAAGCACAAGCTATACCGATCGTCTGGAAACGACTGCCTTTCAGAGACCCGACGGGAAAATTGCGGTTATCGTACTCAACAAGAGCATAAAAGAACTGCCGGTCAAGATCCGGATGCAGGAGCAGATCGCGGAACTGAATGTACCGCCACACTCCCTCACAACAGGACTGATTGAATAAATAATATGTATAAGAGCTTTTATGTAAAAAGGGACTGCCGTATAATCGGTTTTAGTCCCTTTTCGATTACTGCATGACTGCGTCCATAATTCTCTGAACGGTGTTACACGTATCATCAAAAGAAATGTCGTTTGTGCCTGAAAATAGGGCGTTCGGGACAATCGCTTGTTTTGAATAACCGGATATGTTACTACATATACAGAAGCCAAAAGCAACGGAAGGAAGATCCTTCACAACAAAGAAAAAGGAGTATCAAAATTATGAAAAAGAAAATGTTGGCAGTGATGATGACGGCGGTAATGGCAGTTGGTGTACTCGCAGGATGCGGCGGAAACAATTCCGGAGACGGAGCGGACGCCGGAACGGACGCAGAAACGGGCGCAGAAACGGACACATCTGCGGATGAGAATGGAACCGGCACATATGTATACGAAAAGACGGTTCTGAATGCGGATGAGGTGGAGATTCCGGCATATAGCTTCGGAAGAGGTTCGCTGGAAAAACAAATGCGTGCGCTGCGTGTAGAATTGACACTGGCGGAAGACGATACGTTTACCATGGATGTACATGGCTGGATGCAGGAGGATACGGAAGGCAGCGATATTGCAGTGGGCGAGGCCTTTGAATATGGAAATGGTATGTATGCAGAGTATTTTTCCAGCGCTTCCGGAACCTATGAAAAGGACGGCGATGAGGTAACCGTGACAGTAGACGAAGCATCCTATGAAATCCCGGATCTGGGCGTCAGCTATCTGGCACAGATTTTCACTAAAAGTAACGCAGCGGGCGGCAGCTACAATCCGGAAGGTGATGTATATTATGGTGAGTGGACAAGTGCGGACACTCCGGCACTCTTAGAACAGTTCCCGGAGACGGTATTTACGCTGGATGGAGATACGATCGTGACATGGGAAAAAGCCGGACGTCTGACGCAGGCAGAGGGGGAAAAGGCAGGCATCGTATTTTATAACGACGGAACAGCTTACTATGAAGATACGGAAAATGGTATGTCCGCGGATATGGCATGGAGTTTCGAAGGAGAAAACGTTGTACTTACCTATTCCGGTGCAGAAGGTGAAGGGAGTACCGCGGCAGGAAATGCATCCACACCGCTTGAGATTACATTAAGGCAGTATACAGATGCGACGAGCTACACAGATTTTACGCAAAGTATTGCGCTGACGGAAGAAAATCTTTCCGCACTGCAATAACAGATGCGGGAGGGCAGGAGGCAGGCTATGAAATTCTTCAGGAAACACAAAGGTCTGTTCCGTGGTCTGGCAAGCGTATGCACCTGTCTGTTTCTGACGGTTACGATTGTCCAGTACTATGCGACCGGGACGTATCAGGGGAAAGTGGATGAGCTTTTGGGGACGAACAGCGGCTCCGTGGAGCACAGTGCGGATCTGGCGGATTACAAATACCAGTCCGATTGTGGCAGCGCCGAAGAACTGCTGGACGCAGAGAAAGCATTGAATGAAAGGATTGAAGAAGAAGGCGCCGTTCTCTTAAAGGGAACAGCGGACGATGTGGCGGTCGGCGGAGATTTAGGCGTTACGCTTTTCGGGATCCGATCCTTCCGGATGCATTATAACGGCGCGATCGGCGCGGTGACGAACACCAGCCTTGCGGTCAGTTTAAAGGATGCAATGACGGAAAGAGGATTCAGTGTCAATCCGGAGTTGGTGGAGTTCTATCAGAGCCGGGCGGCAGAGTATGATACCCAGTCTACAACGGCGGTGAACGAGGTTCCCAGAAGCGAATACGAATCAGCGGGAATTGACGGGTACGAAGGTTACCAGGACGCGGCGGTTCTTGTATTCGGACGGATGAGTAGTGAAGCCAGTACCTACCTTCCGGGGAGCAAGGGAATCACAGAGCCGGAGGAGTTTTCCAAAAGCACGACCGGAAATATCCTTGGACTTTCTGATGATGAAAAAGATCTGGTGTCTTACGTAAAGGAGCAGGGATTTTCCAAGGTGATCGTGCTGCTCAACTCGGCGAGCACCATGGAGATCGAGGAGCTCAAAGAGGACGAAGGAATTGATTCCATCCTGCTGATCGGGAATCCAAGCGCCTACGGAAACTACGGCGTGGCGGATATTCTGGCCGGGGATGCGGTTCCGTCAGGGCATCTGACGGATACCTATGCGGTGAATACAGCACTGGCTCCATCGGCAGTCAATTTTGATTCCTATGAATACACCAATAACGATGCAGTCTACTCTGCGTGGTATGAGGTGGAATCTGAGGGGATCTACACCGGATATAAATATTACGAAACACGTTATTATGATTCGGTAATGGAAAATGGAAACGCGTCAACTGCAGGAAAGAACGAGACAGTGGACGGCAGCGATGTCTGGGAATACGACAAGGAGGTATCATACTCCTTCGGCTATGGCGTAGAAGGCTCGGAGTTTACGGAAGAGATCACAGACGTGCAGATTGACTGGAGCGGCAAGACGGATTCCACGGTCACGGTGAAAGTGACGAATGTGGGAGACCGGGCGGCAAAACATGTAGTGCAGCTCTATGTATCGCTTCCATTTACAGAGTATGATCAGGAGAGCCGCCTGGAAAAATCGGCTATCCAGTTGATCGGCTACGGGAAGACAGGAGAGGATTCAGAAGACGGGATTGAGGATGTGAAGCTTCTGGAAGCGGGAGAGAGCGAGAAAGTGACGATTACATTCAATGTGCAGGATTTCTCGTCCTATGATTCAAACTACAGCCATGACGGCACGTCAGGCGCATATATTTTAGAGGAAGGCGCGTACTACTTTGCAACGGGAAACGGCGCGCATGACGCAGTCAATGCGGTGATCAGGGAGCAGGATTCTTCCAAACTGGCCGATGTCACGGTAACGGGAACGACTTATACCGAGACGCTGAAAAAAGCAGGGGCGTTTACGGTAGGGGAAGACGGTGAAACGTTGATTGAGAATCAGTTAGAGGATATGGACTTTACCTGTGAAGCATACGGTGATGCATTTACTTCGCAGGGTGCGCAGTATTTAAGCAGGACTGACTGGGCGGGGACGTTCCCGGTTACAGTGACCGGCGTAACCGCGAATGAAGCGATGCTTGGACCGTTAAACTGTGAGACATACGACGCAGAGGCGGCCAACGCGGCTTATGACGGGACGTTCTATACGGCGGAAGACTTCGGTACAGCAGACAAGACGGCAGAGTACACGGTGATGGATTTGTTCGGAATTACTGATTATGACGATCCGATGTTTGACAATGTGCTAAGCGGGATACCGCTGGAAGATTATTCGGCTTACGTATGTGGCAACAATACGGCGGTTCCGGAAATTCTTCTGGAACATGGAAACGCGGCAGACAGTCCGTGCGGGATGATCGTAGGATACGGAATGTATAACGATGCGAGACCGCCTTACGCAATCGAGGCAGGAGAGGACTCTCTGCGGGGCGTTGCGCCCAGTGTTTATGTAGGTGCGCCTGTGCTGGCGGCGACTTACAGCCACAAGCTGGCAGAGGCGGAAGGAAACCTGATTGGAAACGATGGACTTTGGGTGGGCGTATACTGGTGGTTCGGACCGGGGATGAACCTGCACCGCTCGCCGTATAACGCAAGAAATAACGAGTATTATTCTGAAGATCCGGTACTCACCGGGCAAATGGCGGCGGATGTGACGAAGGCTTGTCAGAAAAAAGGCATCGTCGTGTGTGCAAAGCATTTCGCTTTCAACGACATTGAAAAAAACCGGACCGGGATCGGCGTGTTTACCAGCGAACAGGCGGCAAGAGAAAATGAGCTGCGTGGTTTTCAAACGGCGTTCCGGAACGGCGGTATGAAATCAGTCATGACCGGATTTAACCGTGTGGGAATCACATTCAGCAGTGCCCACGCCGGACTGATTGGCGGAATCTGCCGCGGCGAATGGAATTTTGACGGCATGATCATCACCGACTCGGTGAAAGATAAGGATTATATGCGCGTGGCGGAATGTCTGACCGCCGGCACTGACTTCATGCTTGGCGGAGCAGGAGATGCCAGTGGCGCGTGGAGTACGGTATCTTCCGACGTGCTGTTAGATGACGCGGTTCTGACGGCGGCAGCGAGAGAAGCGGTACATCATTATCTCTATACATTTGCAGATTCTGCGCTTTATGATGGGTATGGGGCAGATGTTTCCACCAGCGGAACTACATGGTGGGCGAAGGCTCTGAGCATTGGTATGTACGTACTCGGCACGGCAATGGACGTGATGCTTGTATTCTGGATTCTGGGAAGTATTGCAGGAAGAAAGGAGAAGAAGAATGGCTGAGTTGAAAAGAAAGAAAAGCACCGGATTTTTCGTTAATTGTATCACACTTGTACTGACGCTGACCGGAACGGTGTTCTTCGCACTCAGTTACCGGACGGGGTATATCGGTATCGTTTACGGAGAGAAGAACAGCGTGTGGATTACGCTGGAACTTGCAGCGGTCATCCTGATCTGCCTGGTGCTGACCGGCATGCAGGCGGCAGGGAAACAAAAGCCGGAACTCTTTGACGTGCTGACTTACCTGCTTGTCATCCTTCTGACGACTGCAATGCTCTTCCTGCTTGTGGATCGTGTGGACGCCATCGGAAACTGTATCGTAGCGCCGTGGGACGCTGGGCATGGCGGAGAAGATTCCTGCTATTTGTCATTTGTCTCTATGGGATGCTGGCTGGCCGCGCTGCTTGCAAATATCGTAATTTCCTTTACGGGATACAGGAAAAAGGAAAACTGAGGTGAAACATGGAGAAGATCAGAGGAGTCAATCTTGGAAATTGGCTTGTATTGGAAAAATGGATGAGCCCGGACGTTTTTGAAGGGACCGGGGCGGAAGACGAGATATGGCTGAACCGGCTGATGCCGCCCACCGAGCTGGCGGACAGGCTGAAAGCGCACAGGGATACTTACATAACTGAAAAAGATTTTCAATATCTTGCGTCCCACGGCGTCCGGATCGTGCGCATTCCGGTTCCCTATTTCATCTTCGGCGACCGCCCGCCCTTCGGGGGATGCATTGAATATCTGGACAAGGCATTTTCGTGGGCGGAAGCAAATGGTATGCAGATCCTGATCGATCTGCATACCGTCCCCGGCGGGCAGAACGGGTATGACAACGGCGGACTTACCGGCGTCTGTAAATGGCATAAAAATCCGGAGGAAGTAGAATTTGCCCTGACGGTTCTGGAACGGCTGGCGGCACGCTACACTTCGCGGGAAGCGCTGTTCGGCATCGAGGTGCTGAATGAGCCGATCAGCTTGTCCGTGTATCTGACCGCGCCGTCCACGGGGAAGGCGAAAGATCCGAAAGAAGCGAAAGGTTCCGGTTACGTGCCGATGCGCTTCCTGCGAGGGTTCTATGTGGAGGCATATAAGCGGCTGCGCCGGATTATGCCGGTGGAAAAGGCGATCGTCTTTCACGACGGCTTCCGTCTCACCCGGTGGAAGGACTTTTTCAAAGAGAATCAGATGGAACATGTGTATCTGGACACGCACATTTACATTTACGCGATGGAGACTATAACTCACATCGCCGCGCCGTGGCTGTATAAAGCGTATGTCCGCTTCAATGAGCGTTCGATCCGTCGGGTACAGAAGAAGGTTCCTGTCCTTGTAGGGGAATGGTGCATCAGCAGTCGTTACGCAGACCGGCTTGGGAAAGGCGCGGCGGAAGGATCAAAAGAGAAAGAACAGCAGAAAGAATGCTACCGTGCAATCTATGAGCAACAGAGAAAAGCCTGGGAAAAAGGAGCCGGATGGTTTTACTACAACTACCAGATGCTCCGGGACAGAGAAGCCGAGCCGGACGAAAGCTGGAAAGAAAGCTGGGATCTGTGCAGATGTTTTCAGAACGGATGGCTTCCGCAAAATCTGGAAGAAGACGGGCAGGAGGCGGACGCTGGAAAAGATATGCAGCCGGAAGAAAGCCGCGAGACGGCTTCAGAAAGGCGTGACAAGCAGAAGGAAAGAAGGAAAACGGCGTGAAAGAGAAGATAAAGAAAAAAAGTATATGGGAAATGCCTCTTTTGGCGTCGGCTGTGAAGACGAAAGATGTTTCTCTCAAAGAAATGTTGCTGGGATATTTCCTTGGCCCGTTCTGTGTGCTGATGATGACCAGCGTTGTGTCATCCTACTACCTTACTTATTACCGGACGTATGACGATATCGTGGCACAGGGCAATTTTTTAACCCTTCTGCCGCTTATCTCGGTAATCCCTATGGCACTTGCAAATATCCTCATCGGCATCCTGGTAGGAAAGACTCGGACGAAGGCAGGAAAAGCAAGACCCTATATTCTGGCGGCGGCGCCCGTACTTCTTGTGGCAGGGATCCTTGTATTTTGTATCCCGCAGATCAGTCTCGGGGCAAGAATGATCTGGATGGCTGTTACCTATAACCTGTTTGCTGCAGTCGCCAATCCGGTATACGGGACTTCCCATTACCTGATGGTCTCCCTGTCCACACGAGACTTAAAGCAGAGAGGCAAGCTGTCCGTTGTGGCAAATATCCCCGCCGTTGCGGGAAATGGTCTTGTCAGCAGCATTTTGATGCCGCTGATCCTTAGCTGGATCAATTCAGCCGAAAGTACAGAAGCCATCCAGGGGCGCTGGCAGATGATCATGGTCGCCTTTTCGGTGATCGCATTTTTCGGCTGTATGCTGGAATACAAATTTACCCGCGAACGTATTACGGAAGAAGATTTTGCGTCGCCGGAAAAACAGGCTAAGGAGCAGGAAGAGAAAACGGCGGAGAAGATCCCGGCGCTGACACAGTTAAAAGCGGCGGCGAGTGACCGGTACTGGTGGATCGTCATGATCTTCTATATGCTCTATCAGGCAGGTGTCATGTTTAAAGGCGGATACATCTTCAATATATACTGCCATGAGTTTTTCCCGGAAACGACCGTGTTCGGCATCACGCTAAGTGCAGACATGATCCAGTCCGTTCTGGCGCTCATCAGCGGGATACCGCTGGCAGCCGGAATGCTCTTTATCTGGCCGCTGGCAAACCGGTTCGGGAAGAAGAACATGATCATTGTCGGCTGCGTGTTCTCCATCGCGGGAAGTCTCGTCTGCCTGTCCAATCCATCGAACTTCACGGTCATGCTGGTCGGACAGACGTTGAAGGGGTTCTCCAGCATACCGGGTTCCTATGTGATGATGGCGTTGTTTGCAGATGTTCTGGATCATCTGGAAGCGCGGTTCGGCTATCGCGTAGACGGAATTTCTATGTCAGTATACAACACAATACTTACCGTCGTGAATGGACTGGCAGTCGCGGTTTTTAACTTCTTTTATGATCATCCGACGTTCTCCGGACCGGGAGTGGCAAAGTTCTTCTTCCTTGGATTTGAAGTCATTGCCCACGGCATTCTGATTGTTGTGATGCGGTTTATGAACGTGGAGAAAAACATCGAGGAAGAGCAGAGAATCATTGCAAAGCGAAAAGGAATTGATGCTGAAAAAAAATAAAAAGCGTATGATTCAAGAATGTTTGATTTATCAAAAGCCGGAAGGTGGTTCGTTTATACGAACAGCTTCCGGCTTTATGAATCCTTCTATTCCAGTACAAGCATAATATGCAACGAAAAAGTCTTGTTATTCACGGAGACCATACTATCCCCTCCGTATTTCTTTGCAAGCATATTGATACTTTTAATCCCGAACCCATGATAATCTTTGTCTTTCTTGCCCGTAACCGGGAATCCTCCGCGAATTTCCAGTTCACCGTCAAAGAAGTTCTCTACGAAGATATGAAGCATCTCACCGTTTTCCAAAATCGAAAGGCTGATCACTCTCTTTTCCGGTTCTTCATAGATCCTGACACATTCAATCGCGTTATCGATCGCATTTCCCAGTATTGTATACAGATCAATCACCTCTATCTGATCCAGATTTTCTGTTCGGATATTGCAGGAAAAACGGATATTATATTTTGTGCAGAGAAGACTTTTTTCTGTCAATATCGTGTCCAGAACCTGATTCTCAGTATGGACTGCGGCGTCATAGAACTGTACTGCTTTATCCGCTTCTTCAAAAAGTTTTTCCCGCTCGCTTCCCACGGCCATTTTCAACGCCCGGATCTGGTATTTCAGGTCATGGCATTTTTGATTGATCAGGTCAATATTTTCTCTGGACATCTCATATTGCTGTGTTTTTTCTTTTTCGAGCTGCCGCAGGATCTCATTTTCCTGCTGATGAAGCAGAATCTCGTACATGCTGTACTCGATCAATATGATAATGATGCAGATTACAAGCAACACAAATACACAGTAATAAGGCACGACAACCTGATTCAAAAATTCCATGTCTCCAAGTGACGACTCCCAGTCTCCGCTCGACCATTCAAAAACACCGCTCGTAAAGTTTGTACACAGCGACAGGACGGCAACAATAACAACGGAAATCCATACGTTCTGCCTGCTGCTTACGATCACTGTACGTCCCGCGTCCTGCATGCGCCGCGCCAGCAGAAGGTAGGTCAGCAGTTCAAATGCAAAATACGACAAAAAAATGACCGATACATACAAAATCGTATTCTTTTCCGCCAGTCCCGGAAACCATAACCGGTTGATGCAATACTGGCAGAAGACTGTAATGATTTCCTGCAGCGCCAGTCCCATGCTTCCACGGAATAAAAGATTGCTTCCGTTAATATGGAAGCAATAGTACAAGAAAAAAATCGAGATAAAGCTCGCTGCCAGCCACCATATACAGATAAGAATTGTCGGAAAGATTTTCCCCGGAATGAATGTCTGACAGAAATATTCCCACGGGAAATATCCCGCTGACCAAAGCACACAGCCGATGCAGCCTTTCAGAACCCGTCCCGGAAAATGATCGCGTCTGGAAGCCGCATGGATGATAAAGACCAGTTCTGCTGTAATAGCTCCTGCCATAAAACGGAACTGATCGAAAACTTCTAAAAATGTAATTGTCACCCTTCGTCATCCCCTCTCACATACTGCATGTATTTTTGCTTCACATGATCCTTATAGGCACGCCCGACCGGAAGTGTAATCCCGCGGGCAATAATTTCACTGCTTTTTATCTTTTCTACGTAACGCAGATTTACCAGATAGGAACGGTGAATCTGTACAAAGCTGTACCGGGAAAGCTCACGTTCTACTTCCGACATATTTCCTCTGCTCTTATATACATTCTTGACTGTATAGTAATACAGGTAATGTGACTGTACTTCCACGTACACGATCGCTGCCACACGAATCCTTCGGACGCCCTCGGTCGTTTCAAGCTTGATCACATGTTCTTTCTTCTGAGCGGCTTTCGCTACGGTACGATGGAACTTCATGGAAAAATCGTAGTATCCGATCGGCTTTATGATATAATCCACCGCATCAACTTCATATCCATTGATCGCATACTGCGCGATATTCGTCATAAAAATAATCGTTACGTTCTGATCTATCGTACGAAGCCTGCGGGCGGTATCCATACCGTTTGTCCCCGGCATATCAATATCAAATATAATAATATCGTAACTCATTGTATAGTTTTGCAGAAATGAATCCCCCGAAGGAAATGGAACCACTTCCATATCCACACCGGATTCTTCGGAAAAATGACGAATGTACAAAGCTAACTGCGCTCTGACTTCCTGTTCATCATCGACAACCGCCACTCTCATCATTTGCTTTCACCATTCCTGTTGATTCCCCAACTATGATACCTGTCCCAAGGCTTTTCACCCACTCATGAGCAAGCTCATGTGGGTTTAGACCTTTTGACACTGGTTTCATTATATTCAATACAAAAGGAAAAAACAAGATTTTTTCAGGTCATAAATCTGTATCCTCTTCATATATTGTTTTTAAAGAGGTGGACAAGATGAAGGAGAGCAGAAAAGAGCAGCAGATTTTAAGTATTCTGGCGAAATCACTCCGCAGCATTCTGGACGCGGAGAAGCTGGATTATGAACGGCTGCAGGGAATCCGGCTGCGGATTGAAAAGCCGTTTATCATTGAGTATGAGAACCGGGAGCGGATTCTGCCGTCCGCCCGGAAAGAAAAGCACATCGTGACGAAGGAGGAGGTCAGGGAAACCATGGATTATATCAGTCACTATTCTCTCTATGCGTATGAGCAGGAAATGAGGCAGGGATTTCTTACCGTGGAAGGCGGACACCGGGCCGGTGTGATGGGGAAAGTGATCCTCGAACAGAACAAAGTGAAAAACATACAGTACATATCTTCGGTAAACATCCGGGTGGCACATGAGGTGATTGGCTGTGCGGATCCTGTCATGCCGTATATTACAAAGGATCGGACACTCTGTCACACACTGGTGATTTCGCCGCCGGGGTGTGGGAAAACAACGCTGCTCAGGGACCTGATCCGGCAGATCTCCGATGGAAATGCTTACGTAAAAGGGTGTACCGTGGGAGTTGTGGACGAGCGCTCAGAGCTGGGCGGGTGCTATCTCGGTGTGGCACAAAATCAACTGGGGATGCGTACAGACGTTCTGGACTGCTGTCCGAAAGCGGAGGGAATGCTCATGCTGATCCGATCCATGGCGCCGCAGGTGCTTGCGGTCGATGAGATCGGAACGGCGGAAGATATCCATGCGGTAGAATACGCGATGCACTGTGGCTGTAAGCTGATCGCAAGTATCCATGGGACGGATATGGAGGAAGCAACAGAGAAACCCGTACTCGGTGATCTGATACGGAAGCGGTGTTTTGAACGGTATATCATCCTGGGGCGCGGGAAACATCCGGGAGAGATCCGGAATATTTATGATGAGCGGGGGAGTCTGTTATGCAGCGGTTTGTAGGAGCAGTGATGGTCATTCTGGCGACGACCGGGGCAGGATTTTTGTACGGGGCAGAACTGCAGAATTATCTGGAAAAGCTCCTCTATATCCGCCGGATCATTTATATGCTGAAGGGAGAGCTGGAATATGCGAACGCTCCGGTCGGAGAAATCTTCGCAAGAGTCGCAAGAAAGGTGAAAGAGCCTTACCGGAGATGGCTTCTTTCTATGGAACAGCAGGTGGAAAAGAGGGAGGAGACAGATTTTGTGAAAATCTGGACACGCTCGGTGGACAGATATCTGGAAGGCCTGAATCTGAAAACGGCGCATGCAGATCAGTTAAAAGAACTTGGGTATTACATCGGGCAGTCGGACAACGCTTCGGAGAGCCGGAACCTGCAGTTGTATCTGGAACGCCTGGACCAGGAAATTGAAAAAGTACGGGAAGGTATGACGTCCCGGAAACGGATCGGGAACTGTCTCGGTGTGATGAGCGGAATCTTTCTGGTTGTGGTACTGGCCTAGGCCAAAAAGGAGGACAATTGACAGTTAATTTGATTTTTAAAATAGCAGCAGTCGGGATTCTGGTCTCCATCCTCTCTCAGGTGCTGAAGCACAGTGGCAGAGATGAGCAAGCGTTTCTGGTAAGTCTGGCCGGACTGATCCTGGTGCTTTCATGGATATTGCCCTACATCTATGATTTATTTACCACGATCAGGCAGTTATTCATGCTATAGTGTTTGATCAAAAAAGGGGAGAACAGAAGAATGAACATCATACAGATCGGAATCATCGGGGTGGTCGGCGCGCTGCTGGCAGTACAGTTCCGGGGCGGAAAGTCCGAGTACGGGATCTATATGAGCGCGGGAGTCAGTATTATGCTGTTTGTCAGTATTGTCGACCGGCTGGAGATTTTTGTGAACACGGTAACGCAGATCAACACGTATCTTGGTATTGACAGCGGATATATCTCTACCATATTGAAGATGATCGGCATTACCTATATCGCGGAATTTTGTTCCAGTATCTGCAAAGACGCCGGATACCAGACTATTGCCGTGCAGATTGAGATTTTCAGCAAGCTGACGATTCTGGCTCTGGGACTGCCGATCCTCCTTGCCCTTCTGGAAACGATACAGGGATTTCTGTCATGAGCGGGAAACAAAGAAAACGATACCGGAAAGGATTCGCGGTTTTGAAAGGACAGATCGTCGGAAGTGTGCTTCTGTTGGGGATATGTTTGCTGGGCGGACTTCTTTTTTTATCGGAAATTCCGGTATATGCCGAAGATACGGAGACTGTGGCTCAGGAACCGGCGGCGGATGCGGACGAAACCGCTTCTCAGAACGAGGCGGAAACGCCCGAAAACAGCAATTCCACAGACAGCCTTGAGGAAATCCGGGAACAGACAGAACAGAAAATCCTGGAAGAATTTGACTTTTCTGAAATGGATGAAAGCCTGCATTCCCTTTTCCCGTCCGGGAAAGTCCGGTTTCAGGATGTGATGTCAGCAGTCATGGACGGAGACCTCACTGCGGCCATAAAATTGTTGTGGCAGTTTGTGAAAGACCAGCTTGGATATGAGTTTCGTACAAACCGAAAAAATCTGGTGTATATGCTGCTGATCGCACTGATCGCGGCAATTTTCTCGAATTTTTCCAGCGCGCTGCAAAACAAGCAGGTATCCGAGATCAGCTTTTATGTGCTGTATATTCTTCTGGTCACCATGTGTCTGCAGTCCTTTCAGCTTGCCGTGGATGCTCTGGAGGGAAATCTGGAGTCCATGCTCCATTTTATGAAGGTACTCTGTCCGTCCTATTTCCTTGCCGTGGCGATCGCGTCAGGAAGCAGCAGTTCTCTGATGTTTTACAATCTGGTCCTGCTTTTGATCTTTCTGGTGGAACTGGTCATTCTCAAGTTTCTTTTGCCGGTGATTCATATCTATATTATGGTGCAGGCAATGAACTATATGGTGGGGGAGGATATGCTGACGGAATTCGGGGAACTGATCCAGAAAGCAATCTCGTGGACACTTCGGACTCTGACCGGCTGCATCGTGGGAATCAATCTGGTGCAGGGACTTCTTTCCCCGGCGATCGATACCGTGAAGAGAAGTACGCTGACAAAGACCGTGGAGGCCATTCCCGGACTGGGAAATACATTCGGCAGCGTGACGGATGTAGTGCTTGGAACGGCGGTCTTGATCAAAAACAGCATCGGGATTGCCGGGATGCTGATCCTGTTTTTTATCTGCGCAGTTCCTGTGATCCAGATGGGACTGACGGTTCTGCTGTATAAACTCGCCGCGGCTCTGGTACAGCCGGTATCTGACGCAAGGATTACCGGATGCATCAGCAGTGTCAGCAAAGGATACGAACTGATGCTGCGGGTACTGGTCACGGTACTGGTACTGTTTTTGCTCACGATCGCGATCATTACAGCGTCAACATCATAGAATGATGATACCAGGGGCAAAAGGTCTAAACCCACATGAGCTTGCTCATAGGTGGGTGAAAGACCTTGGGACCCGCCCCAACATGAGGATAAAAGTGGGGCGTATGCCACACGATATCCGAATTTGGGGCAGGATTGTGGGAGTGCGTAGCACGAAACAATCCGTAGGTATCATAGAATCGCTCCGTCAAGGCAAAAGCATCAGGAAAGACTATGTGTGAAAGGAAAGGAGCGCCTATGCTGGATGCGCTTTACGAATGGATCCGCAATATCGCATTCTATCTTGTGATCGTGACCGTGGTACTGGAGGCAGTACCGGGAGACAGCTACAAAAAGTATATCCGTTTCTTTACCGGTCTGGTACTGATTTTATTACTGATCACGCCGCTTCTCAAACTGACGGGAACTGCGGATACCTTCTATGCGTTGTATCACAACAAAGAATACGAGCAGGAGAAGAGAATGATCGAACAGCAGGAACGCTACTGGGAGGAGATCGACCTTTTTGATTTCCTTCCGGAGGAATATCAGGGAAGCGAAGAAGAGCAGGAGACGGACGACAGCGGGATAGAAGTGGAGGAGATCAGAATTGGAGAATAAGTGGCGGGGATTTGTTGAGAAGCTGAAATCAGAACAAGGCATGCCGAAGAAGAACCGGCTTTTGATCCTGTTTCTGGTGGGACTTCTCCTGCTTGTGGTAATCTGGCCCACATCAGACAGTCAAAAGACACCGGCTGGCAGTGAGGATATGCAGAATGCGTCATCCGAATCTCCTTCCGACTCGACAGAGGCGTATGAGGAATATCTGGAGAAGCGGGTGGCGAACGCACTGGAATATGTAGAAGGCGTGGGAAGAGCAGAGGTCATCATTACACTGAAATCCACGGGTCAGAAAGTGGTGGAAAAAGATCAGAATACGACCAGCCAGACAACGTCAGAAGAAGACAGCCAGGGCGGGACGAGGACCACAGAAGACCGAACTTCGGATAAAACAAGCGTCTATGAACAGCAGTCGGACGGTACGCAGACGCCGTATGTGAGCAAAGAACTGACGCCGGAGATCGAAGGGGTTGTAGTGATCGCAGACGGCGGAGACAATGCGGTGGTCGTTCAGAATATTACAGAAGCGGTACAGGCATTATTCGGCGTAGAGGCGCATAAGATAAAAATAATGAAGAGGACAGATACATAAAGGAGGTTGCCAAGTGAAAAAAATATTCAAGAAAAATCAGATTATTGTTACTACCCTTGCGGTTATGATCGCGATAGCCGGATATCTGAACTATTCAGGAAAGCTGTTCAATGAAGCAGACACAGGTACGACAGAAGCAAACGCGGAACTGGCGAATAAAGAACTGCTCGATATTTCAGAGGAAGATCTGGAAACAGAAGAGGGCGATATCCTGAGTACGGATTCGGAGGTGGAGGGAACGCCGGGAGAAGCGGTCCTGACCAGCAACGCGGCGGATACAACCGTTGCACAGGCAAAGGTTTCCCGTGAACAGGTGCGGGCGCAGAACAAAGAAACCCTGCAGGGGATCATTGACAATACGAACATCAGTGATGAAGAGAAGCAGGACGCCATCGCACAGATGCTGGAGATGACACAGCTTTCCGAACAGGAGATGGCGATCGAGACACTGATGGCGTCCAAGGGATTTTCGGAATCCGTGGTAAACCTGACCTCCGATTCGGCGGACATCGTGGTAAATGCAGAAGAGCTTACAGACGCAAACCGGGCGCAGATCGAAGATATCGTCACACGCAAGACTGAGATTGCGCCGGAAAACATCGTCATCACACCGATTCATGAATAATTCAAACATTCATTTTTAAAAGTCCGGGGAACGTCCCCGGATTTTTTGTGCAATCTGACTATACATATTTTGTAACCTTTTTCCGAAATTTTACGTCTAATCTATATACGGTACAATGAAAGGAGAAGAAGATAGTATTATGAAAAAAATAAGGGGTATTATCACAATGTTACTTTTAATAGGTAGTCTGACCGCGTGCTCCGGGACAAGTGATGAGCAGTCCGGTGCAGGAGATGAGACAGGGACGGAAACGTTTCGAATTTACAGCCTGAAGGACGAATATATGGTACGTCAGGCTGCATCGCTTTTTCAGGGAAAATATCCGGATTTGGAAGTGGTATATGAGGTGGGGTATACAGGCGAGGACGGAGTAACAATATCCGATGCGATCCGTACGCTGAATACAGAACTTATGTCCGGGAATGGACCGGACGTGCTTGTACTGGATGGACTTCCGGCAGATCAATATGTGGAGAAGGGAATTCTGGAAGATGTGACGGAACTTCTGGAGCCGGAAAAAGATGCACTATTTTATAATATCATTACTGCGTCAAACAGCGCAGAGCAAATATATCAAGTCCCGACTTCCTTTATGATTCCAATCCTGGCGGGAAATGCAGAAGTAGTTTCAGCGGGGAATATAGATAATCTGGTGCAGAGCCTTGAAACCGGATTCTCAGCCGGAATACCTGCTGTGAAACAGAATGTCTTCAGTACTGCAGCAGGAAACCTGATCGTTACATCCGGAATCATGAGTGATCAGATCAATGAAGATGAGCTGGCGCGGCTATTTGAGAACCTTGGGAAAATCGCAGATTTAAGTTTTTCTGCAGAAGAGAGACAAAATGTAGAAGACTGGATGAAAGTGAAACATTGGGCGGACGCGTATCCAACTTCCTCTGGAGATTCAACGATAGAATTATATTATAATGAAGTACAAACGGAAGTTACTCAGCTTACACATGAGATGAGCTTTGTATGCTTGAATTCTCTTTGTATACAGAGTGAGAAAGAATATCGACATCTGAATTTTGACAGCGGAAATTATTTCATTCCATACGTGATGTTTGGACTGAATCATTCCGGCAGTCATCTTGAAGTGGCGGAGGATTTTTTGACATATTATTTATCCAAAGTATATCTTACGCCGGGCAGTGGCTCCGGCTTATCAATTACCAGAGAAAACCTGATCAGTGATGAATGCGCAACGGGAGAAATCATAGAGAATGGAATTTCAAAGAAAGAGGATCCCAGTCAGGGCATGGATATTTATATGTTGACACCGGAAGATTGTGAGCGGTTTGAGCAGTTTATTGAAGAACTTGACACACCGGTTGCGTATGATGCGGTATTGATGGAGCTGATCGCAGAACAGCTGGACGCATATATCTTCGACGGGAAAGACCTGCAGGACGCTGTGCAGGAGGTATGTGGGAAAGCAAAACTATATATGAGCGAATAGAAGAAATATTTATGCGCTGCATTTTGAAAAGGGTTGGGGAAAGATGAAAAATATTCATAATAGAATTGCCAGGGAGAACAAAGGATATTTGTTTATTCTCCCGAGTTTTTTGGGCGTGATTGTTTTTTATGTGATTCCGTATCTGGATGTAATCCGGAGAGCATTCACAAACGTGCTTTCCGGAAAATTTGTCGGTCTGGATAATTTCAAACTGGTGCTGCAAAATGAAGCGTTCCGGCTTGCCGCGTGGAATACTGTGCGGATGATGGCAGTCTGTATTCCGCTTCTTGTTGTTTTGTCACTGCTGATCGCCGTGATTTTGCAGAACCATTTTAAAAAGAATATATGGATCAAGAGCGGCCTGCTCATTCCAATGGCAATTCCTACAGCGGCAGTCGTGCTGCTCTGGAAGATCCTTTTTGATGAACAGGGGTTTTTGAATGGGTTTCTCCAGCTTCTTGGAATAAACGGTCCGGACTGGATGAACACAGGAAATGCATTTGGAGTACTGGTATTCAGCTGCATCTGGAAAAATCTGGGGTACAGCGTGATCCTCTGGACGGCGGCTCTGGACTCAATTCCAAAAGAGATCTATGAGGCTGCGAAAACGGACGGGGCCGGAGAGACGGCCTGTTTTTTCTGGATTACATTGCCGAATCTGTTTTCGGCTTTTTTTACGATCGTGGTACTGTCACTGATCAATTCGTTCAAAGTATACAGAGAGGCGTATCTGATCGCCGGGGACTATCCTCACGAAAGTATTTATATGCTCCAGCATTTGTTTAACAACTGGTACAGAAATCTGGATCTGGACAAAATGGCTTCCGGAGCGGTACTAAACGGCGCGGCGCTGTTTATTCTGGTTTTGTTTTTGTGGAGATTATGGGGAAACAAGGAGCGTGACGTATAGAATGAAAAAAAGTAAGGGGAAGAACGTGTCTCATTGGGTTTTATATGGCATCATGGCAGGCCTTGTTTTTCTATGCTGTTATCCGATCGTGTTTCTGATCGTCGGTTCTTTGATGGGACAAGGAGAAATCACACGGGATCTCGCTCCGGTCCTGCTTGGGGAAGAGGGATATGCGAAGTGGTCGCTCCTGCCGTATGAACCCACCCTGCAGTCTTATGTTGAAATACTTCTGGATACTCCGGGGTTCTTTGTGATGTTCTGGAATTCTGTTAAGATAACAGGAGGAATCCTGCTGGGACAGATTCTGGTCGGAGTTCCTGCTGCGTGGGGATTTGCCAGATTTCGGTTCCGGTTTCACGATGCATTATTTTTTTTGTATGTGGTATTGATGATGATGCCGTTTCAGGTGATGATGCTTTCTGATTATCTGGTATTGAATCAGATGAATCTGCTTGATACGCTTGGATCCGTTATACTGCCGGGTATTTTTTCTACGCTGCCGGTCTTTATTATCTATCATTTCTTCCGGGATATCCCGGATTCCCTGATAGACTCGGCACGAATTGACGGTGCAGGAGAATTACGGATTTTTCTGCAGATCGGAATTCCGCTTGGAAAAGCAGGTATTGTCTCGGCGATCGTATTGCAGTTTCTGGAATGCTGGAGCATGATCGAGCAGCCGATGACATTTATAAAGACACAGTCGTTATGGCCGCTTGCGCTATTTCTTCCGGAGATTTCACCAGAGAAGGCGGGAACGGCGTTTGTATCGTCTGTGATTACACTGGTCCCGTCTATCCTTGTATTTTTAAGCGGATATGACGACCTGGAACGCGGAATACAGGGATTTACAAAGGGATAACGATTGACATGGAGCGACATGAAGTGCAGTTGGGAGGAACATCATAAATGAGGAAAAAATTGATTAAGGTTACGGTCTGGTTCTTTATATGGATGGCGGTGTTTACCATATTGTCAAGAGCTGCCTATCGTGCAGGCATTGCGGAAGTGACAGCGGAAAAGCCTACGGCAGAGACTTTTCAGCCAAATATATCTGCAGAAGGGATTGTAACGGGACGACAGGAAGTTGCTGTCGGGACTGAAGCCAATCATAAGATTCAAACTGTTTATGTGAAAGCAGGGCAGACAGTGAACGCAGGGGAAATTCTTTATGAACTGGATCTGGCGGAACTGGAAAAAGAAATTTCGGATAAGACGAGAGAACTTCAGATGACAGATCTGCAGATTCAGAGCGCGCAGTCCAGTGCACAGGCGGCAGAAGCAGGCAGGCAGCTTTCGGCTTCACAAGCCGCAGGCGATTATGAACGTGCCGTGAACCGTGGGGCAGAGGAAGTCAGTCAGGCACAGCAAGAGCTGGAGCGGGCACAGCAGGCGTATGATAATTATATTGCAGATCCGGAAGCATACCCGGAGCAGACAGCGGAAGCACTGGCTGCGGAAATAGAAGAAAAAAAACAGGCATATGACCAGTCGGTAGAAAATTATAATAATTCGGTTTATGAAGCGCAAAAAGCGTTAGATCAGTCTTCTGTGGCTTCTCCGGTAGATACTTCCGTGGAACAGCTGCAGCTGACGAGGCAGACGCAGCAGGAAGCTCTGGACAAACTGAATGCATTGTATAGTACAGAGGGGAAGGTGACCGCTCCGGTGAGCGGGATGGTAACTGCGGTAACTATACAGGCAGGGTCGATGACGACCGGGAGCGGGGACATACTGATGACAGATGCTTCTGAGGGCACAAGATTAAGTGTTACATTTTCTTCGGACCAGAGAGAGTTCCTGGCAGAAGGAAATCAGGTGCTTGTCACTCTTACCGGATCAGAAGCAGGCGTGAATAAAACGCCAAAGCGCACAATGATCAAGAGCGTTGCAGATAGTGAAGCGCTGGAACAAATCGTGGGAAATCCCGCAGACACAGACGGTTCGACGGAAAACGGACAAAGTGCGCAGGGCAGTATTACTGTAGTGGTGGACCTGCCTTCGGATACATTTCCGGTGGGGTCCACTGCAAAACTGGAAGTTGAAACACAGGGAACCTACTATGATGTCTGCATTCCGGCCAGTGCACTCCATATACAGCAGCAGGAGCAGTATTATGTTTATGTTGTGGAAGAACGGTCGTCAGTACTGGGTACAGAGTGGATTGTACGTCATGTCGATGTGGAGCTCCTTGATAAAAATGAGTCACTTGCTGCAGTGCAGGGACTCTCTTCGGAACAGGAAGTCCTGACAGAATCTTCCCGTACAGTGGAAGACGGCAGCCGCGTAAAGAGGGCAGACCAATGAAAAGAGAGAACAGAAAGAAGATAGAGCAAACCGGGAAACTGCTGCTGTGCATTCTGATCGTCCTTCTTGTGTGTATTTTTTTATACAGAGCAGTTTACAGCAGACAGATATTCGAGAATAAAACAGAAATTCTTCAATTTACAGCAGAACAGTATGAAGGACTGGATTATGAAACCGCAAAACAGGTACAGACTGAAAACGAGAAATCGGAGTATCCAATTGAATTTGTAAACTGGACACAGATTGACGCGCAGAGAATCCTGTCTGTTCAACTGGAAAAGGAGATCGATGCAGCTTTCATCGTCCTATATGGACGATCAGATCTTTTGTTTCCCGGAGTTCCGGTGCTGAGCGCCGGGGATACAGAAGAATGCCTGATCAGCAGCAGCCTGTCAGAAAAACTGTTCGGAAACGAAAACACAATCGGACTCCAGGTAGCTACGTCAAACCGGACCTTTGAAGTGAAAGGAATCATTGAAAGCAAAGATTCTTTTTTGGTATATGAAGCAGATGAAAGTGATACGATTCTGCTTGACAGAGCGTCTGCCGCAACCTTTGGAGACGTAGAAAAAACGAAAGAAAACTACAGAAAGCTGTGCGGGGAGTGGGAGGTCGTGGATTATCCTCTCCTGGGTTATACATCCTGGTTCGTGTACACTGCGGCGATATGCTTTCCGATATGCTGCATATTATTTTTAGTCCGGAAATATGGAAAAGAAGCCGGAAGACAGAATCCGGAAGGGTGGGAGAAAATCATCTGGAAAATCCTTTTCTGGCTCATTTTGATTTTTGCACTCTGGGTTGTCTTTCACAATATTTCAATTCCAGAGGATATGATTCCATCGAAATGGTCAGACTTCGAATTCTGGTCAGAACTGACAGATCATAAAAAGGCGGCAGCAGAGCTTCTTGAAACCATGGAAAAGAAGATACCGGATCTGCCGTACTGGATGCTATTCCGAACCGCAATGTTGTATTCCGTAATGGCATTGGCAGGAGAACTGACAGCTTTCTTTGTGTGGAAAAATATTGGAAAAAAATTAAAAAAACATGAACGTTGCAGGAAACCGCTAATTGTGATAGAATAATCCGGTATGTGAAAATATCAGTTGAATGATGAGGAGATTAATAGAACGATGTCTGATATGATGGATGAGATAAAGAAACGGCGGACCTTTGCAATCATTTCCCATCCGGATGCGGGAAAGACCACACTGACGGAGAAATTCCTGCTGTACGGAGGCGCGATCAACCAGGCGGGTTCCGTAAAGGGAAAGGCGACGGCAAGGCATGCGGTCTCGGACTGGATGGAGATTGAAAAAGAGAGAGGAATCTCTGTGACGTCTTCGGTACTACAGTTTAACTATGGCGGATACTGCATCAACATCCTGGATACCCCGGGACATCAGGATTTCTCGGAGGACACCTATCGTACGCTGATGGCGGCGGATTCGGCGGTCATGGTGATCGATGGCTCGAAGGGCGTGGAGGCGCAGACAAGGAAGCTCTTCAAGGTCTGCGTGATGCGCCATATCCCGATTTTTACCTTTATCAACAAGATGGACCGGGACGCGATGGATACCTTTGAGCTTCTGGATGATATCGAAAAGGAGCTGGGGATCGCCACCTGCCCGGTCAACTGGCCGATCGGCTCGGGAAAAGGGTTTAAAGGCGTCTATGACCGCGCGAAACAGGAGGTCGAGCTGTTTTCCGACACGCAGAAGGGAACCCGCATGGGAGAAGTGGAAGTGATCAGTTGGGATGATCCGGATCTGGAACAGGTGATCGGCGCTGAAGCAAAGGAAAAGCTCGAAGAAGAAATCGAACTGCTGGACGGCGCCGCCGCTGAATTTGACCAGGAACTTGTCTCAAAGGGAGAACTTTCCCCTGTATTTTTCGGCTCCGCGCTGACAAACTTCGGCGTAGAGACCTTTTTGAAGCATTTTTTGAAGATGACGACTTCGCCGCTTCCACGTATGTCGGATCATGGCGAGATCGATCCGATGCAGGAGCAGGATTTTTCAGCGTTTGTTTTTAAGATTCAGGCAAACATGAACAAGGCGCACCGTGACCGGATCGCGTTTATGCGGATCTGCTCCGGTGAGTTTGAGGCAGGAATGAGCGTCTATCATGTGCAGGGCGGCAAGGACGTCCGCCTTTCCCAGCCGCAGCAGATGATGGCCAGTGAACGGCACATGATCGACAAAGCATACGGCGGGGATATCATCGGCGTGTTTGATCCGGGGATTTTTTCCATCGGCGACACCCTGACGACGTCGAAGGAACGGTTCGCCTACGAGGGGATCCCGACCTTTGCGCCGGAGCATTTCGCCAGAGTACGCCAGATGGACACGATGAAGCGGAAGCAGTTTGTCAAGGGAATCAACCAGATCGCCCAGGAAGGTGCAATCCAGATCTTTCAGGAGTACAATACCGGCATGGAAGAAATCATTGTCGGGGTAGTCGGAGTTCTTCAGTTTGACGTGCTGAAATACCGCCTGGAAAACGAATATAATGTAGACATCCGGCTGGAAAATCTGCCGTATGAGCATATCCGCTGGATTGAAAATGAAGAAATTGACATGGACAGGCTGTCCGGCACATCGGATATGAAGAAGATCAAAGACTTAAAAGACCGCCCGCTCCTTTTATTTGTACATGAATGGAGCATCCGTATGACGCAGGAACGCAATCCGGGACTTCTTCTTTCAGAGTTCGGCCGTTCCTGATAAAGCAGAAATGCCTGCGAATGTTTATCGGCAATCTACATTTTTACTTTGCAAATGTGCGGAGATTTGTTATACTAGTACAAGAAAGATTAGAATTTGAACCAAACAGGAGGTTACAGATATGGCAAAGGACGAAAGAACCGCTTACACGATACAGAATGATACGAACATGGGAGAAGTGAAGATCGCGGACGATGTTGTGGCGGTCATCGCGGCGCTCGCAGCGACAGAAGTGGACGGCGTCGCTTCGATGGCGGGGAATATCACCAACGAGCTGGTCAGCAAGCTCGGCATGAAGAACCTGTCCAAAGGTGTGAAGGTGGATGTGCTGGAGGGAGTCGTAACCGTTTCTCTGGCGCTGGTCCTGAAGTATAATTACAGTATTATGGACGTGACTGCAAAAGTACAGGAGAGAGTGAAAGCTGCAATTGAAAATATGACAGGTCTGGAGGTCGCGGATATCAATATCCGTGTCGCAGGAGTCGAGATGGAAAATGCGGAGTAGCTTTTCGTGGAAAAGAAGGGATGTCGCAAGACATCCTTTTTCTTGAAAGGAGACATTATGAATAGAACAGAACTTCGCGGACATGTGTTCAAGATCCTCTTCCAGATGGAATTTAATGATCCGGAGGGAATGACAGAGCTTCTGGATCTGTATGTAGAGAATCTGGATCATGCCGGTGAGCAGGATATCGAATACATCCGGAAGAAAAGCCGTGCCGTGCAGGAAAAGACATCAGAAATCGACGCACTGATCAACGAGAAGAGTCAGGGGTGGAAGACAAACCGGATGAACAAAGTAGATCTTGCGATCCTGCGGCTGGCAGTCTATGAAATGAAGTGGGACGACGATATCCCGGTAGGGGTTGCCATCAACGAGGCTGTGGAGCTTGCCAAGCGCTTCAGCGGGGAAGACGGTCCCTCTTTTGTAAATGGCGTGCTCGCCAGACTGGCATGATGCCGGAGGGGAAGAAGACGCGCAATGTCTATACGGTGCGTCAGGTAAATGCCTACATTAAGAACATGTTCACACAGGATTTCATGCTGAACCGGATCTATGTAAAGGGAGAGGTTTCGAACTGTAAATACCATACCTCCGGCCATATTTATTTTTCTTTGAAAGATGAGTCCGGGACGATCGCCTGCGTGATGTTCGCAGGCGCAAGGGCAGGACTTCCTTTTCGTATGGAAAACGGACAGAGTGTGATTGTTCTCGGTTCCGTGAATGTATATGAGCGGGACGGGAAATACCAGTTGTATGCGAAAGAAATCATTCCGGACGGGGAAGGCGCTCTCTATGAACGATTTGCGGCGCTGAAAAAGGAACTGGAAGAAATGGGCATGTTTGCGCCTGAATATAAGCAGTCGATCCCCCGATTCGCCAAAACAGTCGGTGTTGTGACGGCGCCGACCGGAGCCGCGATCCGGGACATCATCCATATTTCCGGACGGAGAAATCCGTATGTGCAGTTGATCCTTTATCCGGCAGTGGTGCAGGGAGAAGGTGCGGTACCAAGTATCGTCCGGGGAATCCATATGCTGGAGCAGACCGGGGTGGATGTGATCATCATCGGGCGCGGCGGCGGATCGATGGAAGAATTATGGGCGTTTAACGAAGAAGCCGTGGCGCGGGCGGTTTTTGAATGCCGTGTTCCGGTTGTATCTGCCGTGGGACATGAAACCGATACACTGATCTCAGATTATGTGGCGGATCTGCGCGCCCCGACTCCGTCTGCAGCGGCAGAACTGGTTGTCTGGGAATATGACGGTGTGGCAGCTCTTCTGGAAGACTACCGGAAGCGTATGCGGCGGCGGATCGCAATGCAGATCGAAGAAGGGCGGGGACGGACGGAGCAGTTCCGGCTGCGGCTCAAATATAATCATCCGTCCAGTAAACTGAATGAGCAGAGACAGTATGCTGCAGATCTGGAGACTGCACTCAGAGAGAGCATGAGACAATGTTTGGAAAGGAACCGGCACCGGCTGGCAATCTATATTGAGAAGATGAACGGACTTTCTCCCCTGAAGAAGCTGAACCAGGGGTATGCTTTTGTTGCAGATGCTTCCGGAAGGACGCTGCGCAGTGTGTCGGCGGCCTCCCCCGGCGATGAATTACAGATTTATGTGTCGGACGGAAGGATCCGTGCGGAAGTAAAGGAAATCTACAAGGAGGAGCGAGATGCCCGAACAGAATCAGACGGAACAGAATCAGAGGCCGGAATCAAATGACGGACAGCCGCAGAACGTGCCGCTGGAAGAGTTATTTGAACGGCTGGAAACAGTAGTAAGCAGGATGGAGGAAGAGAATCCTTCGCTGGAAGAATCATTCCGGTTATATCATGAAGGGATGCAGCTTCTGAAGCAGTGCAATGATACGATCGACCAGGTGGAAAAGAAGGTGCTGATCCTTGACGAGGAGGGACAGACACATGAATTTTGAAGAAGAACGAAAGAAGAAAACTGCGCAGATCGAGCAGATTTTGAAAGAGTATCTGCCAAAACCGGCGGGAGAGCAGCGGCTGATCATGGAGGCGATGGAGTACAGTGTCATGGCGGGAGGCAAACGACTCCGCCCGATGCTGATGTGGGAGAGTTACCGGCTGTTCCACGGTACTTCAAAGGCGGTCTATCCGTTTATGGCAGCGCTGGAGATGATCCATACGTATTCCCTTGTGCATGACGATCTTCCAGCAATGGACAACGACGATTACCGGAGAGGGAGAAAGACCACCCATGTGGTGTATGGAGAAGATATCGGCATTCTGGCCGGGGACGCGCTTTTGAATTATGCGTTTGAGACAGCCGGGACTGCCTTTGATCTGGAGCAGGAAGATTACCGGCAGATCGGACGCGCGATGCAGATCCTGGCAAAGAAAGCGGGAGTCTATGGTATGCTCGGCGGACAGGTGGTCGATGTGAAGAACAGCGGACTGTCCGTTTCCGGCGAGATCATTCCGTATATTTACGAGCTCAAGACCGGAGCGCTGATCGAAAGCGCCATGATGATCGGCGCGGTGCTTGCGGGAGCGTCTCAGGAAGCGGTGGAATCCATGGAAAGGATTGCCGGGAATGTCGGGATGGCGTTCCAGATCCAGGACGATATTCTCGATGTGACCGGAACAACAGAAACACTTGGCAAACCGGTCCACAGTGATGAGAAAAATGAAAAAAATACCTATGTGACGTGGAAAGGTCTGGATGCATCCAGAGAAGAGGTCGCGCGTCTGTCAAAAGAGGCAGTACGGGAGCTTGCAGCATTTAAGCCGGAGGATGATTTTCTTGAGCAACTGCTTCTTTCGCTGATACACAGAGAAAAATAAAGGGGGAATTTCCTTATGGCTTTGGAGAAGATTCAAAAAGCGAATGATATTAAGAAGCTGGAGCCATATGAATGGGACGAACTTGCGGAGGAAATACGGAATTTTCTGATCGAGAAGATCAGTGTGACAGGAGGACATCTGGCATCGAACCTGGGCGTGGTGGAACTGACGATCGCCCTGCATCTGGTGTTCGACCTTCCGACCGATAAACTGATCTGGGATGTTGGGCATCAGTCCTATACACATAAGATTTTGACCGGAAGGAAAGCAGGATTTGATGACCTCAGGAAATACGGCGGGATGAGCGGATTCCCGAAACAAAAAGAAAGCAACTGCGACGCATTTGACACAGGACACAGCTCCACCTCGATTTCCGCGGGACTCGGATATGCCTCTGCCAGAGATCTTCTCGGGGAAGATTACAGCGTTGTATCGATTATCGGAGACGGTTCCCTGACCGGCGGAATGGCATATGAAGCGCTGAACAATGCATCGCAGCTCAAAAGTAACTTTATCATTATACTAAACGACAACAATATGTCTATTTCTGAAAATGTGGGGGGAATGCCCTCCTACTTAAACGAGATGCGCACAGCCGACTTCTACACAAATATGAAACGCAGCGTAGAAGAGGCGCTTTTGAAACTTCCGAATCAGGGAGAGCAGCTTGTCAGCCAGATCCGGCGGGCGAAGAACGGCATCAAGCAGCTTCTTGTTCCGGGTATGCTGTTTGAAGACATGGGGATTACGTACCTTGGGCCGGTGGACGGACATGATATCCGGAAACTGTGCAAGGTGCTGCGAGAGGCAAAACGTGTCAATCACGCGGTGCTCGTACATGTGCTGACGAAAAAAGGAAAAGGATATGCTCCGGCAGAAAAAGATCCGACACGGTTCCACGGAACCGGTCCGTTTGACATTGCAACCGGAGAGCCGGTCTGTCCGCCGGAAGGAGACAGCTATACGGATATCTTTTCGAAGGTACTCTGTGACATTGGGAAAAAGGATGAGAAGGTGGTCGCCATCACAGCGGCCATGGCGGACGGGACCGGACTGGACCGGTTCGCAAGACGGTCCCCGGACCGATTCTTTGATGTGGGGATCGCAGAGGAACACGCTGTAACTTTTGCGGCAGGACTGGCTGCCGGCGGTCTGAAGCCGGTAGTCGCGGTTTATTCCTCATTCCTCCAGCGGGCGTACGACCAGACGATCCATGATGTCTGCCTTCAGAACCTGCCGGTGATGCTGGCAGTGGACCGGGCAGGACTGGTCGGAAGCGACGGAGAAACCCATCAGGGATTATTTGATCTGTCCTTTTTATCGACGATCCCGAATATGACGATCCTTTCTCCCAAAAACCGCTGGGAGATGGCGGACATGGTCCGGTTCGCCGTAGATTTTGAATACCCGATTGCTCTGCGCTATCCGCGCGGGAGGGCCTACGAAGGCCTCAGGGAATTCCGCTCCCCGATCGTGTGGGGAAAAAGTGAGCTCATTTACGAAGAAAAAGAGATTGCGGTGATCTTTGTCGGACACATGGCGCACCTCGCCGAGCAGGTGCGGGAGGAACTGAAAAAACGCGGGTATTCGTGTACACTTGTCAATGCCCGCTTCGTGAAACCGATTGATGAAGAAATGCTTGGCCATCTTGCCGAAGGGCATCACTTATTTGTCACGATCGAGGAGAATATGCTCTCCGGCGGTTTTGGCGAACAGGTACAAAGCTATGTGTTCCGGGACGCGCTTCCTGTGTACGTGCGCTGTATCGGAATTCCGGATAATTATGTGGAACACGGAAATGTGGAGGTGCTCCGCCGGGAAACCGGACTGGACAAGGATCAGATCGTCGCACAGATACTGGCGGACGAACACCATTACCAGGAACGAATGAAACATGCAGATGAATGAAAGGGACGGACGCAGACAGCGGCCGGAATGTGAGGAATATAGAGACTATGAAGGAACGACTGGATGTGCTGCTTGTAAAGCGGAATCTTGCAAAATCGCGGGAAAGTGCAAAGGCTGTCATCATGGCAGGAAATGTCTATGTGGACGGACAGCGTGAGGACAAGGCCGGGACGACATTTTCAGAGGATGTTTCCATCGAAGTGCGCGGACATACGCTTCCGTATGTGAGCCGCGGCGGACTGAAACTGGAAAAGGCGATGCAGGTGTTTGATGTGACGGTGGAGGGCAAAGTCTGTACGGATGTAGGTTCTTCCACAGGCGGTTTTACCGACTGTATGCTCCAGAACGGAGCTGTAAAAGTGTACGCGATCGACGTGGGACACGGCCAGCTTGACTGGAAACTCCGGCAGGATAAACGGGTAGTCTGTATGGAGAAAACAAATATCCGGTATGTTACGCCGGAAGATATCGGAGAACCTGTGGATTTTTCTTCCGTCGACGTCTCCTTTATCTCACTGACAAAGGTACTCGAACCGATCCGGAATTATCTCAGACCCGAGGGAGAAGTGGTCGCTCTGATCAAACCACAGTTTGAGGCCGGACGGGAAAAGGTCGGGAAAAAAGGCGTGGTCCGCGAGCGGAGTACGCACCGGGAGGTCATTGAAAAAGTGGCGGCATATGCGCAGTCCATCGGGTTTGGAATACGCAATATCGATTTTTCCCCGATCAAAGGACCGGAGGGAAATATCGAATATCTGATCCATCTCAAAAAAGGAGATCAAAATGAGCCGCAGCCATCTCCCACGGAACTGACGGCGGTTGTTGATCTTGCATTTGACGCACTTGCGCACTGAGGAAAAGACGATGAATTGTTTTTATGTAATAACAAACCGATTGAAAGACGCAGACTTCCGGATCACAAATGAAATCAAATCGTATATCGAGCAGTGCCAAGGAACCTGTATTTTGGCGCAGAAAGACCAGGAAGGCGATATTATTCCGGGGACGGTGCCAAAAGACGCCGAGTGCGCGATCGTGCTTGGGGGCGACGGGTCGCTCATCCGCGCGGCCCGAAATCTGAAAGGGTATGATATCCCGATCCTCGGCGTGAACCTCGGAACGCTCGGCTATCTGACGGAAGTGGAACCCGCCGACTGCCCCCGGGCGCTGGAACGGCTGATCCGGGAAGAGGTGACGGTGGAAACCCGCATGATGATCGAGGGCAGTGTGAACGGACATGCTTCCAATGTATCCATGAATGATATCGTTGTGACGCGTTCCGGAAGTCTTCGGGTCATTCATTTTGACATTTATGTGAACGGGGTCATGCTGAACAGTTACCGCGCGGACGGCGTGATCATCTCCACGCCGACCGGAACAACCGGCTATAATCTTTCGGCAGGCGGCCCGATCGTAGAACCGACCGCGCAGATGCTTGTGATCACACCGATCTGCTCCCATGCGCTGAACACAAGCAGTATCGTGCTCTCGGCGGAGGACCAGATCGAGGTCGTGATCTGCGAAGGACGATACGGCAGGCAGGAGCAGGCGAGCGTGACGTTCGATGGTCTGGTGACGCTTCCGGTCGTGACCGGAGACCGTGTTGTCATCCGGAAATCCCCGGATACAACACGTCTTGTGAGGCTGAACACCGAGAGTTTCATGAAGATCATGCGAGAAAAGATGAAAGGAAACTAACGTTATGAAAATCAGTCGTCATGCGAAGATCATTGAACTGATCTCCCAGTATGATATTGAGACCCAGGAAGAACTTGCCGAACGTCTGAACCAGGCCGGTTTCAAGGTGACGCAGTCGACAGTTTCGCGGGATATCCGGGATCTGAAGCTGACAAAAGTGGCGGCAGGCGGGGGCAGACAGAAGTATGTCATTTTGAATACCGGGGAGAAGGAAATCAATAATAAATATATCCAGGTGCTTCAGAGCGGATATGTGTCGATGGATATGGCGCAGAATATCCTTGTGATCAAAACCGTATCCGGAATGGCAATGGCAGTGGCCGCCGCGCTGGATGCGATGCACTGGAAAGAAGTAGTCGGTTGTATCGCCGGGGACGATACGATCATGTGTGCGATCCGCACAGTGGAAGATACGGGGATTGTGATGGATAAGATTCGTAAAATCGTGTCAAAAGGATAATAGGAAAAACGTATGTTAGAATATTTACATGTGAAAAATCTGGCGCTGATCGATGAGGCAGAAGTAGAATTTCAGCCGGGACTGAATATCCTGACCGGAGAGACGGGCGCCGGAAAATCCATTCTGCTGGGTTCGGTGAATCTGGCGCTTGGCGGGAAATACAGCGCAGATATGCTGCGCACCGGCGCGAAATTCGGTCTGGTGGAGCTGACATTTACAGTGGAAAACAGCAAAATGGAAGACCAGCTCGCCGGACTTGATATTTTTCCGGAAGACGGAAGGATCGTACTGAGCCGGAAGCTGATGGAAGGACGCAGCGTCAGCAAGATCAACGGGGAGACGGTGAGCATGGGAACGCTGCGCAGTGTGGCGGGCATGCTGATCGATATCCACGGCCAGCATGAACACCAGTCGCTGTTGCACAAGAAAAATCACCTGGCATTTTTGGATCTGTATGACAAGGAACAGTTGGAACCGCTCAAGACGGACACTGCCGAAAGCTACCGCGCCTATACAAAATGCCGCAAAAAGCTGGAGGAATCCGGCATGGACGAGCGGGAGCGGCTCAAAGAGATCTCGCTTGCGGAATATGAGGTACAGGAGATCGAGGAAGCCGGACTGACAGCAGAGGAAGACGAAGAGCTGGAGCTTTTGTACCGCAGAATGTCAGACGGAAAAAAAGTGACGGAAGGAATCGCGGAGGCATATCAGTATACAAGCGAATCTGACGCAGGAAATGCCAGTGACTTTTTAAGCCGTGCGATCCGCGCAATGCAGGAAGTACAGTCTGTGGATGAAGAAGGCGCGGCGCTTTATGCACAGTTGGTCGAGATTGACGGACTTTTAAATGATTTTAACCGGGAATTATCCGATTACGAAAAAAGTTTCGAATTTTCGGAAGAAGAGTTCTACGAGACTGAGAACCGTCTGAATGAGATCAACCATTTAAAAGCAAAATATGGTAATTCTGTCAGTGAAATCCTTGCATACTGTGAAAAGCAAAAGCAGAGACTAAGTGAACTGGAAGATTATGAGTCTTATATAGAAGAACTGAAAAGGCAGGAACAGAAGGCGAAGGAAGCCTATCTTACCGCGGCACACCGGCTCTCCGAAGCACGGAAAAGCGCGGCGGTGCCTTTTGTAGAAGAGATTCGGGAAGGCTTAAAAGACCTGAATTTTCTGGATGTGCAGTTTGAGATGCGCTTTACTGAACTGGAAAAATTTTCCGCCGGCGGTATGGATGACGCAGAATTTTATCTTTCTGTCAATCCCGGAGAAGCGCTCCGACCGATGGGAACCGCCGCGTCCGGCGGCGAACTGTCCCGGATCATGCTGGCGATCAAGACCGTTCTGGCGGACAAAGAGGATACGCCAACCTTGATTTTTGACGAGATCGATACCGGAATCAGCGGGATCACCGCAGGAAAAGTGGCAGAGAAGATGAGGATCATCGGCAGATCCAGACAAGTTTTGTGCATCACGCATCTGCCGCAGATCGCTGCCATGGCGGACGCACATTATCTGATCCGGAAAAAAGCCGCGCAGAATGTGACCAAAACAGAAATTACCGTTCTTTCGGAAGAAGAATCTGTGCAGGAGCTTGCCAGACTGCTCGGCGGGGCGAAAGTAACGCCGCACATTATGGAAAGCGCCAGAGAGATGAAAGAATTGGCAAAGCGTGAAATATAATACCAGTGTGAAAACACATTTCTTTCACATACTAAAAACGGACATCAAAAAAAGGTGTTCGTTTTTTCATTACCAGGCATATAAAATACAGTCTGCGGACTGGTATGAAGTAAGCAAAAGAAAAGAGGGTATGTGAAAATGAAATGGAAAAAGAAAATACCGGCGCTTTTGTTTCTTCTCCTTTGCTGCACGGCTTCCGGTCTCCTCGGCTGGAGAGCGGCAGGAGCATCCCCGCGGGAAGAGGTAAGTTCAGAACAGTTTGAGGAGGATACGGTTTTAGTCGGCGGAATGCCGGCGGGGATTTATATGGAAACAAACGGCGTGCTTGTTCTGGGAACAGAACAGATCGAAGGAATGGACGGGAAGACCTACGAACCGGCATCGGATGTAGTAAAATCAGGAGATTACATTGTTGCGGTGAACCGGCAGCCTGTCGGGGACAAAAATGCACTCGTAGATTTCGTCGGGGAGCTCTCCGACAAAGAGGTTGTCCTGACTCTGCGCCGGGATTCGGAAACCGTTGATGTGAAACTGGATGCGGTCGAATGCGAACCAAAAGAGTACAAACTGGGAATCTGGGTGCGGGATAATGTGCAGGGACTTGGCACGGTCACATTCCTGACGCAGAATAATGTATTCGGCGCGCTCGGACACGGCATTCATGATACTGACACGAATGTTCTGATGGACATCAGCGGCGGAAGCCTGTACCGAACCAGCATCCGTTCGATCATCAAGGGAGAAAACGGCTCGCCCGGAAGCATGGAGGGACTGATCATCTATAATAATTACAACCAGCTCGGCTCCATTGAGAAAAATACGGAAGCCGGAATATACGGGACCGTGGAAGAAATCGACGCATTATTCGAAGAGCAGATTCCGGTTCAGGTAGCTTCCAGCAAAGAAATTCAGACAGGATCCGCCACGATACGATGCTCGATCGACGGCGAAGTGAGAGAATATGCCGTCGAAATTTTGGATGTCAGTCCGTCGTCCGGAGAGATCAACAAAGGAATCGTCCTGCAGGTGACAGATCCGGATCTTCTGGAAAAGACCGGCGGGATCGTGCAGGGAATGAGCGGATCCCCGATCCTGCAGAATGGAAAACTTGTCGGCGCTGTGACGCATGTGTTTGTAAATGATCCCACAAAAGGCTACGGGATTTTTGCCGAAACCATGCTGAAAGAGGCCGAAAAATAGCGAAAAAATCCTCGACATGTTTTGTCGAATCCGCACGAACTAATATTCTTGCGTCTGGAATGTATGGCCGATATAATGTTTTATGTTGATGGCGTTTCCCCGGAAATGGTCCCATTTTGGAGGGATTGTTATGGAACATTTGAACGTGGCCATCGCAGATGATAATGAGCGGATGCTCAGCCTGCTGGAAAGTCTGATCAGTACAGACAAAGACCTGAGCGTTGTCGGAAAAGCAAAAGATGGAGAAGAAGCCTGTCAGATCATTAAGAGAAAACAGCCTGATGTTGTACTTCTTGATCTGATCATGCCGAAAATGGATGGACTGACCGTGATGGAGCAGATCAGCAGAGACAAATCCATTCATAAACAGCCATCTTTCATCATTGTCACGGCGGTTGGCCAGGAACGAATTACAGAAGATGCCTTCAATCGAGGAGCAAATTACTATATCATGAAGCCGTTCAACAATGAAATGCTGCTGAACCGGATAAAAAGCGTCAGGAACACCGAACTGGTACACGCGAAAAAGCCGGAAGAAATCATAGAAAACACAGGTCAGGATGAAGATCGTCTCGAAAACCGGGTGACAGATATGCTCCATGAGATCGGGATTCCCGCACATATAAAAGGATATCATTATCTGCGGGATGCGATCATGATGGCGGTGGACGATATGGATGTACTGAATGCGATCACCAAAGTGCTGTATCCGACGGTGGCGAAGAAGTACCAGACGACATCCAGCAGGGTAGAGCGGGCAATCCGACATGCGATCGAAGTCGCATGGAACCGCGGAAAACTAGATACACTGGATCGTCTCTTCGGCTACACCGTCAGCAACGGAAAAGGAAAACCAACGAATTCTGAATTCATCGCGCTCATCGCAGACACAATTCAGTTAGAATACAAACACAGATAAAAATAAACCTTTTCATTACCCCTAAAATGAGTTATAATACTCTAAAAATATACAAAAAGCACGAAATGCAGATGCTTGATGAGAGGAAAGATGGAGGTTTTTTAATTATGAAAAACATTTTGTTTGCAGCATCCGAATGTGTTCCGTTTATTAAAACCGGAGGACTTGCGGATGTTGTCGGATCGCTTCCCAAGTATTTTGACAAGGAAAAATACGACATTCGTGTTGTTCTTCCAAAATACAACTGTATGAACCAAAAGTGGAAAGACATGCTGGAATATGTCGATCACTTTTACATGCACCTGGCAGGAGAAGACCGCTATGTGGGAATCATGACATGCGAATATGACGGCGTCCGGTTTTATTTTATTGACAGCGAATATTATTTTTCCGGATTTGCCCCGTATGACGGGGATCCGAGGTGGAACATCGAGAAGTTTGCCTTTTTCTCAAAAGCAGTGCTGAGCATCCTGCCTGTGATCGATTTCCGTCCGGATCTGATCCACTGCCACGACTGGCAGACCGGTCTGATCCCGGTATATCTGGATAATTTCCGTTACCTCGGGGAATACTACCGCGGGATCAAGTCCATTATGACGATACATAATCTGAAGTTCCAGGGCGTATGGGATCCGAGAACCGTGAAAGATATCACAGGACTTCCGGATTATTATTTTGTACCGGACAAGATGGAGGCATACCGTGACGCGAATCTGTTAAAGGGCGGTATCGTATATGCGGACAAGGTTACGACCGTAAGCCAGACGTATGCCCAGGAGATCAAGACACCGTTTTACGGCGAGGGCCTGGACGGTCTGATGAACGCCCGCGCAGGCGATCTGTGCGGTATCGTCAACGGACTGGATTATAACGAATGGAACCCGGCGACGGATCCGAAGATCGTGAAGAATTTTGACGTGTCGGATTTCCGGAAGTTCAAGGTTATGAACAAGACGGCGCTTCAGGAAGAACTGGGACTGGATGTGGATCCGAAGGCGATGATGATCGGCATGGTTTCCCGTCTGACAGACCAGAAAGGATTTGATCTGGTTGATTACATGATGGACGAGCTGTGCCAGGATTCGGTACAGATTGTTGTGCTTGGTACAGGAGACGCGAAGTACGAGAACATGTTCCGTCATTTCGCGTGGAAATATGGAGGAAAGGTTTCCGCAAACATTTATTATTCCGATGAGCTTTCCCACAAGATCTATGCTTCCTGCGATGCGTTTCTGATGCCGTCCCTGTTTGAGCCGTGCGGATTAAGCCAGCTCATGAGCCTCCGGTACGGGACGCTTCCGATCGTGCGGGAGACAGGCGGACTGAAAGATACGGTAGAGCCGTACAATGAATACGAGAAGACGGGAACCGGTTTCAGCTTCACCAATTACAACGCGCATGAGATGCTTGGTACGGTTCGTTACGCGGAGCAGATCTACTATGACAAGAAGAGAGACTGGAACAAGATCGTAGAGCGGGCGATGAGCGCGGATTTCTCATGGAACAATTCCGCGAGACAGTACGAATCACTTTACGCCGGTCTGCTCGGAGAATAGGAGTTACAGCCGGATGAAGATTATTGACAGATTACAGGAAGATAAGATCCATATATCCTTTGAGGTATTCCCTCCAAAGAAGGATTCCGGATACCAGAAGGTACAGGAGGCGGTCGATCAGATCGCGAAACTGGAACCGTCGTTTATCAGTGTGACCTATGGCGCCGGAGGCGGAACCAGCAAAAATACAGCGAAGATCGCTACGTATATCAAGCAAGAACTGGGCGTGGAGAGCCTTGCACATCTGACCTGTGTATCCTCCACGAAAGAAGAGGTACGCGTGCTGATCGAGAACCTGAAAAGCCTTGGCATTGAGAATATACTTGCCCTCCGGGGAGATATCCCGGAAAACATGGAATTTCCGACAGGAGAACGTTTTTTGTATGCCTGGGAGCTGGTGGAGGAGATCCGAAAGCACGGGGACTTCTGTATCGGCGCCGCATGTTATCCGGAAGGGCATGTGGAAAATGAACATAAAGAAGACGACATCCGGTACTTAAAGCAAAAAGTGGACTGTGGGGTGGATTTTCTGACGACACAGATGTTTTTTGACAATGATATCCACTATAACTTTTTGTACCGCATCCGGGAGGCGGGGATCACGGTTCCCGTATTGCCGGGGATCATGCCGATGACAAGCGCGGCGCAGATGAAACGCAGCCAGAAGCTCTCGGGAACCGTATTCCCCAGACGGTTTTTGTCCATCCTCGACCGGTTCGGAGACACTCCGGAGGCGATGAAGCAGGCAGGAATTGCCTATGCGACGGACCAGATCATCGACCTGCTTGCGAACGGTGTGAAGAATATCCATGTATATTCGATGAATAAACCGGATGTGGCGGGGGCGATCATGGCGAACCTTTCTGAAATTATCAAATGTTAGGAGACCGGAATATGGATCGTCTTACAAGAGAGGCTGTCCGTTATCTCGGATATGGGAAAAATGCGGCAGACGATCAGACAATGGCGCTGATCGCAGATTCCTTTGAGAACCTGCGGTCGGTATCCCGTCCCAAATCGGTCTACCGCATTTTTGACCTGATGCATACGGGCAGTGACAGGATCGAATTTGGCGGCATGGAAGTGGAGAGCAGAAACCTGTCGAAAAATCTCAAAGGATGCGGGGAAATCGTGCTTTTTGGCGCCACGCTCGGAATCGGCGTAGACCGGTACATTTCCCGTGCTTCACTGACAGATATGGCGCGGGCGGTTGTCCTGCAGGCGTGTGCCGCGGCTCTCCTGGAAGAATACTGTGATTCGTGTCAGGAGCAGATCGCGCAGGAGCAAAAAAGGGAAGGAAAGTATCTTCGTCCGCGGTTCAGTCCGGGGTATGGGGATTTTTCGATTTCTTATCAGGAGCAGCTTGTGCGGATCCTGGACTGTGCGAAGAAGATCGGTCTGACACTGACAGACAGCATGATGATGACGCCGACGAAATCTGTGACGGCGGTGATCGGTGTGAGTACGGTAAAGGAGCCGTGCCACAGAAGCGGCTGCGAAGCCTGTGAAAAGAAAGACTGTGCCTATAGGAGAAATACTTGACAGAGGGATGCGAGAAATGATATTAGACGACTTAGGAAAGAAACTGCTGTTTTACGACGGTGGAATGGGAACACTTCTTCAGGCAAAAGGATTACGTCCGGGGGAACTTCCTGAAACATGGAACCTGAACCATGCGGAAGAGATTATTTCCATCCATCAGGCATATATCGAAGCGGGAAGCGACGTTATACTGACAAATACATTCGGCGCGAACGCACTGAAATTTAAAAGCGATGAATATCCGCTGACAGATGTGGTGACAGAAGCGGTCCATCATGTAAAAGAAGCGTCGGCGCGCGCAAAAAAGAGAGTATATACAGCCCTGGACATCGGACCGACAGGAAAACTTTTAAAACCGATGGGAGATCTTGGCTTTGAAGAGGCGTACGAAGCATACCGCGAGGTCATGCGCTGTGGGGAGAAGGCCGGTGCTGATCTGATCCATATCGAGACGATGAGCGACACCTACGAGATCAAGGCAGCCGTACTGGCGGCAAAGGAAAATACGAACCTTCCGGTTTTTGTGACGGCAATCTTTGACGAGCGGAAGAAGCTTCTGACCGGCGCAGATGTCGCGGTGTTTGTCAGTATGCTGGAAGGACTGCGCGTGGATGCCCTCGGCGTCAACTGCGGACTTGGTCCGGACCAGATGTTTCCGGTTCTGGAAGAGTTATTCCGTTATGCTTCTCTTCCGGTCATTGTGAAGCCAAATGCAGGACTGCCGAAACAGCGCGGCAGTGAGACTTACTATGATGTAGAGCCGGAAGAATTTGCACGATCCATGAGGGAGATCGTCCGGATGGGAGCTGCCGCGGTCGGCGGCTGCTGCGGCACGACTCCGCAGCATATCCGCGAGATGGTACAGAAGTGCAGCGGCCTGGAGCTGAAAGCGCCGGAAAAGAAAACGGATACGATCGTATCTTCCTACGGGAAAGCAGTCATTTTCGGGGACGATTCAAAAGTTGTCGGCGAACGCATCAATCCAACCGGGAAAAAGAAGTTTAAGCAGGCTTTAAAAGAGCATGACCTGGATTATATCCTGAAAGAAGGAATCATGCAGGAGGAGCACGGGGCGGATATTCTCGACGTCAATGTAGGACTGCCGGATATTGATGAAAAAGAGATGATGACGGAAGTAATGACCGGACTGCAGAGCGTAACAAGCCTTCCCCTGCAGATCGACACGGTGGACAATCTGGCACTGGAGGCAGCGCTTCGGCTTTACAACGGCAAGGCAATGGTCAACTCGGTCAGCGGAAAGCAGGAGTCCATGGACGCGGTATTTCCTCTGATTCAAAAATATGGCGGCGTGGTTGTCGGACTGACGCTGGACGAGGACGGGATTCCGGAGACAGCCGACGGACGCGTACAGATCGCGCAGAGGATCATTGACGAGGCAGCAAAATACGGGATTGAGAAAAAAGACATTGTGATCGACGTTCTGACCATGACGATCAGCTCGGAACCACAGGGAGCGGTTGTGACACTGGAGGCGCTTGGCAGGGTGCGCCGGGAGCTTGGCGTACACACGATCCTCGGTGTGTCCAATATCTCTTTCGGACTTCCCGTTCGTCCCATCATCAACGCCAATTTTTATACGATGGCAATGTATAACGGACTGAGCGCGGGAATCGTAAACCCGGCGTCCGCCGATATGATGAAAGCGCATGACGCCTATCATGCACTGATGGGACTGGATCCGAACTGCACCCATTATATCGATAAATATGCGGATCAGACGGCCGCGCAAAACAGTCCGGCCGCCACAGGACATTCGGAGATGACGCTGCAAAGGGCGATCGAAAAAGGAGTAAAGGAAGAGGCAAGACTGATTACGCAGCAATTGGTAAAGACAGAACAACCGCTGGATATCATCAACAGCCATCTGATTCCCGCCCTTGATAATGTCGGAAAGGGGTTCGAGAAGGGGACGGTGTTCCTGCCGCAGCTTCTGATGAGTTCTGAGGCTGCCCAGACGGCATTCGGCGTACTGCGGGACATCATGGCAGAATCGGGGGAAAATACGGAAAAAAGAGAGAAAGTCGTACTTGCCACCGTAAAAGGAGATATTCATGATATCGGCAAGAACATTGTAAAGGTTCTTCTGGAAAACTATAGCTTTGATGTGATCGATCTTGGAAAGGACGTCCCGGCCGAGACCGTTCTGGAAGCCGTGAAAAAGTATGACGTGAAACTGGTCGGATTAAGCGCTCTGATGACAACGACCGTAGTGAGCATGGAGGAGACGATCCGGCTTCTGAGAAAGGAAGCGCCGGGGTGCAAAGTGATGGTCGGAGGCGCCGTGCTCAACCAGGATTATGCCGACATGATCGGGGCGGATTTCTACGGAAAAGACGCGATGCAGTCGGTACATTATGCACAGAAACTTCTACAGGGAAAGTGAGAAAAAGGAGGAGATACCATGATAAGAGGATTGCAGACCACCGTCCGGCAGATCCGCCGGCAGGTATTTACAGAAGTTGCAAAGTTGGGATTTAAGGCAAATGCAGAAACGCTGCTTGACGATATGGAAAAAATCCCCTATGAGATCGTCAACGAAGATACCAGGACATTCCGCGAGAGCGTATACCGGTCCCGCGCAATCGTCCGCGAGCGTCTCAGGCTTGCCATGGGACTGTCGCTGCGCCCGGAGAACAAACCGGTTCATCTGACTGCCGGGGTAGAGGCAAGTAACATTTCAGAAAAATACTATGAACCGCCGCTGATGCAGGTCATTCCTTCCGCATGCGACGCCTGCGAGGAACGGGGATTTGAGGTGTCGAATATGTGCCGCGGATGTCTGGCCCATCCCTGCATGGAAGTATGTCCGAAGAACGCAATTTCCATGGTGAACGGGAAATCCTATATCGACCAGTCCAAATGTATTAAATGCGGAAAGTGCAAATCTGCCTGTCCCTATGACGCGATCGCGAGAAAAGAGCGCCCCTGCAAGAGCGCATGCGGCGTAGGCGCGATCAAGTCCGACAAGATGGGACGTGCCTACATAGATCCGGACAAATGCGTTTCCTGCGGAATGTGTATGGTGAACTGCCCGTTCGGCGCGATCTCGGATAAGTCACAGATCTTCCAGCTTGCCCGCGCGCTGACGGAAGGCGACGAGATTGTGGCGGAGATCGCTCCGGCATTTGTCGGTCAGTTCGGACCGAATATTACGCCGCGAAACATCAAAGCGGCCCTGCAGGAACTGGGATTTTCAGAAGTATACGAAGTGGCGCTCGGGGCGGATATCGGTGCGATCGCAGAGGCGCACCATTATGTAGATAAAGTCGTCTCCGGAGAGTTGCCGTTCCTTCTGACGTCCTGCTGTCCGTCCTGGGCGATGCTCGCGAAAAAATATTTCCCGGATCTGATCGACCAGATTTCCCAAGAACTGACGCCGATGGTGGCGACCGCGCGCACGATCAAGCAGGAGCATCCGAACGCAAAGGTGGTATTCATCGGGCCATGCGCGGCGAAAAAGCTGGAGGCTTCCCGGCGGACCGTGCGAAGTGACGTTGACTTTGTAGTCACATTCGAAGAACTGCAGGCGATGTTCGATGCAAAAGGAATTGACATGACGAAGTACGAGGCAGAGTCTTCCTTCCATGACGCGACCGGAGCGGGGCGTGGTTATGCGTGTGCCGGCGGCGTTGCAGAAGCGATCGAGAAGTGCATCAATGAGTATTATCCGGATGTAGACGTCAATATCGAACATGCCGAGGGACTGGCAGAATGCAAGAAAGTGCTCGCGCTTGCCAAGGCAGGAAAACTAAACGGATGCCTGATCGAAGGTATGGGATGTCCGGGCGGCTGTATCGCCGGAGCAGGAACCAATATTCCGGTTGTCCAGGCGAAGAAGGACCTGGCCACTTACGTGAAGAATTCTTCCAAAGCGCTCCCGGCGAAGGAACTGGAAGAAATCGAATTAAAGTAGCCGGAACCGGTCAAATACCATTTGAAAAAAATGCATGGCTATGCTATGATAGGAAACAGGCTTGTAGAGTGGACTGCGGTCCACTCTATTTCCGTGAGATAAAGATAGAAATCTTTCAGGAGGATAGAGAAAAATGCAGTCATATAGTGTAAATGAATTAAGAAAAATGTTTCTCGAGTTTTTTGAGAGCAAGGGGCATCTTGCGATGAAGAGTTTCTCACTCGTTCCGCATAATGACAAGAGCCTGCTTTTGATCAACTCCGGAATGGCGCCACTAAAGCCGTATTTTACAGGGCAGGAGATCCCGCCGCGCACACGCGTGACAACCTGTCAGAAGTGTATCCGCACAGGCGATATTGAAAATGTCGGAAAGACGGCGCGCCACGGCACATTCTTTGAGATGCTCGGGAATTTTTCTTTCGGGGACTATTTCAAAGAAGAGGCGATCTCATGGTCATGGGAATTTCTGACCGAAGTGGTAGGACTGTCCCCGGACCGTCTGTACCCGTCCGTATATGTGGACGACGAAGAAGCATTTGAAATCTGGAATAAAAAAATCGGCATTCCGGCAGAGCGCATTTTTAAGTTCGGAAAGGAAGATAACTTCTGGGAGCATGGTTCGGGTCCTTGCGGTCCGTGTTCTGAGATCTATTACGACCGCGGGGAGAAGTACGGCTGCGGCAAGCCGGGGTGTACCGTAGGCTGCGACTGCGACCGCTATATGGAAGTGTGGAACAACGTATTTACCCAGTTTGACAACGACGGAAACGGAAATTATACTGAACTGGTACAGAAGAATATCGATACCGGAATGGGACTGGAGCGGCTTGCGGCGATCGTACAGGATGTACCTTCAATTTTTGATGTAGACACGATCAAAGCGCTGCGTGATCATGTCTGCCGTCTTTCCGGTACCGAGTATGAAAAGGATTACAATACAGACGTCTCGATCCGCGTGATCACAGACCATATCCGCTCGGTTACATTCATGATCTCCGACGGAATCATGCCATCCAACGAGGGACGTGGATACGTACTGCGCCGTCTACTGCGCCGTGCATGCCGCCACGGCAGACTGCTTGGAATCCAGGGAAGTTTTCTTCCGGAACTGGCAGTAACCGTGATCGACGGATCAAAAGACGGATATCCGGAGCTGGAAGAGAAGAAAGCATTCATCCTGAATGTCATTGCAAAGGAAGAAGAGAAGTTCAACAAGACCATCGATCAGGGACTTGGAATCCTCTCGGATCTGATCGCGGATATGGAGAAAAAAGGCGAGAAGAGGCTCTCAGGGGAAAGTGCGTTCCGTCTGTATGATACCTACGGCTTCCCGCTTGACCTGACACTGGAGATTCTGGAAGAAAAGGGAATGGATGTGGATGAGGACGGCTTCCATGCGGCAATGGAAGTACAGCGCCAGACAGCACGCGGCGCGCGTGAGGTTACGAATTACATGGGCGCAGACGTAACAGTGTATGAGTCGATCGATCCGGGAGTGACAAGTACATTCGTGGGATATGACCGTCTTTCCTGCGAATCCGAGATCACTGTCCTGACGTCGGATACCGAAGTTACAGACGCGCTTTCTGACGGAGAGCACGGAACCATTTTCGTTTCGGAAACGCCGTTCTATGCGACCAGCGGCGGACAGGAAGCCGACACCGGCGTGATCCGCACTGCGGAAGGTGAGTTCAAAGTTGAGGATACGATCAAGCTCCTGGGCGGGAAGATCGGCCATGTCGGTACCGTCGTAAGCGGAATGATCAAGGTCGGCGACACAGCGTCTCTGGAGGTCGACGAGAAAAAGCGTGCGCTTTCCGCCAGAAACCACAGCGCGACACATCTGCTCCAGAAAGCACTGCGTACCGTGCTCGGCACCCATGTGGAGCAGGCAGGATCCAGCGTGAATGAGAACCGGCTGCGTTTTGACTTTACGCATTTTTCAGCAGTGACGCCACAAGAACTGGAGAAAGTGGAAGCAATCGTCAATGAAAATATCCGAAAAGGCCTGACCGTTGATATCCAGAACATGCCGATCGAGGAAGCACGGAAAACCGGCGCACAGGCATTGTTCGGCGAGAAATACGGCAATATCGTCCGCGTCGTGAATATGGGTGGATTTTCCATTGAATTCTGCGGCGGAACCCACGTGGCGAACACTTCCGAGATCATGGCGTTTAAGATCATTTCCGAGTCCGGTGTGGCTGCGGGCGTACGCCGGATCGAGGCGCTGACTTCGGAAGGACTTCTGAATTACTACAGCGCACAAGAGAAGAAATTACAGAATGCAGCAAAACTGCTGAAGGCGACGCCGGATACAGTATGCGATAAGATTACGCACCTGCTTTCCGAAAACAAATCCTTGCACGGCGAGATCGACAGCCTCAAGAGCAAAATGGCGCAGGAAGCGGCAGGAGATATTCTTGGACAGGCAAAAGAAATCGGCGGCGTCAAACTTCTTGCCGCACAGATCGACGGCACAGACATGAACGGCCTGCGGGATCTGGGCGACCAGTTGAAAGAGAAGCTGGGCGAAGGCGTGGTGGTTCTCGCATCCGACCAGGGCGGAAAGGTGAATCTGATGGCGACGGCGACTGATGGTGCAGTGAAACTCGGTGTACACGCAGGGAATCTGATCAAGGCGATCGCACCATGCATCGGAGGCGGCGGCGGCGGACGCCCGGGCATGGCACAGGCGGGCGGAAAGAACCCGGCGGGCATTCCGGACGCGCTCGCAAAAGCCGAAACCGTGATCAGCGAATGCCTTGGCGCATAAATTTTTTTGACATTAGTAGTTGAGGTTTTCGGATTTATTTTATATAATACAGATAAGGCATGGACTGCCTTGATAAAATTTCCATGCAATCAGGAAAAAAAACTACAGGAGGGCAACACAATGGAATTGAATTTAAGACCGGCAAGTGAATGCAAGTATGACGCGGTATCTCTCGGAGAGGTTATGCTCCGTCTGGATCCGGGCGAGGGACGGATCCGCACGGCGAGATCATTCCGCGCATGGGAAGGCGGCGGAGAGTATAACGTAATCCGCGGACTGAGAAAGTGCTTCAAGATGAACACTGCAGTTCTGACTGCATTCGCTGACAATGAAGTCGGTATGCTGATGGAAGACTTTATCATGCAGGGCGGCGTAGATACATCCCTGATCAAGTGGATGAAGACGGACGGAATCGGACGCATCTGCAGAAACGGAATTAACTTTACAGAGAGAGGCTACGGGATCCGCGGAGCAGTAGGATGCTCTGACCGTGCGAACACCGCAATCTCCAAAGCTACACCGGAAGATTTTGATTTTGACTATATCTTCGGAACACTTGGCGTTCGCTGGCTGCACACCGGCGGTATTTACGCGGCATTGTCCGAGCAGTCCTGCGAGACGGTTCTGGCTGCGATCAAGACAGCGAAGAAGTACGGAACGATCGTATCCTACGACCTGAACTATCGTCCTTCCATGTGGAGCGCGATCGGCGGACAGGCAAAGGCGCAGGAAGTAAATAAGGAAATCGCGCAGTACGTTGACGTAATGATCGGAAACGAAGAAGACTTCACGGCCTGCCTCGGATTTGAAATCGAAGGAAATGATGAGAACCTGAAGGAACTGAATCTGGACGGATACAAGAAGATGATCAACGAAGCAGCAAAGACGTATCCGAACTTCAAAGCTGTTGCGACGACACTTCGTACCGTAAAAACCGCTACCGTGAACGACTGGAGCGCAATCTGCTGGGCAGACGGCGAGATCTACAAGGCAAAAGATTATAAGGGCCTGGAGATCATGGACCGTGTCGGCGGCGGAGATTCTTTCGCATCCGGACTGATCTACGGCCTGATGACGACAGAGAACGCAGAGCTGGCTGTGAATTACGGCGCAGCACACGGTGCGCTGGCAATGACGACACCGGGTGATACCACAATGGCAAACGTCAAAGAAGTAGAAGCGATCATGGGCGGAGCAGGAGCTCGTGTACAGAGATAGCATGAAACAATCCGTTGTATCAATATATTGGGGGCCTTTGCCCCCAATATCCATTCTATAGCGGAATGGATATGGAAAGACACCGGATATGAAAGGAGAAGGTGACGATGCACCCGATTAGAATTGAATCGCAGGAAGTACAGGCTTTTGAGAAGGAACATATGACTGCAGTCCGTAAAGTAGCGCCGGAGTGCATGGTTCTTCTGAAGAATGATGGTACGCTTCCGCTTTCGAAACCAGGCAAAGTGGCGCTGTACGGAAGCGGAGCAAGGAAAACCATCAAGGGCGGTACCGGTTCCGGAGACGTCAATGTACGTCATTTTGTGAACGTGGAAGAAGGACTGGAAAATGCCGGATTCGAGATCACGACAAAAGAGTGGCTTGACAGTTACGACCAGGTAGTGGCTGATGCGAAGAAAGAATTTTACCGCGGTGTCCGCAAGAATGCAGAAGCAGCCGGCATCACGGGAACACAGCTTATGATGGCTGCGATGGGAAAGACCTGTCCGGAGCCGGAATATACGATTCCTTTGAACGGAGAGGGCGACACAGCCATCTATGTACTGGCGAGAAACTCCGGAGAAGGCGCGGACCGTCAGCCGGTTGCCGGGGATATTAACCTGACTGAGACAGAGATCCGGGACATTCTTGCTCTGAATGAAAAGTACGAGAAATTTATACTGGTACTGAATGTTGGCGGAATGGTCGATTTAAAACCGGTAGAAGCAGTACAGGCGGTCCTTCTGATGGGACAGCTTGGAACGGCAACCGGAGATGCGCTGGCAGACGTTGTGCTTGGAACGTCCTATCCTTCCGGAAAGCTGACGATGACCTGGGCGCCCGTGGAAGATTATGCTTCCACCAAAAACTTCGGGAATCCGAATGATACGTATTACAAAGAGGGCATTTATGTCGGATACCGTTATTTTGATACGGTTGGCTATGTGCCGACCTATCCGTTCGGCTACGGCATCGGTTATACGACGTTTGACGTAGAGCCAAAAGACATGACCGCGGATGCGTCCAAAGTCACGGTAACCGTCACGGTAACCAACACAGGGAAGGCGGCAGGAAAGGAAGTCGTACAGGTGTACTACTCAGCACCGGCAGGGACGCTTGACAAACCGTATCAGGAACTTGCTGCTTACACGAAGACAAAAGAACTTTGTCCGGGTGAGAGCGAGGAGATCTCCGTGACCTTTGAAACCGAAAGCATGGCTTCCTACTGTACCGCGTGTGCAGCTTATGTCATGGAGGCGGGCGTTTACTATATCCGCGTAGGCAATTCTTCCAGAAATACGCATATTGCAGGCGCGGTCGTACTGGATGAGACAACAGTGGTCGAGCGGGATAAAAACATCTGCGGGGACAGCGGATTTGAAGATTTGAAACCGTCAGTACCTCCGATTACATATGCCGGAGAAGATGCAGAAAAGGCAAATGCAAAGCTCGTGCAGATCAAAGCTGCGGATCTCGCCGTGAAAGAAGTCGTTTATCAGGCGGATCCGGAAGAAATTCCGGTAGGTCCGGTCGTGACATGGGACGAGGTAACGAATGGAACGAAATCGCTGGATGCGTTTGTGGCAGGTCTCAGCGATGAGCAGCTTGCATATCTGTGCATCGGAGCATACAAAGATGCGGACGACGTCATGGAAGTCATCGGCAATGCGTCTACTACCGTAGCAGGCGCGGCAGGCGAGACGACACAGCAGCTTAAGAGTCTGGGAACACCGACGCTGGTCATGGCAGATGGTCCGGCAGGACTTCGTCTGGCTCCGACTTACCGGTATGTAAATGGTGAGGCAAAAGCGACTTCTTCCAATTTTGGCAGTGATTTTATGGCGATGCTCACAGAAGAAGAGATCCAGGGGATGCTGGCGGCTGCTTCACAGTCAGACAAAGAGACGGAAGAAGCAGCGACGTACTACCAGTATTGTACAGCAATTCCGATCGGAACCGGCCTGGCACAGTCATGGAACAACGATCTGGTGAAGCAGTGCGGCGATCTGGTCGGCGAGGAGATGGAGATGTTTGGAATCCATCTGTGGCTTGCCCCGGCGATGAACATCTATCGTTCCCCGCTCTGCGGACGAAACTTTGAGTATTATTCCGAAGATCCGCTCTTGAGCGGCGGTATCGCAGCGGCGATCACAAACGGTGTGCAGCAGCACGAAGGCTGCGCGACGACGATCAAGCATTACGCATGCAACAATCAGGAGACAAACCGCTACTTCTCCAACAGCAACGTGGGAGAACGCGCACTGCGGGAAATTTATCTGAAAGGGTTTGAGATCTGCGTGAAGAAGTCACAGCCGCACTTTATTATGACTTCCTACAACCTGATCAACGGGGAGCATGCCTGCAACTCCAGAGACATTCAGACATACACCCTTCGTGACGAATGGGGATTTCAGGGTGTTGTCATGACAGACTGGCTGGTAACAGGCGGTATGGGAGTAAGCGGAGAGAAGTGGCCGTGCGCTTCGGCAGCAGGCAATGTAAAAGCCGGAAACGATATCACCATGCCGGGGATTCCGTCCGATAAAGCAGACATTCTGGATGCACTGTCAAATGCAGAGCATCCCTATGCGCTGACCAGAGCCGAGCTGCAGCTTTCGGCAAAACGTGTGCTGGGTATGATCCTGAGCCTTGCATAAAAGAAGAAAAAACGTCCATATTTTCTAAAATTTCTATAAAAAAATATTGACGTTCCCGAAAAATATGGTATAATCTTCTGTAGTGCAATAAATATACCCGAACAGTCGTATGATGCACAATACCAGGCTGGAGGGGAGGTTAGGTGTGAGACTATGTCAAATGTTATCGTTAAAGAGAACGAGTCGTTAGACAGCGCTTTACGCAGATTCAAAAGAAGCTGTGCAAAAGCTGGCATTCAGCAGGAGATTCGCAAACGCGAACACTACGAGAAGCCAAGCGTCAGACGGAAAAAGAAATCTGAGGCTGCAAGAAAACGCAAGTATAATTAATAAGTGCAGATAAGCAGGGTATGGGATTCGTTCCATACCCTGTTTTATTCCTGCGGGTAATGCATTGGACGGATATGCCTGTCACTGTACTGGTTTAAAGTGGTAAAACTGCAAATTTCTGAAATTTTTTATTGACAATAAAGGCACATGCTTTTAAAATAAACAAGGAGACAAAGAAGTCCAAATACCGCGCGGATTTTGTCCGTGCGGATTTTTTTAGGAGGTAGAAAAGAATGTCTTACGTAGATGAAGTCATTGAATTAGTGGAAAAGAAAAATCCTGCCGAGCCGGAATTTCATCAGGCTGTACGGGAAGTACTGGAATCCCTTCGGATCGTGATCGAGCCGAACGAAGAGAAGTACAGAAAAGAAGCTCTTCTGGAGAGACTGGTTGAGCCGGAGAGACAGATCAAGTTCCGTGTACCGTGGGTAGACGATAACGGGCAGGTACATGTTAATACAGGATACCGCGTACAGTTTAACAGTGCGATCGGACCATACAAGGGAGGTCTCCGTCTGCACCCGTCTGTAAACCTTGGTATCATCAAGTTCCTCGGATTTGAGCAGATCTTCAAGAATTCCCTGACCGGTCTTCCGATCGGCGGCGGAAAAGGCGGCTCTGATTTTGATCCGAAGGGCAAGTCAGACAGAGAAGTGATGGCTTTCTGCCAGAGCTTTATGACAGAACTTTCCAAATATATCGGCGCGGATACCGATGTTCCGGCGGGAGATATCGGAACCGGCGCACGTGAGATCGGTTATATGTTCGGACAGTACAAGAGACTGCAGGGACGCTACGAGGGCGTTCTTACCGGAAAGGGACTCAGCTACGGCGGTTCTCTGGCACGTACCGAGGCGACCGGATATGGTCTGCTGTACCTGACCGAAGAGATGCTGAAGATCAACGGCATGGATATCGCGGGCAAGACCGTTGCAGTTTCCGGTTCCGGAAATGTTGCCATCTATGCGACGGAGAAAGCACAGGAGCTTGGCGCGAAAGTTGTCACCGTCAGCGATTCTACCGGCTGGGTATATGATCCGGACGGAATCGATGTTGCAGCGCTCAAAGAGATCAAAGAAGTCAACCGTGCAAGACTGACCGAGTACAAGAAGTATCGTCCGAATTCCGAATACCATGAGGGAAGAGGCGTATGGAATGTGAAGGTAGATATCGCGCTTCCATGTGCAACCCAGAACGAGCTGCATCTGGAGGATGCAAAAGCGCTTGTGGCAAACGGATGCATCGCAGTAGCAGAGGGCGCGAACATGCCCACAACACTGGAAGCAACCAAATATCTGCAGGAGAACGGCGTTCTGTTCGCACCGGGTAAAGCTGCAAACGCAGGCGGCGTAGCAACTTCTGCTCTGGAGATGTCCCAGAACAGCGAGCGTCTGAGCTGGACATTCGAAGAAGTAGACGGCAAACTGAAAGACATTATGGTGAATATCTGCCACAATATGGCGGATGCCGCTGAGAAATACGGACAGAAAGGCAACTATGTGACCGGAGCAAATATTGCCGGATTCGAAAAAGTTGCAGATGCAATGACCGCACAGGGAATTGTTTAACTTAGATTTTTGATTTTAAGATGATAAAGAAAAGCCATGTAGACCGATCGTTTACATGGCTTTTTTGTCAGGTATACCGTTTGATGGTTTCTTTTAAGATGTATTTCTTATCGCTGTAGCGGTCTACAATGTAGCTGTTTGCCTTGTGCTCCAGTTCATCCGGAAGCGGCTCCAGCGCCGTAATTTCCCCGTATTTCCGCTTTAATGCACGCTCCAGCAGATAATCACATACATGCGGGTTTTTCGGCAGGAGAGGGCCGTGCAGGTAGGTTGCGATCACATTTTTGTAAACCACGCCTTCATAGCCGGACTTTCCTGTATTGCCGAGTCCGTAAAATACTTTCCCGAACGGTGTATGATCTCCGATCTCCGTGCGGCCGCCATGGTTTTCGAAGCCGACGACCGGGGTGTCAAAGAGCGGACTGTTGAGCACAATATTGCGGATCAGACGTTCCGGTTCCCATTCGGTCGTAATGTTGAGAATTTCAAGACCTTCGATCACCTTTTTATCCGTCTTGTAATAATTTCCAAGCAACTGATAGCCGCCGCATACGGCAAGTACAACGCCGCCGTTTTCCACATAATCCCGAAAATCCGCTTTAATCTCTTTCAGATATTCGCAGACAAGTTCCTGTTCCCGGTCAGAACCGCCGCCGAGCAGTACGATATCCAGCTTTGAAAAATCAATCTTGTCTCCGGAGAGTACGGGAATGACTTCGGCTTCCAGACCGCGCCATTCCAGCCGCTTGCGGAAGCACTGGATATTTCCGCGGTCGCCGTAGAGATTCAGCAGGTCCGGGTAAAGATGTCCGATTGTGAGCTTCATGATGCCGCCTCCTTTTTCACAGTATTGTCTGCCGGTTTACCGGAAGGATACTCTTCCAGCTCATGAAGCAGATGGTTTGTCCGGTACAGACCGGAATAATTTACAATGATATACAGATTTTTTGTTCCGTTTTCTGTCAGATCCAGGATGGACTGGCGCAGATCTGTCGTAGAGCCGCAGGGAATATCTTCGTATTTCAGCCGCAGGCCCATATCGTGGCGTCTTGTTCCGTTTGTCAGGATCGTCTCTGTATTTGCGTCCGCCAGATATTGAAAGTCAACGTCCCACAGCCACGAGATATCTTCGCCGTCCTGATAGGTGTCATTGATCTGAATGATGACGTCTTTGGGTTTCGGATCTTTCAGTACAAGGGAGACCTTCTGCTGGAATCCGATCGGGTTCTTTGCCAGATGAAGCTGCACCCTTGCCCCATTGATTGTGAAGATATCTTCCCGGTTATTTCCATAGTCAAACGCCTCGATCATCGCCTGAAAATGCCCGCATTCCGCTCCAAGTGCGCGAAGTGCGGCGTAAGCGGACAGCGTATTATAAATGTTGTAAGGCGTCCGCGCCGTAGAGTCGATATGCATTCCGTCCATATCAAAAGAATAGACCTCATCGTGCAACGCGACCTGTTCCGCCGTAAAATCCGGATCAGGACGGTGGAAACCGCAGTTCGGACAGTGATAGATTCCAAGCTGTCCGTAGTGGAAAAAGTCGTATTCCAGTTTCTTTCCGCAGGAGCGGCAGAAGATGCTTTCGCGGATCTCCGAACGGGAGATATCATCAAAAATCTGCTCACTGATTCCATAAGTAACATAAGGATTTCCACTTTCCAGCGCCAGCGTATAGGAGAGAATATCATCACAGTTGATGATGAGTGTGGTCTTCGGGACGCTGCTGACTGCGGTTTTTAACTTGTTAAATGTAATATCGACTTCCCCGAACCGGTCAAGCTGGTCGCGGGAAATATTGGTAAGCAGCGCACAGTCCGGCTTCAGCTTCGGAAGGACGCCGACGGAAGCAATCTCATCCACCTCGATACATGCGTAATCCGCGTCCAGATTCCCGTGCCTGTCCGTCTCCAGGACAAAGGCAGAAATGATGCCGTTGAGCATATTCGCGCCGGTCCGGTTGATGATCACGGTTTTCCCTTCTGCCTCCAGCGCATGACACAGGATGCTGTTGGTGGTGGTCTTTCCGTTTGTCCCCATGGTCACGATCGTCTTTTCCCTTACCTGCTCCGACATGGATCTGAGAATATCCGGATCAATGATCCGGGCGACCAGTCCGGGCAGGGTGACGCCGCTTCCACGGTGCATTTTTTTGATCAGTGTGCTTGTCAGTTTCGCACACTGAATGGCGATTCTGCTTCGTAATCTCATAATTTCTCACTCTCTCATTATTTTGTAAGCGGTTTTATTATACGTGATACATGGCAAGAAAACAAGAAATTCGATAAGAATTTCTAAACAATTTATGAATGTACTGGAAAAATAAGAGAATTATGTTACAATAAACGAGTTAAGAAATACGAGACTATCAAACCAGAAATAAAAAAGGATACTGACCATATGAGCAAAAAAATTGTAAGAAAAGAAAAACAGCCTGAAGAACACAAAGACCGCAGGATCGCGACAACCCGGTACCGTCCGGATTACCGGACAGGCCTAAGTGCACAGCAGGTGCAGGAACACCGGCTGCATGGCTGGGTGAACCGGACGGTGGATTCCTCTTCCAAGACGACGAAGGACATTATCCATGAAAATGTCTTTACTTATTTTAACCTGATCTTTCTTATACTGGCGCTTTTAGTCTGTCTTGCCGGTTCGTTTCGTGACCTGACATTTCTGGTCGTTGTCATCGCGAATACGCTGATCGGAATTGTTCAGGAGCTTCGCGCGAAGAAAGTGCTGGATGATCTTTCGATGCTGAATGTTCCGCACGCGGATGTAGTTCGTGATTCTGAGGTTGTCAGCATCGACGCGGAGGAGCTGGTGATTGATGATATCGTCATTTTTAAAGCCGGCGATCAGATCTGCGCGGACGCAGAGGTCTGTGCCGGAACAGTACAGGTCAACGAATCTCTTCTGACCGGTGAATCGGATGAGATCACCAAGAAAAAAGGAGATATGCTGATGTCCGGCAGTTTTGTCGTATCCGGACAGTGCCACGCAAGACTGGACAAGGTCGGAGAAGACTCCTATATCTCCAAACTGACCCTTCAGGCAAAGGAAATGCAGGGAGGTGAACAGTCGGAGATGATCCGCTCTCTGAACCGACTGGTTCAGGTGGTGGGAATCGCGATCATCCCGATCGGAATTGTTCTGTTTGTCCGTGCATTTTTTGAACAGGGCGAGACGTTCCAAAGTAGTATTACTTCCATGGTTGCCGCAGTGATCGGCATGATACCGGAGGGTCTGTATCTGCTTGCCAGCATTGCTCTGGCAGTCAGTTCCATGCGGCTGGCGAAAAAAAAGGTGCTCTTACATGATATGAAGAGTATCGAAACGCTGGCCCGGGTTGACGTACTCTGTGTGGACAAGACAGGAACGATCACGGATCCATCCATGCAGGTACGGGACGTGACGGTAACAGAAGAGTACGATGCGGAAACGATGGCTCCGATCAGCATCCTGCTCGGTGATTTTGCCGCGGCAATGGACAATGACAATGCCACCATGGAAGCAATCAAGAAGCATTTTCAGGTCTCTTCGGGGAAAGAAGCGACTGCAAAAACAGGGTTCTCCTCGACGGCAAAATACAGCAGTGTAACATTCGACGATGTTTCGTATGTGCTTGGAGCGCCGGAATTTGTATTAAAAGAAAAATATGACGATCATAAAGAGGCGATTGAAGAATACGCCTCAAAAGGACTGCGTGTCCTTGTATTTGGCACATATGATGAAGAACCGGACGGGAAAGCGCTTAAGAAAGGGATCGTGCCGATCGGGTATGTGACGCTGGAGAACCCGGTCCGCCCGGCCGCAAAGGAAACGTTCCGGTACTTTGCCGAGCAGGGAGTGGAAGTCAAGGTCATTTCCGGAGATAATCCGGTCACGGTATCCCATGTGGCAGCAGAAGCCGGGATTCCCGGGGCAGAGAAGTATGTGGATGCTTCCACGCTGCATACAGAAGACGAAATCCGCAAGGCTGTTCTGGAACATACGGTATTCGGCCGGGTGACGCCGGATCAGAAACGGCAGTTTGTACAGATTCTGCAGGATGAGGGCAGAACTGTAGCAATGACCGGAGACGGCGTCAACGATGTGCTGGCGTTAAAGGACGCGGACTGCAGCGTTGCGATGGCGTCCGGAAGTGAAGCGGCGGCGCAGGCAGCGCAGGTCGTGCTTCTGGAATCGGATTTTTCCCGTATGCCGGAAGTCGTAATGGAAGGCAGGAGAGTAGTAAATAATGTACAGCGTTCAGCGAGTCTGTTCCTTGTGAAAAACATATTCTCCTTCCTGATGTCGCTGTTCTCGATCACGACCGGATTCACGTACCCGCTGGAACCTTCCCAGGTTTCGCTCATCAGTGCATTTACGATCGGCATCCCGGGATTCCTGCTTGCGATGGAACCCAATAAGAACATTATCAAGGGGCATTTCATGACAAATGTTCTCCTGAAAGCACTTCCCGGCGGACTGACAGATGCGTTTGCCGTGGGTGCGCTCGTTGTATTCGGCGAGGTGTTCGGGGTATCTTCGGAAGAGATCGCAACGGCGTCGACGATCCTGCTTGCCATTGTCGGGTTCATGCTCCTGTACAAGATCAGCGCACCGATGAATCGAATGCGCGTGGCTGTCATTGTGCTCTGCATAGCAGGACTGCTGTTCTGCAGTATATACCTGAACCAGTTGTTTGCAATGTCGGGAATGTCAACGCAATGTATCATGCTGTTCCTTGTATTTTCTATCGCAACCGAATCGGTTTTCCGGTTCCTGTGTATTGTGGTGGAAAAGTGCCGGTTTTACTATCTGCGGCTTCGCGGACGGTCTACGGAAGAATGAGAAAATTACGATTCACAGTCGCCTCGCCAACATGCATATGGCGGATTCCAAATCGGCTGTGAATCGTAACTAAAAAACAAACTGCCGGCCCGGCGTTTTACAGCGCATAGGTCAGCAGTTTTTTTAAATGATTATGAAATTGCTTTGCTTCTGTCCGAAGTTTTGCCTTTTCGGATCCGGACTTGTTCTTATTGACGTATGCCTCATACCGGGCGATCAGCGTTGCACAGTCCGTTCCGGGCGTCTGTCCCCACTGGATCAGCATCCAGTTCATCGCCTCCGGGATCCAGTAGTCCATGGGAATGCCGGCTGTCTTTAACGTCGTGATATGCTGAAGCGCCTGCAGGGCAAGATTACTCAACTCTTCATTCAGCATCTTTTCACTGGAAGTCTGTTTCCCGAGTTTTTCAAGAATCTTAACAGAGAATCCCTTTCTCCTGGATTCGCGTTGCCAGAGCCTTACGCTGCGGGTAACAATCTCGTATAATGCATTGCCTGCATTCCAGTATACAACAAAGGAATCCGGCTCGTCTGCATCGGTTTCTTCCCCAACTTTAAAGGTGCGGAATACCCGCTGCTTTCCGCCGCCCAGTTCCAGATCATACTTTCTTCGCTTTTCCGGATTCGACAGAACCCGGTATGCTTCCAGAATCTCCTGCATATGAGAAGTGGTGTCGACTCCGCTGCTCATATTAGCGTCCGGATGGTATACTTTTGCCAGCGCATTTTTCGCGGCCGTGATCTCTTCTGTCGTAGCGTCTCTCGATACCCCGAGAATCTGATAATATGTACGAAATGACATAAGTCCCTCCTTATTCATTCATCACTCTCCCTGCCAGTATTTTACGGCATCGTGTAAAAAAAATCAAGGGAAACGCATATTTTCTGCAAAGGAATACTATATTGGTAACAGAAGATATGGGCGAAGGAGTTATCTATGAAGAAATTTCTTGCACTGGTGCTCAGTATTGTGACCGTCTGCCTGCTGTCTGCAGCGCCGGTGTCTGCTGTGAGGGCAGAAGACCTGCAGGATGAGCAAGATACAGGACCGGAGATCAGTGCACCCTCCGCGGTTCTTATGGAGGCTTCTACCGGAACTGTGATTTACGAAAAGGACGCCGATACCCCGCGTCCCCCGGCAAGTGTAACCAAAATCATGACGATGCTTTTGATCTTTGACGCGCTGGATGCAGGAAAGATCAGCCTGACGGATGAGGTTACGGTATCGGAGTATGCAGCGTCAATGGGCGGCTCCCAGGTGTTTCTGGAACCGGGAGAGACACAGACGGTGGACACGATGCTGAAATGTATTTCCGTAGCCAGCGCGAACGATGCCTGTGTGGCAATGTCCGAATATATATCTGGCAGCGAAGAGGAATTTGTCCGTCAGATGAATGAGCGGGCAAAGGGTCTGGGAATGGAACATACAAATTTTGTAAACTGCAACGGACTCGATACAGACGGACACGAGACGAGCGCGCGGGATATCGCGCTGATGTCCAGAGAACTAATCACAAAATACCCCCAGATTCATGACTACTGTACGATATGGATGGAAAATATTACACATACGACCAGGAACGGAACCAGTGAATTCGGACTGACAAATACAAATAAACTGATCCGGCAGTATGAATATGCGACAGGCCTGAAAACCGGATCCACAGGACTCGCCAAATTCTGTGTTTCTGCAACTGCAAAGAAAAATGACATTGAGCTGATCGCTGTGATCATGGCTGCAGAAGATTCCAAGACACGGTTCAAAGACGCAACAACGCTTTTAAACTATGGATTCGGGAAATGCCAGCTTTATGAGGACACAGAGCCGCCCGAATTAAGTGCGGTCGAGGTAAAGGGAGGCGTGCAGGATACCGTTGACTGTGCGTACAGCGCGCCGTTTTCATATCTGGACACCACAGGCGCGGATCTGTCCGGGATCACACGCCGGGTGGAACTTGCCGAAGCGCTGGATGCTCCGGTGCAAAAAGAGCAGACGATCGGAAAGCTGGTCTATGAACTGAATGGAGCCGAAATCGGCTCTGTTGACATTATCGCGGTGGATGCCATTGAAAAAGCGGGTTATCTGGATTATCTGAAAAAGATACTGGAACGATTCCATTGTTGAATTTCCTGTAAAAAGATGTTAAGATAAATACCGTTGAAACAATGGAAGAGCACAAAGAAAGATATAGGGACGGGTATGTTAAAACAGATCATCGGGTATTGTATACCGGTATGCATTCTTCCGCTTGCCGAGATTTACCGTGAATTGCACACATTTCGGGTGACACGTTATCGGATCTCGTGCCGGAAGTGGAAGGCAGATGCAGCGAAGGCAAACGTGATATTTATCAGCGACCTTCATAATCATATATACGGGACGAACAACGATCCACTGGTTGACGCTGTCAGGAAAGAAAAACCGGACTTGATCCTGATCGGCGGAGATACACTGGTAAATGCCTCTCAAAAAGCGGTTTATGAACCTGCCGCTACATTTATCGAGCGTCTCTGCCCGATCGCCCCGGTATACTGTGCCAATGGGAATCACGAACAGCAGATCCGGGAGAATACAGATAAACACGGGGATACGTATCAGCGGTATAAGAGCAGACTGGAACGATCAGGCGCCAGCTTTCTGGAAAACGAAAGCGCCACGGTAACTTTAAAAAACGGGGAAGAGCTTCGGCTCACGGGACTGGAACTGCCCATGAAGACTTATGATAAAACAAAACGGGTGATCGTCAGACAATCGGATATTACCAGGCGGATCGGCACTGCTGATGAAACGAAGGAAGAGATCTTGCTTTCGCACAACCCGCTCTATACAGAGGAATGTCTGGAATGGGGCGCAGACATCATACTGTCCGGCCATCTCCACGGCGGACTGATCTGCCTGCCGGGCGGCAGGACTGTAATCTCGCCACAGTTCCATCTGTTCCCGAAATATGCGTCGGAGATGCGAAAGGAAGACGGCAGATATGTGGTGGTGAGCCGGGGACTTGGCACGCATACGATCAATCTGCGTCTGTTTAACCCCGCCGAGCTGATCGTACTGGAACTGGAAGGAGCAAAGAAACAGTCATGGGAATCCCTGTAAAATTAGAAGTGTTTGAAGGCCCGCTGGATCTTCTGCTGCACCTGATCGAGAAAAACAAGGTCGATATCTATGATATTCCCATCGTAGAAATCACCAATCAGTATATGGATTATATCCGGCAGATGGAGACAGAAGATCTGAACGTCATGAGCGAATTTCTGCTGATGGCGGCAACGCTTCTGGACATCAAATGCCGGATGCTGCTGCCGAAAGAAGTCAATGAAGACGGAGAAGAGGAAGATCCGCGCCGGGAACTGGTCGAGCAGCTTTTGGAATACAAGCTGTATAAATACATGTCCTACGAGCTGAAAAACCGTGAGCAGAACGCGCAGGGCGTCCTGTACCGGAGTCCGTCGGTTCCCGTGGAAGTACAGGAATACGAGGAACCGGTAAATCTGGACGAGCTGCTCGGAGATCTTACCCTTCAGAAATTAAAGAGTGTATTCCGGGATGTGATGAAACGCCGGGAGGACAAGATTGACCCGGTCAGAAGCAAGTTCGGAAAGATTGAAAAGGAAGAAGTCCCGCTGCCTGACAAAATGATCTATGTGGAAGAGTACGCAAGAGGGCACAAGCGGTTTACGTTCCGGCAGCTCCTTGAAGAGCAGGGCAGCAGAATGCATATCGTCGTCACATTCCTGGCCATTCTTGAGATGATGAAAGCCGGAACGATCCGTGTGGCCCAGGAGGAAATCTGCGGCGAGATTTTTATTGAATCCCAGTTATAGGAAAGAGAAGAAAAAAGATGGAAATAGAAAAGATGCAGGGCGTCATCGAGGCGATCCTTTTTACAATGGGAGACTCTGTGGAATTAAGCAGGATCGCGGACGCGATCGGACACGATGAGGAAACAACAAGAAAACTGATCCATCTGATGATGGATCAATACGAATCAGACAACAGAGGAATCCGGATCATTGAACTGGACGACTCCTTTCAGATGTGCACCAAAAAGGAAACCTATGAATATCTGATCCGCATCGCAAAGCAGCCGAAACGGTATACACTGACAGACGTGATGCTGGAGACCTTATCGATCATCGCGTATAAACAGCCTGTGACACGGCTGGAAATTGAAAAAATCCGTGGCGTAAAGTCGGATCATGCGGTAAACAAACTGGTGGAGTATGGCCTTGCAGAAGAAGTGGGCAGGCTGGACGCACCGGGACATCCGATCTTGTTCGGGACGACAGAAGAGTTTCTGAGAAGATTCAGCCTGCAGTCATTGGACGAACTTCCGACTGTGAATCACGAACAGATGGAACATTTTAAAGAAGAAGCAGAAGATGAGGCGCAGTTAAAGCTGGATATCTGAAAATCTGTACTGCCGCCGGGGAAACCTGCATATGTATTGGTAAGCACAAGAAATGGTTTCCCTATGTTTATGTTAAAGAAAAACACAATCAAATCGTTACTTTCCCTGTACATAAAAAGAATCCGGCATATCCTGCCGGGAATCCTGGCGCTTGGCATTTTGTGGAGCGCCTTTTTGAGTATTCCTTCTGTATACGCCATGGATGAGCCGGATCATCAGACAGAAGTTAAAGAACCGGATCACCTGTATGCTGCATCTGCTGTTCTGATGGACGCCAAAAGCGGACGTCTTCTTTTTGAAAAAAACGCCCATGATCCCCTTGCAATGGCAAGCACTACAAAAATTATGACCTGTATCCTTGCGCTGGAATACGGCCGTATGGATGATATTGTGACTGCCAGCGCAAACGCCGCCGCGCAGCCGGAGGTCCGTCTTGGCGTATCAGAGGGGAGACAATTTCTGCTTCGCGATCTGCTGTACTCTCTGATGCTGGAATCACACAATGATTCTGCCGTAATGATCGCAGAGCATATCGGCGGAACCGTGGAAGGGTTTGCAGACATGATGAATGCAAAAGCAGCGGAAATTGGTTGCGAGGATACCTACTTTATTACACCGAACGGACTGGATGCGGAGGATGAAAACAGATTTCACCACACAACCGCAGCGGATCTGGCGGCGATCATGAAATATTGTATACAAGATTCTCCGAAACACGGGGAATTTCTGGCTGTTACGCGCACACAGAATTATCAGTTTTCAGATTGTTCAAATGTATACACGTATTCATGCGTGAATCACAATGCGTTTCTTCAGATGATGGAAGGCGCCTTGTCCGGGAAAACTGGTTTTACAAACAAGGCCGGCTACTGCTATGTAGGAGCATTAGAGCGAGACGGAAAAAGGCTGATCGTCGCACTTCTCGCCTGCGGATGGCCGAATCATAAAGGATACAAGTGGTCGGATACACGTATACTGATGCAGTACGGATTGGACGAATTCGACTACGAGGACGTGTGGCAGGACATTTCGCTTGCGCCGGTGCATGTGACAGACGGCATACCGGACGGCGGCAAACTGAGCGGACGCTCTACGGCAGAACTTACGCTGGCTGCGGGGAGTCCGTCGGGAGAGGAATTGTCAGAGCATTCCGGCACTTCGGATTCCGGACTGTCTGTACTTCTGCGGCATGATCAGCAGGTACGCGTGGAAACCGAACTGCCGGAAGGACTCTGCGCTCCGGTCGCAAAGGGAGAAGAAGTGGGCGCAATCCGGTATCTGCTTGATGGCGAAGTACTCCGGGAATACAAAATCGTAACCGCCGAAGCAGTTGGCGGGCGTACAGTCCGCTGGTGCATGAAAGAGATTGCAAAATGGTTTCTTTTATAGAAGAATGACAGTCGAATGAATCTGACAAAAAAATGACAATTTCTTCAATTTCTTCATTGAAATTTCAGGAAGTCTATTATACCTGACTTCCGTCGTTTCTCTCAAAACCTAGTACTCAGGAGTCAAGCAGCATA
>CATXUX010000014.1 GCA_958402795.1 uncultured Lachnospiraceae bacterium | reverse complement strand
CTGCTGTCTTATTATGAACTAACGCCATTTTTCAATGCTTGATACCAAAGTCAGGGCTGATTGTCAATAATTTCATGCCCAATCTGAATTAAATCAGTATATGTAACATAATTACCGCTATCCAGCAATATCCTTTTCATTTTTAACTGTACGTTAAAAAAGATGTATCTCCAATCTTTCCTGAAAATACATCTTTATTTTCTTTTATTTAGTTTTTTCATTTTATTTTGTTAATCGGAGGAACCTTTCCTTCCGGCTCCTGTAAGACCTTTACCTTTTTTAATTCATAACGTAATCCTTCGTCCTTACTTCCGGTGCCATATTCATATTTCTAAAGTGCTTCTTCCGGTTATTCTTTCTATAACTTTTCAACATCCGCAATACCCTTACTTCAATATTCCAGATACTTACTAAATTATTATCTCTATAACCTCTCCGCCACTTTCTATGAAATGTCATTCATCTGATGTTTCTTTACACATCTTCTGAAATCCCGTTATATGTGGTACTATGTTCAATACGTCTGCAAATGGTTTACTCTTCTTTTTATCCAGTCTTCCTACGCTCCGATCGTCTTCTCTTCTCATTCTTAAATTACTGGATATTCTATCAGATAACGGTAAAGGTCTCTTCTTCACAGGAACCTACACTTGCCGTACCACTGACATATTGAATTATAACTGATGTTGCACTGTCCATTGGACCTTTGCCTCCCTTTCCTGGTTTTTAACCACTCCGGCAGATTCCTTTCTCATCCAGTTACCAGATAATGAAAACATCTGCTTTTTGAAATGGGACTCCTTTGAGAATACATCTACCATTTCGATTTCGATTTCGATTTCTTTTATGTATTTTCTGTATCTCTCTTGGATTGACTTAATAATAACACCTCATTTTCACTTTGTCAACCCTTATTTTTAAAAAATTCGAAATTTATTTTTAAATATATTCATAATTGTATATTTTATTTGTATAATTCTGAAAGTTTATCAAACCAAAGTAAAAAGGTCTTTCACCCACATGATCCTGCTCACAAGTGAATGAAAGACCTTGGATTACGCCCTAATACAAGGATAAAAGTGAGGAGAAAGTCTATCTGTTATTTATTTAAAATCTCCATCATCTCTGCCGGAGTAACTATAAAATCCCTGACTGGATAATGCTTCTGGTTTCCTGTTACCAGATAAGCACCGTCATCCCGCTTTTCCATTGCAACCTCATAAAACACCAAGTCATCCATATCAATTAATATCTCCCCTGTCGGTTGCGGAAACACTTCAATCCCATATCTTTTTATCGCCGATATGACTGTACGTATTACATCCTCTGACAGATGAAATTTAGGACGATGCAGTACTTCCTCATATTCGTCCAGGATATCCTGGTGATACAACGGGGTAAATCTTCCTCCCAACATTGCACGTAAAACCTGAACAGTTGAAGCATCTTCTTTTTTAGATAACAATGCAGAAACAATTACATTGGTATCAACCACTGCACAACATTTCATCAGTTCGCCGCCTTTCTGGCTTTACGGTCAACCCTTGTACTGCGTATCTCATCATTAATTTCCTCAAGACTCATCTCTGGTACGTCAGCCGCCTGTCTCCGCATCTCCTCAAACGCTTCAAGAGCATCCGACCTTGTTACCACATTTTCCGGAAGTCTTGTAGAAAAAGGAATTCCTCTTGCTATCTTAATCTGTTTCATACACATCCGAAAAACAGTCGGCATATCAGTTCCAAGCGCATCACAAATATCTGCCACATCCTGTTTTAAATCCTTATCCACACGAAATTGTACCAGTACCTGTTCAGCCATTTCTTTCGCCTCCTTCATTTTTTACAAAAGTCATACATTTGTATGTGTTTTGTATGGTTTATTATACCTCCATCAGCGAAAGAAGTCAATCTCTGTACACTAACAGATCTCCGCCCCGGCCGGCATATCTTTTTCCGGAACGACTAGCGCCAGATTGCCTTTTTCGTCTTCCGCGCAGAGCAGCATTCCTTCGGAAAGGACGCCTGCCAGTTTTGCCGGTTTCAGGTTGACAAGTACCATGACTTTCTTTCCGACCATTTCTTCCGGTTTATAATAAGCCTTGATACCGGAAACGATCTGTTTCACCTGGCTTCCGATCTTTACCTGGGAACAGAGCAGTTTCCGGGATTTCGGAACTTCTTCGCAGGCAATGATCTCACCGACCTGGAACTGCATCGCGCCGAACTGGTCGAAAGTGATCTCCGGCTTTGCCTCTATATCGATTCCCGGATCTTCTTCTGCGCTTTCTTCCTTTTCTTTCTCTTCAGCTTCTGTTTTTGACGGGTGGTTCTGTTCTGCTTTTTCCAGCACTTCTTTCAGGTCCAGACGCTGGAACAGGATTTCCGGCTTATCCGTCACATGTCCGCCGCCAAGCTGCGCCAGGATCTTTTTGCTTGTTGACGGCATATATGGCTCCAGAAGTACAGCGCCGTCAGAGATTGCCTGAATCAGATTCCACAGAACCGTCTCAAGACGGTCTTTCTTTGACTCGTCTTTCGCCAGCAGCCATGGTGTTGTCTCATCAATGTACTTGTTACAGCGCTTGAAGAGGTTGAAAATCTCTGTGATCGCGTCCGCCACGCGCAGATCTTTCATCTTTGTCTCTACAATCTTCGGGGTGTTTGCCGCCACAGCTTTCAGATCGTCGTCCACCGCTTCTTTCACACCTTTGTCTGTCACAACGCCATGAAAGTATTTGTTTGTCATAGAAACGGTACGGTTTACCAGATTCCCCAGTGTATTCGCCAGATCGGAATTCAGCCGTTCTACCATCAGTTCCCAGGAAATCACGCCGTCATTTTCAAACGGCATCTCATGAAGCACAAAATATCGTACCGCGTCTACGCCGAACATATCCACCAGCTCGTCCGCATAGAGTACATTTCCTTTGGATTTGCTCATCTTTCCTTCTGCCTGCAGAAGCCACGGATGTCCGAAGATCTGTTTCGGCAGCGGAAGATCAAGCGCCATCAGGAAAATGGGCCAGTAAATCGTATGGAACCGGATGATATCCTTGCCGATCAGATGAAGGTCTGCCGGCCAGTATTTTTCAAACTTTTCGGAGCTTTCTCCGTCGCAGTCGTACCCGATTCCTGTGATATAGTTTGACAATGCATCCAGCCACACATAAACAACATGTTTATCATCAAAATCTACCGGAATTCCCCATTTAAAGGAGGTTCTGGATACGCACAGATCCTGCAGTCCCGGCAGCAGGAAGTTATTCATCATCTCGTTTTTCCGGGACTCCGGCTGAATAAATTCCGGATGCGTATTGATATGCTCGATCAGGCGATCTGCATATTTGCTCATACGGAAGAAATACGCTTCCTCCTGCGCCGGTTTTACTTCACGCCCGCAGTCCGGACATTTCCCGTCCACAAGCTGGGACTCTGTCCAGAACGATTCGCAGGGGGTACAGTACAGGCCTTCATAATGTCCCTTGTAGATGTCTCCCTGATCATACAATTTCTTAAAGATCTTCTGAACCTGCTTTTCATGATCTGTATCGGTCGTACGGATAAATTTATCATAGGACGTATCCATCAGATCCCAGATTCTCTTGACTTCTGCCGAGATTTCGTCTACGTACGCTTTCGGCGTCACACCTTTTTCTTTTGCTTTTTCCTCAATCTTCTGTCCGTGCTCATCGGTTCCGGTCTGGAAATACACGTCGTATCCCTGACTTCTCTTATACCGTGCGATTGCGTCCGCAAGCACGATCTCGTATGTGTTTCCGATGTGCGGCTTTCCTGATGTATAGGCAATCGCCGTGGAAATATAATATTTTGGTTTTTCTGCCATCTCACTCACTCCTCTTCTATCTTATCCTCTTCCAGATTGGCTTTTTCCATCTTCTCTTCTTCGGTTTTCGTTCCCGTTTCAGATTTTTTTTTTGATTCTTCCGATATGCGTTCGTCCATTTTCGCCGGATCTGCCTTTGTCTTCAATACCAGTACGGAATGCCGTCCCATATTGACGACGATCTCTCCGTTCTCCACGATATAGTCGTCCGGCTCCGTCGTATAATCCTCTTCATATGAGTAGATCAGGCGGCACATTCGCCCGATTTTCGGGACTTCTGCTTCCCATACCGGTACCGTTACCTGCTTAAGCTCTTTGCTGTTGTTGATCACGACAACGATCTGGTCTGTATCCGACCGGTCTTTCGTTGTGTAAGCGCCGCTCATGAATCTTGCATAAGCGAGGATATTGTTCTCCCAGTACAGCATCTTCAGAGAACCCGTGCGCAGCGCCGGTTCCGTTTTGTGAATCCGGATCATTTCCTTATGGAATCCGAGCACCCGTTGATTTTCATGCCCCCACGGATAAGGTCTCCGGTTATCCGGATCGGTAAACCCGACGACTCCCGCTTCATCGCCGTAATAAACGGTCGGCGCTCCGACCCATGTCATCTGGATTGCCACAGCCTCGCAAAGTACGGCATAATTGATGCCTTCTTCCGCCGCTTTGCTTCCCACAGTCTCCACACGTCCGACAATGTGATTCGTCCGTGTCAGGAAACGGGAATGATCATGGTTGGATAACTGGTTCATCGCAACCTGAAGGGACGGCGTGGTCATACATGCCATAAAATGATTCATCGAATTTACGAAAATATCTGCGTTTCCCCACAGATCCGTCCTGCGCTCATCACTGTGTTTCTCCATCCCGGTCAGGAACCAGGTCACCGGCTCCATGAACGCGTCGTAATTCATCACGCTGTCCCACTGATCACCCTGCAGCCACTCCGCCGGATCGCCGTAATGCTCCGCCAGTATGAGTGCATCCGGACGGACGCTTTTGACTTCCTTGCGGAATTTCCGCCAGAATTCATGGTTATATTCATTCGAATACCCCAGATCCGCCGCGACATCCAGCCGCCATCCGTCGATATTGTACGGGGGAGAAACCCATTTCTTTCCTATGTCTAATATATATTTCTCCAGTTCCGGGGAACTCTCATAGTTCAGCTTAGGGAGCGTGTCATGTCCCCACCATCCTTCATAGTTCCGGTTGTACGGCCATGCCCCGTCTCCTTCTTCAAAGAAATGGAAGAATCCACGGTACGGACTGTCCGCGCTGATGTATGCGCCTTTTGCATATGCCTCCTGCGGTTCGTAGATCCGCTCCCGGTCCATCCATTTGTTAAACGATCCGCAGTGATTGAACACGCCGTCCATGATCACACGCATTCCCCTGCGGTGCATTTCTTCCACCAGCCGGACAAACAACTGATTGCTCGCATCCAGATTTTCCTGATCGCCCGTGCGTATCTGGTACTTCGTCGCATGGGCGTTGTCCATATCGCCTTCCGCGAGGATTTCTCCGCCGTCCTTAACGATCTTTCCGAAATGCGGGTCAATGTTATCATAATCCTGACTATCATATTTATGGTTCGACGGCGAAACGAACAGCGGGTTGAAATAGATCACCTCCACGCCCAGCTCCTGCAGATAGTCCAGTTTTTCCAGCACTCCCTGCAGATCTCCGCCGTGGAACCGGCGGATATCGGAAACCGCCGGAAGCTCATCCCAGTTCTCCACCTTCTCGCAGGGCGCGCCGATATAGATATATTCCCGTGTCTGCACGTCGTTATCGGGATCGCCATTGTAAAAGCGATCCACAAAAATCTGGTACATGACCGCGCCCTTTGCCCAGTCGGGTGTGGAAAACCCCGGAATGATCTTAAATGCATAAAAATCTTCTATATGGTCCGATACGCCGCAGCGGTTATAATAGCAGATATCCTCGCCGCATTGTATCTCAAAGCTATAGGTAAACGCCGTTTTTCCGAGCCACCATTTTCTCTCGTAATAATCAAATCCGCCTTCTGATCTTACTTTCTCCATACGGAGCTTTTTGCCTCCTACGAGAAGCAGGACGTCGGCAACATCATCTTTTGCCGTCCGAAAGCGCAATGTCACTGTCTCATATTCTCTTGGTTCCGCAGGTACAACATACGCTGCGGTTCCGTCACAGAATAACGCGTTTCTATTCATATCATCATACTCCTACTGTTCAAATAGCGCTTCAAACTCGCTCCGGGAGATTTTTTCCTTTTCCAGCAGCAGCTGCGCACAGTCATCCAATACAGAATGGTACTCCTGCAAAAGCTGCTTTGCCTTTGCATAACACTCATCTATGATCCGCTTTACCTCTTCATCGATCGTACCTGCAACCTTTTCGCCATATCCGCGGGAAGTCCGCGTAAAATCTCTTCCGAGGAAGACCTCGTCGCTGTTGTCATCATAGTTGATCAGTCCCAGTTTCTCAGACATGCCGAATTTCGTGATCATGGACCTGGCGATCGACGTTGCCTGTTTGATATCCTGAGACGCCCCGGTCGTGATATCATCAAAAATCTCTTCCTCTGCCACACGGCCGCCCAGAGATACGACGATTTCCTGAAGCATCTGTCCTTTTGTGTTGTACATTTCGTCCCGCTCCGGAAGCGGCATCGTATATCCTCCCGCGGCTCCTGTCGGCACGATCGATACGCTGTAGACCGGACCCACATCCGGAAGTACATGGTACAGGATCGCATGTCCCGCCTCATGGTATGCGGTGATCCGCCGTTCCTTTTCTGAAACGATCCGGCTCTTCTTCTCCGCACCGATCCCTACCTTGACAAAGGCGTGGCGGATATCCGACTGCTGGATATAGACACGGTCTTCCTTCGCCGCAAAGATTGCAGACTCATTGAGCAGATTCTCAAGGTCCGCTCCTGTAAACCCTGCCGTTGTCTGCGCGATCTGACGCAGATCCACATCCTCCGCAAGCGGTTTATTCTTCGCATGTACGCGAAGGATCTCCTCCCGCCCGCCGACGTCCGGTCTTCCCACAACGACGGTACGGTCGAACCGTCCCGGACGCAGGATCGCCGGATCAAGGATATCCTTCCGGTTTGTCGCGGCGATCACGATGATGCCCTCATTTACCCCGAATCCATCCATCTCCACAAGGAGCTGGTTCAGCGTCTGCTCCCGTTCATCATGGCTGCCGCCGAGGCCGCTCCCTCTGCGTCTCGCCACTGCATCGATCTCATCAATAAAAATGATACACGGCGCATTTTTCTTCGCATCCTGGAACAAGTCGCGAACCCGGGATGCACCCACGCCTACAAACATTTCCACGAAATCCGAACCGGAGATACTGAAAAACGGAACTCCCGCTTCTCCCGCCACCGCCTTTGCGAGCAGTGTCTTTCCGGTTCCCGGAGGTCCCTCCAGAAGAACCCCTTTGGGGATTCTCGCCCCGACCTGTATATACTTTTTCGGTTCTTTCAGAAAATCTACAATCTCTTCCAACTGTTCTTTTTCTTCTTTTAATCCGGCAACGTCGTGGAATGTCATTTTCTGATCTGACGGTGTGCTCAGACGCGCCCGGCTCTTGCCGAAGTTCATGGTCTTTGCATTCGCCCCGCCTCCGGCCTGCCGGTTCATCAGCGCAACGATCACAAGCACGACTGCCACTGCCAGCACGACCGGCAGCAGAACCGTCACCAGTACACTGTCCTCCGGAATATCTTCCAGACGGTATTCCTGGTCATACTTTTCAAGCTGCTCCTGTACCTTGTTGACGTCCGAGATATAGACCCGGTATGCCGTCTCCGAATCCTTCGGATAGTAAATTACAGATCCGGTCGGAACGGTCTTGTTCTGCTCGATGGTGACATGTCCCACATCGCCGTCCTGAACCGCCTGCATAAACTCAGAGTACGTCGCCTCCCGTCCGCCTGTCTGTGTCTGGTCAGAGAACCAGAACATCACAAAGATGAGGCAGAGAAAAACCAGCAGTCCGACGCCCGGTCCTCTGTATTTTCTGTTATCTTCGTTCAATGATGCTGCTCCTTCCTACTCGATTCCCTCTACTACACCGATAAAGGGAAGATTTCTATATTTTTGTGCATAATCCAGACCATATCCCACGACAAATTCATCCGGGATATGGAACCCCACGTAATCAACCTTTACATCCTTTACTCTCCGCTCAGGCTTATCCAAAAGCGTGCACAGATGGATACTTGCCGGATTCCGTTTGTGGAGGATATCCATCAGGTAATACAGCGTCCTTCCGGAATCGATAATGTCCTCCACGATCAGCACGTCTTTGCCTTCAATTGATTCGTCCAGATCCTTCGCGATCCGCACGATCCCGCTCGACTCGGTTGCATTGCCGTAACTGCTGACGCTCATAAAGTCCATAGACACCGGTATCGTGATCCGCTTCGCAAGCTCGCACATAAACGGCGCCCCGCCCTTTAAAATACAGATCAGATGCAGTTCCTTTCCTGCGAAGTCTTCGCTGATTGCCTTCCCCAGTTCTGCGATTCGTCTGTCAACATCCTGTTCTGATACTAATTCTCTGATTGTCTCAGCCATCTCTTTGTCCTCCGTTTGTTTTTACTTCTATCTGCAGAATATTCTGCGTATTTACGCTGACCTGATATGCACTGCTCATCCGGTATCCCGGAATCCATACGATCCGGCTTCCATCCGCAATAAGCGGCTGAAAGTCCCGTTCCCCTGCGGGGATTTTTTCATTCATAAACCATGCTTTTAACTTTTGGCGATGCCCCGCACGGTCAATCACAATGGTATCGCCGCTCTGCCTCGTCCGAAAGCAGAGACTTCTGTTTATTATATCATAATCGAACCATTTCGTGTATACTTTTTCGGGAATATCTTCCATAGAAAAATTATTTCTTTTCGGAAAAACGCTGCACCGGATTGTCCAGCCGTTCTGAGGGATCTGCGTCTCTCCCGGAATCTGAATCGCGACCGGAAGAAGCGGGGTTTTATTCTCTTTCTTTTTTTGCAGGAGAACCCCCTCATAGACGCGCACGGCACACACTGCGCAGGGAAGATCCCGCCTCCGGCCCGCCTGTTTCCCGAACAGTTCCCGCACCGCCTCTACATGGGACTGCCCGATGTCCTTCAATCCACCGCAGACTTGCTCCAGACACCGCCGGATGATCAGTTTCTGTAAGACCTGCGGCTGTGCCGCGAACTCCTCCAGCCGGATCAGCACGCCCCCGGTTTTCTCATCCGGACAGACCGCCTGCGCAAATGCCGCATCCGCCTGCGCGCTGAGATATTCCTGCACCTCGCGGAGCTGTTCCATTGTTTCGTTCATATGCCGGACCGCCTGTGTATTCACCTGCTCCTCCAGAACCGGAATCACCAAATGCCTCAGTTTGTTCCGCGTATACTCCGTTTCCAGATTCGTCTCATCCGTACACCACTCCTGCCCCCGGTCCCTCAGATATTGCTCGGCCTCCTGCCGCGTCAGGCACAAAAGCGGATGCAGGTAAGCGCCGTTTACCGGACGGATCCCGCCCATGCCTGCCAGACCACTCCCCCGGGAAAGATTCAGAAGGAGTGTCTCTGCGTTATCATTCTGATGATGCGCAAGCGCGATCTTATTGCAGCCGTACTTTCTGCAGGCGTCCTCATACGCCCGTCTCCGGGCCTGCCTTCCTGCTTCCTCCAGAGATTGTTTCCATTTTTTTGCAGTTGATTCCAGATCAATGTGGGAAATTTCCAGCGGCACGCCGTACTTCGCACACAACTCCTTTACAAAGCGCTCATCGCGGTTTGCAGACTCGCCGCGCAGTCCATGGTTTACATGTACGGCGACAAACTCAAATCCCATCTCACCCTGCAGTTCCAGAAGTACAAAAAACAGGCATACCGAATCCGCTCCGCCCGATATGCCGGCAACAACCCGGTCGCCCCGGTCAATCATATGATATTGTTCCATGTATTCTTTTACTCGTCTCATATTGTAAACTATACAAAATCTCACTGTAAAAAGCAAGGAAAAAGTCTTCATAAAGCGGAGCCGGATGAATTTCACCCTCTTTTCCAGATCCCGATCACCAGTACGCTCATGTCATCCTGCGGTGGTTTCCCGGTCCAGTTCAACACCTGACGCAGAATATGATGTGCCATTTCCTTCGGGTTGTCCATCGTCGTTCCCTGTATGATCGTCTCCAGAAGAACGTCCTGCTCCCCTACAGGAAGGGCGTCCATCACGCCATCCGTGATCATGACGATGAAATCTCCGTCCTCAAGCTGACGGATCACAGAATCGATCTCGATCTTCTGCACAACTCCGATCGGCAGGCTTGTTGAACTCAGATGCTCCACCTCATTTTTCTTTTTGACAAATGTAGAAGACGCGCCGGCCTTGATCAGCTCGCACTTCCCGGTGTATAAATCAAAGACGCTCATATCCACCGTAGAGTAATGAATCTCTTCGCGCCCCATGACAAGCGTCGTATTGAGCATCTGGATCGCTGCTTTCTCCGGAAAGCCGGCTTCCAGAAGCTCCTCCAGAAGCTCGATGACCAGCGTACTCTCCCTGCACGCCTTCTCGCCGGATCCCATCCCGTCCGAAAGTGCAAACGCCTGCCGTCCTCCCGGCAGATCGATCATCATATAGTTATCCCCCGATACAAGATTCCCGTCTTTTCCGATTCTTGCCACGCCCTGCAGGGTACTATATTCCGGACCTTCCATACAGACGACGGTAACGTACTCCCGTCCGACCACCTGAGACTGCATCCCCGCCGGAACGAGACGCCGTCCTGCGGCACGGGAGACCTCCCGCGCGATCTCTTTCACGGTAACGCATCCTTCCCCCATGGAACGTGCCGTCACCTGAACTTCATATTTTCCCTCTGGATTCATGAAAAAATTCGTATACAGCACACGCACGTTTTTCTTTTTTAATGCGGCAATGATCCGCTTTTCCAGCCATTCATCCGTAAAGATACTGTCCTCCATCTCTTTTGCCGTCAGCCGTATCATTTCCGCAAATGTATCCATCTGGATCGCACACCCTTCGCGGCTCATTGCCATCCTGTTTGTCCACATCATATTCTGCCTCGCGCTGTGGAACGCGTCCAGCGTCTCCCGCAGAAAACGCGGCGCCATAATGCAGCACTGCTGCAGCTTGCGCTTTACTTCCATATTCAGTTCATTTCCATAATTGTCCACCGCAGAGAGAATCTCATACCCCATCTGGTAGGTATGGACAAAGTTATCTCCCCAGCACCACTCACGTTTCTCGCACTGCGCGCAGACACGCTCCCGCACCCGGTCAAAGATTGCGTCGATTTCCTCGTTCGTAAATGTCTTTTTCTTGTTTTCCATCTGTAAAAATGTATGGGAAAGCTGAGTCAGCGAATCAGCGAATTTCTCAATCTGTGCAACATAAGGACTGATATGTAATACCTGCTCCTCCTCCATCACGCTACCTCCTAAATACAAAGAAAAAAACTCCAGAAAATATTCTGAAGTTTATCTTTCGTAATGTTTCTTATTCTGCAGGTGTAAATATCACTTCGTTCGGATCAACCAGTCCGAGCTTCTCTTCCGCGACGTCTTTGATATATTCATCACTCTGAACATACTGTGTATATTCTTCAATCTCTTTCGAGCGTTCCTTTTCCTCTTCGATCTGTGCTTCCAGCTCTGCCTCCTGCTCCCTGTACGCTTCCCTCTTCTCGTACAGCGAAACCGACTTCACGCCAAGCGCCAGCGCCAGCGTCACAAGCACTGCACAAATGATCTTCACGCTTGCTCCATGTCTGCGAAACAGAGGTTCTTGTTTCTTCTCTCGCTTTCCTGCGGTCCTTCCCGTCTTTTTTTTGTTCATTTATACTCACCCATCTTATCCGTATCTTCTTAAGTACCCCTTGCCTACAAGTGTATTTTATCGGTTTTCTCTCCGTTTTTCAAGGCTTTTCTTATATTTCCTGCCAATCTTTTCCGTCAGTTTTTTCACCAGATATGCCAGCAGAGTCCCCGCTACAACACCTAGTGCAAAGAACCATCGTATACTGCCATATGTTGTTCTGTACATCTGCCGGAACAAGTATGCGCTCGCAGCGAGCCAATACAGAAAATCCTCTATATTGATCATTACGGAGGAATGTCGGAATAACCTGCGCAGCAATACTAGAATCTGATAACTGAGAAACACTGTTACACCGGATAGTCCGGCATATAAAAAAATAGCAGCTTCCTTTCCGATCCCCAACATCATAAGCCAGACCTACCTGAATAATTTTGAGAAAAAATTCTCTCCCTGGTTCGCCGTATGGTTCGTATTGGAATACACTACACTGTCAATATTGCCCGACAGATCTACTTCCCCCTTCTCTACCGTAAGCCGGTTCACATGGAGATCGGTTCCTTTCACCAACAGCATTCCCTGCTCGGTCTCCAGCAGGATCTCGTTCAGATCAAACGAAAGCACATCCAGGACTCCAGTCACCGTACTGGTCTTCCGATTATTGATCACGATCTTATGCGCCTTCGCCACCTGTCTCTCTTCCATACAAGCTCCCCCTTTTCTTACGCTTCCGCGGGCCGTCTGTCTTTTTGTGACAGGATGCAGACGTACCCTCAACATCATATATATGAAAAAGGGGAAGATCTTAGAACTGTTACTACAGATAGCGGAACAATTCTTTCGCCTCTTCTTTCTTCGTCGTATCCTGCAGGTCGAGTACCTCTGCCTTCACGGTTCTTGTCCCGAACTGGATTTCTATGACGTCTCCGACCTTCACCTGCGCGGACGCTTTTGCCGCTTTCCCGTTCACCAGGACACGCCCGGCGTCGCATGCCTCATTTGCCACCGTCCGGCGCTTGATCAGCCGAGACACTTTTAAAAATTTGTCTAACCTCATGTCTGTTTCTCCTCTCAAATAAGAAAAGCAGAGGTTCTTGTTCGTCCTCTGCCTTCTCGTCACGATATCCTTTTCTAACACGCTTTTATTCGTTCACTGCATCCTTCAGTGCCTTGCCTGCTTTGAACTTCGGAGCCTTGCACGCGTTAATCTTCATCGTCTCGCCTGTCTGTGGGTTGCGGCCCTCTCTTGCTGCTCTTTCAGACACTTCAAATGTACCGAATCCAACTACCTGAACCTTCTCGCCTTTTTTCAGTTCTTCTGTAATTACATCAACAAAAGCCTTTACTGCTTTTTCGGAATCTCTTTTGGAAATCTCTGCCTTTTCCGCAACTGCTGTGATCAATTCTGTTTTGTTCATGGATATATCCTCCTCTTCATTGTAGTAGAACAGTATTCTAACAGTTTTATGGCTATCCGCATTTTGAGCGAACTTATCCCTAAATACTGTTATAACGTTTTCCCTGCTGTTTGTCAAGCTGTTTCCTGCAAGATAGGATAATTGTTAATGATATTCACAATTTTTTCACCATCGCCGTCAAAAGAAGGACTGCCAAAGCAGCCCTTCTTTCGTATTCTTTTGTTCTCAGCATTTTTGCGTCTGATTATGCCAGTATCGGCTTCAGCGCCTCCGCAAGTTTGTCTTTCTGTGCCTGTGCCTCTTCAAGATCCTTTCCGAGTGTTGTGAAATATGTCTTGATCTTCGGCTCTGTTCCCGACGGACGTACGATCACGGTCGCACCGTTTTCCAGTGTGTAGATCAGTACGTTTGCTGACGGAAGTCCGGTCTCTTCCGGCTTTGTGTAGTCCACAGCCTTCACGACTTTGATACCCGCAAACTCTGTCGGCGGATTGTCACGAAGTCCCTGCATGATGCCCGCCATCTTGTCCATTCCGGAAAGTCCCGGGAATTCATAGCTGTCTACCTTGTTCAGGTAACGGCCGTACTCTGCATAGATCTCTTCCATTCTCTGCTTCAGGGAACTTCCGATGCTTCTGTAGTACGCTGCCATCTCGCAGATCAGCATGGAGCCGATCACCGCGTCTTTATCACGTACATACGGTCCTGCCAGATATCCGTAACTCTCCTCGAATCCGAAGATGAAGCGGTCAACCTCTCCGGCAGCTTCAAGCTGAGCGATCTGGTCACCGATCCACTTAAATCCGGTCAGCACATTTCTCATCTCTACCCCGTAATGCTCTGCGATCGCATCTGCCAGCGGTGTTGACACGATCGACTTCACTGCGACCGGTTTCTCCGGCATGGTTCCCTTTTCAATACGGCCCGCGCAGATATAATCCAGAAGCAGTGCGCCGACTTCATTTCCTGTTACCAGCTCGTAGGAACCGTCCGGACACTTCATTGCAATGCCTACGCGGTCTGCATCCGGATCGGTGGCAAGCATCAGGTCTGCACCGGTCTCTTCTGCCAGTTTTAATCCCTGTTCAAGCGCTGCATAGATCTCCGGGTTCGGATAGCTGCAGGTCGTAAAATATCCGTTTGGATATTCCTGATCCGGCACGATTGTAATATCCGTAATGCCGATATCCTTCAAAACCTGTGTTACAGGTACAAGTCCGGAGCCGTTCAGCGGACTGTACACCAGCTTGAGTCCCGCGGTCTTGCACAGGCCCGGGCGAACCTGACGGGATTCGATTGCTTCATAAAGCGCCTTCTTGCAGTCGTCTCCTACAAAGCGGATCATTCCGTTCTCAACGCCTTCTGCAAAGGATATGTACTGTGCTCCGGTCAGCACGTCCGTCTTCTGGATCTCTGCATATACAACCGCCGCCGCGTCGTCCGTCATCTGGCATCCGTCCGGTCCGTATGCCTTGTATCCGTTATACTTTGCCGGATTATGTGAAGCAGTTACCATAACACCTGCGTTGCAGTTATAATAACGTGTCGCAAATGAAAGTGCCGGTACCGGCATCAGCGCGTCATAGATCCTGACCTTGATTCCGTTTGCCGCCAGAACGCCTGCCGCTGTCTTCGCAAATACATCACTCTTGAGACGGCTGTCATAGCTGATCGCCACGGTCTGTGTACCGCCCTGTGTCTTTACCCAGTTTGCAAGTCCCTGCGTCGCCTGACGCACAACATAGATATTCATCCGGTTCGTTCCTGCTCCCAGTACGCCGCGTAACCCCGCCGTTCCGAACTTCAGCGCCACTGCGAAACGCTCCTTGATCTCTTCTTCATTCCCTGCAATTCTGGATAATTCCGGGTTCAGATCCGGATCTTCCAGATCTGCCGCCAGCCAGCGTTCATACTCTTCCTGATACATTTTGACCTCTCCCATCGTTCTTCATATATTTTTTTATGCAAATATGCCTAAAAATTACTTTTAATATACCATGTTTCCCGGCAGATAGCAAGAAAAAAGCAGACGGCCCACTCCGGAGTTTTCACATCCCGATGACACGCAGTTTCTCCGGTTCGACAGAAAATGTAACCCGCGTCTTTCCGACCTCGGTCTCTCCGTCCGTATGTACCGGATGCGGCGTCCTGCTGGTGAGTTCCGCTCTTCTGCACGGATAAATATCCACCCCGTGGAACCGGGTATGCCAGCCTTTGACCGCCAGTGGGAGAAGCGTCAGTATCTTAAGTCTGGACAGATCCGATATCACAATCACATCCAGAAGTCCGTCCTGAGGATCGGCGCCCGGACAGAACTTAAATCCGCCGCCCTCATACGGCAGGTTCATTGCCGCCGCAAAATAGGCTTTGTCAAATTCCTGCTTCCGGCCGTCATCGAGCACCAGAGTCATATGATTCTTTTTCAGTGTGGCAAGCTGCCTGAGTGCGACTCCGACATACGTCAGACTGCCAAGTCCGATTTTATTTAACACCGTTTTCAGTTTCGACACCATCACTTCATGGCAGACGGCTGCGTCAAAACCGATACCGGAGCTGACAATAAAACGTCTCCTCGTATCCTCATAAGCAAGGACGCCGATATCGAGCAGGCGCTCGTGCTCTGCCGCCAGAATATTCTCCAGTGCTTTCTGCGGATCCTTCGGAAGCCGCATGCCGCGGGAAAAATCATTGCCGGAGCCATCAGGGATATACCCGAGTGTCACTTTAGAGAGGCAGACGATCCCGTTGATCACCTCGTTGAGCGTCCCGTCCCCGCCGACGACGACAATGGTATGCTCCTCCTGGTCCGATGTAAGCTCCCGGACGATGTCCGTGGCATGGCGCCGGTATTTTGTGAAAAATATCTGATAGCAGACGTTTCTTCTCTTTAATGTGTCTTCCAGCGAATTCCATATCTGCATTCCTCTGCCGGAACGGGAATTCGGGTTCGCGATAAACGTGTACATATGATTCTCCTTTATCTTATAAGTGAAACGAAAATACATCCTCAAGAAACTTATTTTTTTCTTCTGTCTGTAAGGTTGCGAGCATCAGCTTCTCTACATTCTTCTCCGGAATCCACGCTTTGTTCGAGTGATAATAGGTATTCGCAACCTTCCAGAACTTCTCCGGATAGGCAAGCTTCAGCGCGATATACTCCAGCTCCCGGGGATTCAGAGGCCTTCTGCGGCTGTATGCATCCAGCATGGCGTCCCCCAGCTTCGGATTCCAGTGATGCTTCTCCATCACCTTCCGAAGAAAATAATACAAATCCTGCGCCTGTACGTCAAGCCGAAATCTTTCAAAATTAACCGTAGCTATCTTTCCCGACGTCAGAATCACGTTATGATAGTTATAATCCCCATGGATCAGCAGATTTTCTTCTATACTCTCCCGATACAGTGACTCATATCCCGACTGCTCCAGATTCCTTGTCACATCCATGGCGATCTGGTACATCCGCTCGAAGTTTTCCAAATACAGATACTCAAACTTTCCCTTATTCACGCGGCTGCGGACGAAAGAGCGCACTTTTTTCAGTTCTCTGTTGTGGCGGACAAATTCCTCCTTCAGATGCCGTCCCACGGGCGGACGGATCTCTTCTCTCTCCGATACGCCGCACACGTTCTGCCAGCGCATTTTCCGGTGGAGACGCGCCAGATTTGCCGCCGCATCCAGAACGTCATTCTCCCGGCGCACATCACATTCTCTGCCTCCATACCATTTTTTCAGCATATACCGTTTTCCGTCCCGGGACGTACTGACAAGCACATGCTCCTGATTGAAAACCGGAGTATCTACATCCGGATACTGCACTGCTTCCAGATGACATAATAAGGTGTACAATAAAAGGGCACGCCGGTCGGAAAGTGTCGTTTCCTTCAATAACATCGTGCCTTCATTTGTGTCGATAAAAAACGCACCCCTGATTTTGCGGGTGCTGATTTTTTCTATATGATACTGCTCCAAAACCTCTAATTCGTATTCTCTCATGGCTGCCCCCTGCACTCTGCGATTCATAACTCTTTTTAATTTATGAAGAAGGCAGCCGAAGTATGCTAAAGTCCAAGCCTTTCTTTTACATATTCGCAGAGGATCTCTTTGTCATTGCACGACGGTTCGTCAATCACCCATTCCAGAAGTTCGTTCAGCATCGCGCCAAGCTCGCGCCCCGGTTTCATGCCGATCTCCATCAGGTCTTTCCCCGTCACGGCGAGATCGCGGAGTGTGACGCACTGCTCTTCCAGCACAACTTCCTGATAGATTTCCCGCATTTCGATGATATTTTCAATTTTTTCACGCTTCTGATACGCACTCTGCGCCTTGACGTCCGCCATACGGACCGCAAGATAATAGGGAAACAGCTCCACGCCGATCCGGTTAATCGCGCGGCGTACATTGGGGCCTGTCGCTTCCACCCGGTAATCGTGGAAACAAACGAGTTTCGAAACATTTCTTATTGTTTCGTTGTCAAATTTTAACCTTCGCATGACCTCTTTTGCGATCCGTTCGCTGGCGAGCGCGTGTCCTTTAAAATGGTCCACGCCAAATTCGTCTGTCGTCCGTGTTTCCGGTTTTCCCATATCATGAAACAATATCGTCAGACGCAGGATCTTATCGTTTTTTATATTTTTCAGCGCTTCAATCGTATGCTCCGCCACATCAAACTTGTGATGCGGGTTGTTCTGCTTCACACCCACCATCGCATCCCACTCCGGAAGGACCACTTTCGTGATTCCCAGTTCATATGCATCCTGAAGCCGTTCCGGATGATCCGACACCAGAATCTTCAAAAGCTCCGCCTGGATCCGCTCCGCACTGATGTGTTCCAGTGCATGCGCATGGGTACGGATTGCTTCTGCCGTAGACGGTTCGATCGGAAAATCCAGCTGCGCTGAAAACCGTACCGCGCGCAGGATCCGCAGGGCATCTTCATCGAACCGTTCCGATGGATTTCCGACACAGCGGATCAGGTGGTGATTCAGATCCTTCATCCCCCCGAAAGGATCCACCAGACGTGCCTCATCATTATACGCCATCGCATTGATCGTGAAGTCGCGACGCTTCAGATCCTCTTCCAGCCGGTTCGTAAAACGCACTTCTTTCGGATGCCGGTTATCTTCATACGCTCCGTCGATCCGGTACGTTGTCACTTCAAACATTTCTTTGTCAAGCACAACCGTTACCGTGCCGTGCTCGATCCCGGTATCGATCGTTTTGCCAAACAGTGCCTTGATCTCCTCCGGTTTCGCCGACGTCGTGATATCCCAGTCCTGCGGCGTCTTTGCCAGGACGCAGTCCCGCACGCAGCCGCCGACCGCATATGCCTCGTAGCCGTGCATCTGCAAATTTTCAATAATCATCGTCACTTTATCCGGCAACGTAATCTTCATACACTACTCATCCTTTCCTCGAAATCCTCTGGAAATTTTCCTGTCTTGAAATCTATTTTCGGAGCTGTTCTACCATCTCCTTTTCTCGTTTCTGGCAACTGAACAGAATCACTTGTCTCGATTGCGCGTCAAGCCACCTCAGCGTAGATTTTAATCGGTTTTCATCATAGCAGGCAAACGCGTCGTCGAAGATCACCGGAAATTCCTCTTCCGTGTACAAAAGTTCAAGCGCCGCCATACGCAGGGCGAAATAAACCTGCTCGACCGTACCGTGGCTCAGCCGTTCTGCGGGAATCCTTCTGCCCTCACTGTAAAGGAACAGTCCGCCGTCATCCTCCAGCAGAACCCGGTTATATTTTCCATCCGTAACTGCAGACAAAATTGCTGCTATTTCCCTGTTCAGCCTCTCTCCCGATTCACGTGTCTGCTCTGCCGCGGCCGCCTGTAATCTCTCCAGCGCAATTTCTGCCGCGCGGATACGCATCTGATACTGACGGTATATATCATCCGGCTGTCCGGTCTCTTCGATCTGTTCTCTGATGTTCTGGATCTGAATCCTCTTTTCCTGCAGTTCTTCTATGATACGGGTTCGCGTCCAGTCAAGACGCGCCGCCTCGTCAGTCCCGCCCCGTTCTTCCTCTTCCACGTTCTCCGGCCGTCCGGTTTCCTCCATCCGGTCTGAAATCTCTGCGCCTTTCCTGCCGGCCAGCACAGATGCCAGCAAAAAAACAGCACCAAGGACTGCCACACCTGCTGCCGGAATGAATCCCCACATCGGCGCATGGAGTCCCCCTGCCAGTATACATCCGGCGATTCCCAGGACGATTCCCGCGATCCCGGCCGTCTTCTCTGCACGGCGCGCCGCTCCTTTGGTGGTATAATTCCGTTCTTTCTGCGTGTTCCGTAATTGTTCTTCCGTTTCCTGCAGCTCTTGTTCCAGCTTTTTTACCTCTGCCTCCACGCATTCCATCCGGGTCTGGAGCTGTTCTTCCTTTCTCTCCTGCGCTTCCCGCCATGCTTTCAGATCCCGTTCCGCCTGCCTGTGGCTCTCGCGCAGCGTGTTCACCGCGCCCTCATAGTCCACACACCCACCGCCGGTTTCATAACTGTTTGCCGCATAGTTTTTCAGTTCTGCGGCCAGGCTCTGTCCGGGGCGCGCCGTCATCTGTCCGATGGCGGCGATATTGTCAAACGACGACGCCGTCATGCCGCCGAGCAGCATCTCCAGATCGCCGTCTTCCACAGACAACTGTTCTCCGTCATCCTCGCAGACCAGAGACACCCGTTTCTCGTACCGGCTAAACCGGCGCTCCAGCAGAAAGGTGCGCTCTCCGCAGGAAAACCGCATGCTCCCAGCATAATCTCCGGGATTCTCCCACGGCTCATAGCGGCTGAACATATCATGATTCGCCGCCCGTCCTCTTCCCCGTTCCATGCCAAACAGCATTGCCCGGATAAATGCGTAGATCGTGGATTTTCCGTATTCATTTTCTCCGTAAAAAACCTGAATTCCGTCAGAAAGTACAAAACGCGCGTCTCTGAACTTTCCGAAATGTCTGATATACAATTCCCTGATTACCATACCTGTCCCTCATCGATGCGGTTTTGCAAAAGCGCCCTCATTCCTTCTCTCAGGGCCCTCTCCTCTGCCTGATCCTCTGTTTTTCGCGGACCATCTTCCGATATGCCGGATAACTGCCGCGGAAACCGGCTGATAAATTTCCCGATCAGATTTTCCTGATTTTCGCGCCACAGCCTCTCTATGTCCCAGGCCGGCTCCGTCTCATCGATCAATTCCAGAACGTTGTCCGGGACACGCATCTGCCCGGAATCAAACAGAATATCCGTATCTCTTTGCCCGCGCAGGATGATTTTATAAAAGTGCTCCTGCCCGCGCTCCATGACCGCCTGCCTGATCTGCGCAGACACGCTCCCCGCCGTCTGCGATTCATCCGTTTTCAGTACAAGGTGGACATACTCCCGCTTTGCAAACGGAACAAATTCCGTACGGACGCCCCGCTTTGTCAGCTCTCCGCGGATAAAGCCATGGCGCCCTGTATCATTTTTATCAATCGGCTCCAACGCACCCGCATAAACTGCCCGGTGCGGGATCACTTCCCCGGGACGATGAATATGCCCCATTGCAATATAGTCAAACCCGGATCCTGCAAGAGCTGCCCGCCGGACCGGTATATGTGTTTCGTCTCCTCCGTGTGCCAGAAGAATCTGACAGCGCGCGCCGTCCTCTGCCCGGATCCGGTCATAAAGCGGCTCACGGATTTCCCGTTCATAATAGCTGAATCCGCATACCGCGGCGTCCAGATCCGGAAAATGAACCCACTCTGGTTTTCTCCCGAACAGCGGATATACATTGCTGCTCCAGGTAAACGACGGATAGTGGGAATCCCTTCGAATGTAATCATGATTTCCCGCGATCAGCACAACCTTTGTTTTACTCAGTGTGGAAAACAGATAATCCACTTCCTTGAGTTCCCGCAAAAGAGGCTGACGGTGGAACAGGTCGCCTGCGATCAGGAGCAGATCTGTCTGCTCCTCTTCACATACGCGAATTACCGCGGAAAATGTGTCCCACAATTCCCGCGGCCGGACCTCACTGTATGCGGCTCCCACATCCGGCTGTGCGCCGAGATGCACATCAGCAATATGAATAAATCTCATATGTCTCCTTCTTATAACTCACAATTGTTCACAGTCCGCGGGAACGGAATCACGTCGCGAATATTGGACATTCCGGTCAGATACATCACGCACCGCTCAAATCCCAGTCCAAACCCGGCATGGCGTGTAGATCCATATCTGCGCAGATCGAGATAGAACTGATAATCCTCTTTCTTCAGTGCGAGTTCGTTCATGCGCGCAAGCAGCTTGTCGTAATCATCCTCTCTCTGGCTTCCGCCGATGATCTCCCCGATTCCCGGGACAAGACAGTCTACCGCGGCGACCGTCTTCAGGTCATCGTTCTGCTTCATATAAAAAGCCTTGATCTCCTTTGGATAATCCGTCACAAATACCGGACGTTTAAAAATCTGTTCGGTCAGATACCGCTCATGCTCGGTCTGCAGGTCACATCCCCATGACACCTTGTACTCAAACTTGTCGTTATTCTTCTCCAGCAGTCCGACTGCCTCGGTATAGGTGATCCGCGCGAAATCAGACTCCGCCACGTTCTTCAGCCGGTCCAGCAGACCCTTGTCCACAAAGGAATTGAAAAACCGCATCTCTTCCGGAGCTTCTTCCATCACATAGTGGATGATATACTTTAACATCGCCTCCGCAAGATCCATATCATCTTCCAGATCTGCAAACGCCATCTCCGGTTCGATCATCCAGAACTCCGCGGCATGCCGCGTGGTGTTAGAATTCTCCGCGCGGAACGTCGGCCCGAACGTATAGATGTTCCGGAACGCCTGCGCGTATGTCTCCCCGTTAAGCTGGCCGCTGACCGTCAGGCTGGTCGGCTTCCCGAAAAAGTCCTGTGTAAAGTCCACGCTTCCATCCGGGTTCTTCGGCAGATTCTCCAGATCCAGTGTGGTAACCTGGAACATCTCCCCGGCGCCCTCGCAGTCGCTTCCCGTGATCAGCGGCGTATTCACATAGACAAAGCCTCTCTCCTGAAAAAACTTGTGGATCGCGTACGCCGCAAGGGACCGCACACGAAACACCGCCTGAAAGGTATTGGTTCTCGGGCGCAGATGCGAAATAGTTCTGAGATATTCGAAACTATGTCGTTTCTTTTGAAGCGGATAATCCGGTGCAGATGTTCCCTCCACCGTAATCTCTTCCGCCTGGATCTCAAACGGCTGCTTCGCCTGCGGCGTCGCAACCAGCGTACCTTTCACGATAATCGCCGCCCCTACATTCAGCCTGGAGATCTCCTGAAAGTTTTCCATCTGATCGTGGTAGACGATCTGCAGCGTCTCAAAATAGGAACCGTCATTCACCACGATAAATCCAAATGTTTTGGAATCCCGGATACTGCGGATCCACCCGCCGACTGTCACTTCTGTATCCAGGTACTTTTCTCTGTTCTTAAATAACTCTCTGACCGTCACTAATTCCATAACCGTCTGCTCCTTCACTTTTCTTCCGATTCTGATACCTAGTATAACACCCTTTCCGGGGGAAATACAACACAATTCTGATTTCATGCCGCATACGCCCGTTACCGGTCAGAACCTGACCAGTAACTTTACTTGACTTCCTGACTTTCCCCTGTGGCGTAGTCAATCTCGATTCCCGGCTGCACATTATAACAATATACGTTGAACTGTACGCCCGCGCCGCCGTCTTCCACTGACTTTGCCTCCATATGTACGCCGGACGCCACCAGGTTTTTTCCTTCAAAAACCGGAGTAACACGGTACAATACGTGGTTTCCGGTCTGGCAGATATAGTCTGCCACAAGATTTTCCAGCGGAAGCATTCCTTCTGTGTTCAGATATCTTGTCCCCGTGATCAGATTTTTTTCATTCGCGTTTTCCGCTGTAAGCTGATAGCCGATCAGATGACACCGGTTATACAAATAGCCGCCGTCAATCTGACCATACTCTGCATTGACCCACCCGGAGGGCGTCACACTGCTGATACTCTCCCGCTCCTCTCCCTCCTTTGGCATCGTCTCCGGTCCGACATTCGCATAGGCGGTTCCGCAGCGGCCGTAATAATCCAGACTGCTGTACCGCTCAAAAGATTCCGCCGTCATATCGGCGTCATCAAATTCCGGCACGTTCCCATTGATCTCCACATAAGGAGAGCCGGCATATTCCGGAACCTCGTCCAATTGGAAAGATTCCTCTTCCGGAAACAATGCTTCCCAGATCTGCCGTACTTTTTGCCCAATCTCTCCGGCAAACTCCTTCACCGGAGATTCCGTCTGAACTTGCTTTTGCAGTGGGTCAAAATCCGGCAGATTTACCGGCAGATCCAGATGTGTGTATACTGCCAGCAGCGCGCCTAGGGCAAGAAGGAAAATGACGCCGTTTCTTACATAGTTTCTTTGTTTTCTCTTCTGTCGCCTTTTTCGTTTCTTTGTATTTCTTTTCAATTCTAACCCCTGCTATTTTACATACCCGATAAATGTATTTCCGCTGCCTGCGACCATGGCATTCATCGTGTCCATATCAACCGTATGCTCTGCCCCGTCGTCCGGATCAATATAGGTCACATCCGTTGTCGTGTATCCGGTCAGCAGAATCGCATGCGCAGCATCTGTCATTGCAATCATCGGTCTCCCTTTATTGATGATATAAAGCACCTGATCCAGCGTGCACCCGGTCAGGTCGATCCGCTTCGCCTCATACCGCTCCATGTATGCCGTGCATGCATCAAGCGATGTCTGTCCCTCGGCTTTTCCAAATGCCTCCGCGCCCGTACTGTATACCAGATCCCGGTTGCCTTTCTCCCAGATATAGGACTGTTCCGATGAGATCACAACGCCGGACACCTGCTCGGCCTTCTGGATTGCATAGGCTGCCTTATCGTACACTGCCACCAGCTCACCCATGCCATAAACGTAATATTTATCTGTTTTTACCCCGTCGTCAAAGGAGATCGTAAGCGCCTGCTCGTGCATCACCTGCTTCGGACGCAAGATACGCGGCGCCAGCTCTTCTATCCCGTCTGCAAAAGTAAACCGCATCTGTTTTTCTTTCAGATCCGTAGAAAAGCTCTCCAGTGTGACGTCTGTCTCCTGCCGCTCTTCATTACTCGTGATATAATCCTGTGCAGTTCCTGTGTAAATACCATTTGTGTTCGTAACACGGTTTAGCGTTACCAGGCTGTCCTCGATCAGAATATCCGTCAGATAAATTCCTTCCTGCTCATACGTCTTGACCACTGCCCCGGAGGCATCCCGGATTTCCAGTTTATACATAGGAAGGAACTCTTCCCCTGCCACGGTCGATCCCCGGTCGCTCTCCCTCACATAACCACAGATAAAATCCTCATTTACAAAGCCAAGCGGACGAACTGCTTCGCCGTCGGGCGCCTGGATCTGATAAGATTCTGCACCGGACAGATCGAGCACTTCCACTTCCGCCGCTGTATTCAGACCGCCCTCTGTCTGGAACGCAATCTGTTCTCCGTCATCAGACACCACATACTGTCCCTCTTCCAGATTTTCCGCCAGACTGGTCTGCTCATTTTCTTCAAGATCTACCTGATATAACGTTCCTCCCGCCAGTACGTACAATCTCTGCTGCGTCTGGTTGAAATACACCATCCTGCCCAGTTCGTCTGCCGCGATCGCATAGGACTTGGTACTTGGGATAAATGCTTTTTCTTCGATCGCATTTTCTGAGATATCAAAATAGTAAATATCCACGCCGACCGTTCCCTCATGCTCTCCCCGGTTCATGTAACCATATACCGCGAAAACCATGTTGCCGTCATCATCCATACTGATGATCCGCACATCGTGCTCATCGTTCCTGCTGCGCGCATCCTGCCCTTCCATGTTGGAAAAGCTGAACACCAGGGACAGTTCATCCGCGCTCTTGTTGTAGGTCCAAAGATCCCGTTCCTGCACAAAAGCAACGATCGTACCTGCAGCATTTATCCGGTAGTTTACATCATCGCCGGTCATCCCAAGCAGGATCCCCTTCTTATCTATGACGGATTTTGTCCCGTTGAATATCTGGTTCATCGTACGGTTATAATCCAGAAGATACATCTCGCCCTCACTGCACCGCACCCGGAAAAACTCCCGGATATTGTAGGTCTCGACTTCCCCGCCGTCCCCCTCGCATGTCACCTGGTAGCGCGCGAGCAGAGAGGTATAGACCGTATTGCACTCTTTGATACTCCATTCCACTTCAGTTGACACCTGAGGCGCCAGTAACCCCCACTGGATATGCGCCACATCCGAATGAATGTTCACGGTCTGGAGTGTTGTATTGTCGCTTTCTTCATTTGCCTCCAGATACTGCTCCAGCTCCTCCGAGCTGCCCGCGTCGAATGTCTTGTCGTGGAAGTCTTTTGCAAAACTCATACATTCATTGATCGACCGGTCTTCGATCCGCTCGATCCGGGTATAGTAATAAACGTCTCTTCCGTCCGCCTGAAGCGTGACCTTGAGCACGGCCTCCGGGATCGTGCTTGAGAGTGCTTTCGCCACTTCCAGCGTAACCACAGGCTGTTCCTGGTCTTCTCCGCCTGACATCTCCGCGCTGCCCGCGACATACTGCTCTTGTCCGTCCAGCGACAATGCCTCGTAGGAAATCCCCGTGATCTCGGCCCCGTCCGCCTCGATCTGCATCTCCAGCTTTCCGTTTAATTGTACCGGCGTGATCGTGTCGCGCATGGCGGTGACGTCCATCTCCTCCACATAACCGGACAATGTATTGACCGTATGTCCTTCCACCTGAAAAGAAACTCTGGGAAGCACCGGTTCCCCCATACTGATCGTCTGATCGTCCGTCCCTGTATTCTGCAGCATGCTGCTGACAAATACTGCCGCAATGAACACAAGTAGCAGGACTCCTGTTTTGATTGCTATCTTTTTTACTTTCTTCATCACTTGCACCCCTTATGAAAGATCCTCCCCTGTCTGCTTCTTCTCACATACCGCCGGTATCCCGTCTGCATGATCCCATCTCTCCCCACTCGCATCCTGATGCTCTGAGAGCAGTTTTCCCAATGTCGGCTCGACATGCAGAAATGCTTCACACGCCTGAATCTCTCTCCTGCACGGCGTCTCTGCTCCATCCGGGCAGCTCTCCCCACGCTTTACTGCCCGCAGCAGGATATTTTTCGGTGTATGCTCCATCTCAATAAACTCCAGAACCTGTGTGTCATATCCTTCCCGTTCCAGATACTCTGCCCGAAGTCCATCCGTGACAAGCGCGGCAAACCGCTCCTTTAGAAGACCGTATTTCATGACCGGAGCAAGAATTTCGTTTCGCATCTGTCCGTTCAGTTCATGCTGGCAGCAAGGCACAGACAAGATCACTTTCGCGCCCCATGCGATTGCCTTCGCCAGCGCGTGATCCGTCGCCGTATCGCACGCATGAAGTGTGACCACCATATCCACCGCGTCCACACCGTCATACTCCGCAATATCCCCGGTCAGAAACGTCAGCTTTTCGTAGCCGTATTTTTCCGCCAGCGCGTTGCAGTGTTCGATCACCTCTTCTTTCAGATCCAGTCCGATGATACGGATATCATATTTTTTCAGTTCATGCAGGTAATAGTACATGGCAAAGGTGAGATACGACTTTCCGCACCCGAAATCCAGAATCGTCAGTTCCCGTCCGCGGTCAAGTTCCGGCAGAATATCCTCTATAAACTCCAGAAAACGGTTGATCTGCCGGAATTTATCCATCTTGCCGCGAACCAGCCTGCCTTCCTTTGTCATCACGCCAAGGTCCTGCAGAAACGGAATCTCCATGCCCTCCCTCAGGATATAATTCTTATCCCGGTTGTGCGCGCGGATCTTCACTTCCCGGGGCGCTTCCGCCCGCTTCTTCTGCACCGTCACCTTTCCCTTTTTACTGATCAGTACTGTATAATCCGCCGTCCGGGTTGCTATCTGCATCTGGCGGAACTGCTCCATGTAGCTGTACAGCCGCTTTGCCGCCTGCTCCGGCGGCAGATTCTCATGAAATGCCTGGGTACGCGTAAACGATTCCAGTTGAAAGTATAACTCCCCGTGCAGCATGACCGGCCGGACTTTGATCTTTAGTATTCCCTCTTTCGACCTCGGATTACTCACAACCGCACGTATAAAATCTATATTGAACGTCTCTTCTAACAATGACTTTAATTTATCCATTCTGTATTCTCCCTTTATTACACGATGTTGGGGGCAAAAGCCCCCAACCATGATACCTACGGATTGCTTCGTGCTACGCACTCCCACAATCCTCCCCCAAATTCGGATATCGTGTGGCTCATGCCACACTTTTATCCTCATATTGGGGCGGGTCCCAAGATCTTTCACCCACCTATGAGCAAGCTCATGTGGGTTTAGACCTTTTGACCCTGGTATCATCATTACATTATTGTAAAGCAAAATCAGGAATCATGCAATACGAAAAGAGAGCGGCTCTGCTTTTTCCGCTCTCCTGATGAAACAAAACTTTTTTGGTTTCTCTTCCTTTAAAAGGTGATCGTCACCTTGAACAGATCTCCGTCAAGATAGATTTCAAATGTACCGCCCTGCATCTCCGTCAGTGTACTTGCGATCGACAATCCCAGTCCGCTGCCTTCCGTACTCCGGGAGACGTCGCCCCGGATGAACCGCTCTGTCAGTTCCTCCGCCTTGATATTCAGAGGCTGGGCCGATACATTCTTCATTGTAAACACAACTTTTTCTCCTGCCCGAAGGAGATCCACATAGATCCGTGTCCCCGGCATCGCGTATTTTGCAGCGTTGCTGAATATATTTTCCAGAACCCTCCACATACGCCGGTTATCCACATGAACCACCACCGGCTGCTCCGGAATCGACACAACCACCGTCAGATTGTTCGCCTCCATCCGCTCAGAGAATTCGCCGACCGCCTGGTTCACCATTTCCGCAAGGTCAACGTCCATCAGTTCCAGTCTGATGTTACCGCTGCTGACTTTGGACGCCTCGACCACATCTTCCGTCAGGGTTTTCAGACGCTGTGCTTTTTCTTCCAGAATCCGGATATATTCCTGCACCTTCGGATTGTCGATATTTTCCCGCTTCAGCAGATCCACATAGTTGATGATCGACGTCAGAGGCGTCTTAATGTCGTGGGAGACATTGGTGATCAGGTCTGTCTTCAGCCGTTCGCTTTTCATCTTTTCTTCTACCGCACGCTGCAGTCCGTTTCCAATGTCGTTCACTGCTTTTGCAGTTTCCAGGTTATTCCCCCGCATCTTCTCCAGCGGGATCTGATACTCCATATTGCCGCCGGACAGTTCTTTTACGCCTTTTTTGATCTTATCCTGATCCATTGCGTCGCGCAGAAGCACATATCCTGCCACCGCCTCCACCGCAAGCATGAGGAAAAGTGCAAGTCCGTTGTGGGCACAGATCCATGCGACCCAGTGCACCAGTACGAATCCTCCGAAAGCGATCACTGTATGCCAGACCGCACTGCGGCCGCGCCAAACGTCCCACAAGAATCCGCCGAACCGTCCAAACAACCGGACGATCTGCCAAAGGATACTGTTTTTCCAGATCGTTTTCCCTTTGATCCTGCGCACAAGGCTGAGCCAGCCTGCCAGAAACAGCAGCACGGTCAATGCGATATATACCACAAGCGCCAACATTTCTGCCGTGTTGATATCTGCCACATAGTATATAATCGCAGCAGATTGCCCGGATTCATATCCGCCGTCATATCCGACACGGTATCCGAGTCCGTTCCATGAGGATCCCAGGATCATGGTAAAGAATACCCACGGCGCAATCACCGCCGCTGCGCCCAGCTCGGTCTTCCACCGGTCAAATGCATTCAGGTGCAGTTCCTCATCGTCCGCTCTGCGTCCCGCCGCCAGTGTAAGCCATACGATTCCGACAAGGAACAGCAGCAATGCCGGAATGATAGCGAGTCTTGCACCGTTCAGATACGGCGCTGCATTACCATATGCTTCCTCCGACTCATAAAAAACATCCTGGATCGGATAGGTCGTATCTACTGCCGCCGCGAATACATAATGATCATCCATTCCGGAAAATGCTTCGATCTGGCTTCTCCAGTCTGCTGCGGAGGCTTTACTGATATTGGTCCGGAAATCCTCCAGCTTCGGGCATACGACCACATATTTCGTGTTGTCCTGGTCTGCCAGCTCACGGATCTGTTCCTCAGCTGCACCATAGTCCTGATACTCACTGTGGTTCGTATATACCTGCTTCGCCACGGTATCCAGCAGTATCCATGAAAAATTCGTGTCACCCTCGCTCCATTCTTCTCTATGATTGATATAGGATGAATAGCTGAAATATAGCGAGGTCGCCGCGCTCTCAACACGATCCAGAATGTTTTCCAGTTCCCCGTTCCATTCCTCTTTCTGGTTTACAATGTCCAGAAGGCTGTCTGCCCCGTCCGGCGGATACTCTTCTTCCATGGAATACATCACCCACGCGTCCTGATAATAGATCGGATCTTCCAGCACTTCCCGCTCGCCGGAATCCGAGATTGTCTCCATAACCGCAAGCTCCATTACGCCCTTGCCCCAGTAGTCCTGAAGCGATATATCGTCTTCCAGCACTTGCAGCAGATCTTCCGCCGTAGTTGCCTCCTCTGTCGTTGTAAAATAGGATGTGGGTGAGTAAAAAGCCATCGTATTGTCCTGCACCATGTTCTTAAAATCTTCCCACGTATAATAGTCGTAGCTTCCGTCCATCTTCTGGCAGACCACGATCTTCCGATTGCGGTTCACACCGTCATTGTTAATCTTTTCCCCCCAGTCAACAAGATCTCCCAGACGGTATGCGATCCCGGATTCATTTTTCCCTATGACTGTCGAAGAGTTTTCATACTCCTCAATATCCACCAACTTATCCGGATCATACTTTCCGTCCGACTCCAACTGACGTCCCGTCGATTCCCGGTTCAGCACATTCACTGCCGCGCTGCTCATCAGGTCATTAAACCCCGCCGTATCTTCATATTGCTCCGCCGTTCCGGAGAAAAATCCTTCCGGCATCATATCGGAAAAGGTAAGACAAATGACCAGACCGACTCCTGCCGCTGTCGCCGCAACCACAGAGAGCAGAACCAGCGCCGCTTTCACTACAGGCAGGCGATACCATTTCCCCATAAACACTCCTTCCCGCTGCCGTCAGGGCAGCTTTTCAACTTTATATCCGACGCCCCACACCACTTTCAGATAGCGCGGTTCCTTCGGATTGATCTCAATCTTCTCCCGGATGTGACGAATGTGCACCGCCACCGTATTATCCGCCCCGATCGCCTCCTCATTCCAGATGGACTCATATATCTGGCTGATGGAAAAGACACGCCCCTGGTTCTTCATCAGAAGCCGGAGGATATTATACTCGATCGGCGTCAGCTTTACCGGTTCCCCGTCCACGGTGACTTCTTTCAGGCTGTCATTCATCCGGAGTCCTCCCGTCTCGTAAACCGTGTCCTTCTCTTCTTCCTTACTGCCGCCAAACTGCGTATAACGGCGCAGCTGGGACTTTACCCTCGCGATCAGTTCCAGCGGATTAAACGGCTTCGTCACATAATCGTCCGCCCCTACGTTCAACCCGAGGATCTTATCCACATCTTCCGACTTCGCAGAAAGGATAATGATCGGAATCTGATGCTTCTCGCGGATCTTCATCGTCGCATGGATCCCGTCCAGCCGCGGCATCATCACGTCCAGAATCAGCAGATGCACCTTCTCACTCTCAAGGATCTTCACCGCCTGCTCCCCGTCATAAGCCTTTAAAATGTGGTACCCCTCATTCGTCAGATAAATATCAATTGCCTCAACGATTTCTTTGTCATCGTCACATACCAGAATATTGTACATTTTCATCACCTCCCTTACAGTATACATGATATCTGGGAAAATTTAAGGAGGATTTGGGGAAATCTTAAAATTTAATGAAGATTAGCAGTGACTTTTCCCCTCCAATCTGGTATGATAATATCAGCAGACAGCTATACTTATTTTAAGGAGGAAATGACTTATGCCAATGCAGATGGGATGGCGCTGGTATGGGGAAGGCAACGACCCGATCACCTTAGCCGACATTAAGCAGATTCCCGGTGTAACGAGCATCGTCTGGGCACTTCATGACAAGATGCCGGGCGAGGTCTGGGAGGTTGATGAGATTGCAGAGGTTCAGAAGCAGTTAGAGCCATACGGCTTTAATATGGATGTTGTTGAATCTGTCAACGTACACGACGATATCAAGATCGGTCTTCCGACCAGAGACGCGTATATTGAGAATTACAAGCAGACGATCCGCAACCTGTCCCAGTTTGGCGTGAAAGTAATCTGTTACAACTTCATGCCGATCTTTGACTGGACCAGAACGGATCTGTTCCACCCGGTAGGAGACGGTTCTACCGCACTCTTCTACCAGAAAGATATGATCCAGGACGACTACAAGTCCATGGCAGATTATATCCTGAGCTTCACCGAGAAGTACAACATGACTTTCCCGGGATGGGAGCCGGAGCGTATGGCTAAACTGGACGAACTCTTCAAGGCTTATGAGCCGGTTACAAAGGATGTTCTGTGGGACAACCTGAAATACTTCCTGGAGGCGCTGATGCCTGTATGCCATGAATGCGGTATCAAGATGGCGATCCACCCGGATGATCCGCCGTGGGATATCTTCGGACTTCCGCGTCTTCTGACCGACGCGGAAGCGATCGACAAGTTCCTGGCAATGGTTGACGATCCGTACAACTGCCTCGCACTTTGCTCCGGATCTCTGAACGCGAACCCGGAGAACAATGTAGCGGAGATTGTTCGCAAGCACTGCGACCGTATCGCATTTGCACACATCCGCAACATTCACCACTTCCCGAACGGAGACTTCTCCGAGGCGGCTCACCGCGACTGCTGCGGCGAGACAGGGATCATCGATATCCTCCGCGCATATCACGACTGCGGATTTGAAGGATATATCCGTCCTGACCACGGCCGTCAGCTCTGGGAAGAAGGTCCCGGAACCTGCCGTCCGGGTTACGGCAAGTACGACCGTGCACTGGGAATCCAGTATATGCTCGGCGTATGGGATCTGCTGGACAAGCTGGATGAGGAAAAGAAATAAATCAGTTTCCGAAAAAAGAACCCCCGCTCCTGCCGATATAACAGGAACGGGGGTATTTTCAATCAATCCGCCTTCCAGTTTTTCATGTCCGCTTCCGGCTATGACACTGTCAATTGGAAAAATAATGCTAAAAACAACGAGAAGCTGTCAACCACACTGCTGACAGCTCCTCGTTGTTTTATAGTTATCTAAAGGAATGAGAGTAAAGTGTACACCGGGATGTCACGCCCGGCGTGTACTTTATGAGGGGGGAGATAGTTGTTTATCAACTATCTGAGTCTTAGTATACAGAGAAAATATGTCCAAAATATGTTGATTTTATAAAAGAAAGCGAAAAAATATTAAAAACTTCGAAACTGATTATAAAGTGGCTGTGAATCGTAATATAACAAAAAAACCTCCAATGGAGGTTTTTTCGTAGTTTTATTATTATCTAAAAGGAATGAGAGTAAAGTGCGGCGTCCCGGGGACACCCCCGAAACGCCTTTACTTTATGAGGGGGGAGATAGTTGCCTTAACAACTATCTGACATATACTATAGCAGGAAAATGTGTCCAAACTATGTTTAATCTATGAAAGAAATCAAAAGTGTATAACCATTCTCTTAATTCTCTGGTATGATTCTGGTTCTTCTGTCAGATCCGGATTCTCTGCCCCGCGTAGATCAAGTTCGGATCAGTAATTCCGTTCAGCGCCGCCAGTACATCTACGGTCGTGCCATATCGAATGGCGATTCTGCTTAATGTATCTCCCGGCTGAACTGTATAATAACGGATCGTATTCGTATGATTTTCCGGCACACGGAGTGTCACGCCGGTATAAATCCGGTCGGGATCCGAGATTCCATTCATTACGGCAAGCACCTGAACCGTGGTTCCATATCTTTCCGCAATTCCACTGAGTGTATCTCCCGGCTGGATCACGTAGGTGATATATCCGGTGTCCGGAGAAGGTGAAACGGGCGAATCTCCCGACAGATGATTCCGTCCTGCATCACGGATTACCGACGGATAATCAACAAAACTAATATCCAGATCCACATTTCCCTCAATCCCAGGCACGCTTCCCGCATCAGTATACTGCCACATCCCGCAGTTGGTCTGGTCGAACTGATTATTGTAATATGCATACCAGAACGAATATCGGTCCGACAGGTTTTGCGGAAAATAATTTCTCATGAAATTCCGGTTGCTGTAAAACATTGCGTAATATCCTTTTGTTTCCACACGGTTACAAAACGACGTAACCATCTGTGTCGCAAGCGACGGCGTGACCGTCACCCCGTTTCCGGCCGCATAATCTATCGTTGCCTGCTCAATATCGTAGCAGACCGGGTAATCCAGACGATAATCGGCCACAGCATTTAAACATCCTTCTGCTTCCTGCATTGCAATTTCCGGAGTCAATGCATAGCAGAACCAGTATACCCCGATCGGCAGTCCGATCCGGTTACACTCAGAAGCATTGCGCCGAAACTGCTTATCCAGTGTGCTGTATCCATATCCGGCACGGAGCATGGCAAACTGATATCCTGCGCTTTTTACCCGCTCCCAGTCAACCGTTCCCTGAAATTCACTGACGTCAAGTCCATGAATGCTCATAAAATCTCCTTCTTATCTGTTCCCTGACTCATTCTATTATATGGAACAAAAGAGCAGGCCGCAACTGGTTTGACGGAGGATTTTTCGCAAAGAAAAAATCCGGAGATCATACTGTCTCCGGATTCTTCTCTTTCATGGAGCATATGGGATTCGAACCCACGGCCTCCACAATGCGAATGTGGCGCGCTCCCAACTGCGCTAATGCCCCATGGACAAGATTATAACACAACCTTTTCCAAAATGGAATCATGAATTTTAATTTTTTTAAATTCAGTCTATTCTGACTATATCCTGCTTTCCATCCATGTCCGCAGATCCTCATACACCTGCTCCCGGTCTGTCTCATTCAGCAGTTCATGACGGTCGCCCGCATATAGCTGCAGCGTAACGTCCTGAATCCCGGACGCTTTATACTTCTCGTAAACTTTCCGGACGCCTTTCCCGCAGTTTCCTGCCGGATCGTCCGTTCCTGCCGCAAACAAGATCGGCAGATCTTTCGGAATCATATAGACACTTTCTTTTCGTTCCATCTGCTTCATACCGCCGAACATATGGTAGTAGCCGTTTACGGTAAATACAAAGGAGCAGAGCGGATCGCTTACATATTCCTCCAGACGTTCTTTATCACTTGTTACCCAGTCCGCGCGGGTGCGTGCCGGTTTAAACTTTTTATTGTATGCGCCGATCGCCATATTATTTACCAGTCTGCTCCGGTAATGGTCGCCCCTCACCAGAGCCGCGCCTTTGCAGAGCGCCCTTCCGAGATCCAGAACAAACTGCGGCTGCTCCGCCACGACGCCGATCAGCATTACACCGGCAAGGCCGTGTCCGTGCATCTGTATGTACTCCCTCATCAAAATGGAACCCATACTGTGCCCCAGCATAAAATAGGGCACATCAGGATATTTTTTCATTGTACGTGTGCGCAGTGTGTGCATATCTCCCAGCAGACATGCATTCCCATGGTTTTTTTCAAAATATCCATATTCGGATTTGCTCTGTACCGATTTACCATGTCCCAGATGATCGTTTCCCACAACATAGAACCCGTGTCCTGCAAGATACGTGGCAAACTCGTCATATCGGTTGATATATTCTACCATGCCATGAGTCATCTGAAGAACCGCTTTTACTTCGCCTTCCGGTTTCCATTCTATCGTATGGATCTCCGTATTGCCATCCTTAGACGGAAAGTAGAATTCATCTTTCATGTTCTTTTACCTGTCATCCATTTTTATATATTCACGATGTTCTGCAAGCGACTTATATGCCGGACGGATAATCTTGTCTACATTCTTCAGCTCTTCCAGCCGGTGTGCGCTCCATCCGACGATCCGGGCCGCAGCAAAGATCGGCGTATACAGCTCTGACGGGATTCCCAACATACCGTATACCAGTCCGCTGTAAAAGTCTACATTAGCATTGACACCTTTATAAATATGCCGTTTCGCTCCGATCACTTCAGGCGCCATATGTTCCACCTTCTCATAGAGCGCATATTCCTTCTGGTATCCCTTTTCGATGGCAAGCTGCTTCACAAAGCGTTTGAATATCTCTGCTCTCGGATCAGAAACGGAGTAGATCGCATGTCCCATACCATAAATCAGACCTTTCCGGTCGAATGCTTTCTTGTCGAGAAGAGCCTCCAGATAATTACGGATCTGATCCTCGTCTTCCCAATCCGTGAGTGTATTCTTCATATCTTCGAACATCTGCGACACTTTAATATTGGCTCCGCCGTGTTTTGGTCCTTTCAGAGACGCCATTGCGGCTGCGATCGTTGAATAGGTATCCGTTCCGGATGAAGTCACGACATGCGTGGTAAATGTCGAGTTATTTCCGCCGCCATGATCCATATGAAGCACAAGCGCCATATCCAGAATCTTTGCTTCGAGTTCTGTATACTTCCGGTCTTCCCGCAGCATCATCAAAATATTCTCCGCCATCGAAAGTGACGGATCCGGCGCATAAATAAACAAATCCTGTCCTCTGCGGTAATTGTGCGCATGATAGCTGTAAACCATCAGCATCGGGAACTGACTGATCAGGTTCAGGCACTGGCGCAGCACATTCGGGATATCCGTTTCGTCTGCCTTTGGATCATAGGAATATAACTGCAGGATACATCTGGATATATTATTCATCATATCCCTGCTTGTCGCCTTCATGATCACATCCCTCACAAAATTCGGCGGGAGCGTGCGTCTCTCGGCAAGAAGCTGCTGGAACTCTTTGAGTTCATTCTCTTTCGGAAGCTCCCCGAAAAGCAGCAGATACGCTGTCTCTTCAAATCCCGGATGATGTGCCTCAAGGAATCCATTTACGATATCTTTGATATTATATCCACGATAATAAAGATTCCCTTCACACGGGACCTCTTCTCCGTTGACGATCTTCTTCGCGACGACGTCCGAAATATTCGTCAGTCCCGCCAGTACACCTTTTCCGTTCAGATCACGTAATCCGCGCTTCACCTCGTATTTTGTGTACAGTTCCTTGTCGATCGCATTATTCTCCTCGCACTTATGTGCCAGTTCTTGAATCTTGGGAGTATTCTCAAAGAAAATGCTGTCAATGTCTCTTGTCATAGTCTTCTCCTCCTTCTTCACAATTAACTTTTATTATACTAAATAGAACAGCTTTATACAATGAATTGTCTATTAAATCTTTATGAAATGTTAACATCAGGTTACCCGTGAAAAATAACAACATCAGGATCTGCCCTCAAAAAAAACGGATGGCACCGCTATGCCTGTGCTGACGCCAGCTCATTACTCAGTGCCGCAAACTCTTCCAGCGTCAGTGTTTCGCCCCGCACGGAAGCCTCTTTTCCGATCGCAGCAACCGCACGCTCGATATCCTCCCTGGAAAAGTCAAGATCCGATGCATTTTTCAGACCGTTGACGAGGGTCTTGCGGCGCTGGTTAAACGAAGCGCGGATAATACGGAACAAAAGCGCTTCGTCACGGACATCTACCGGCGGCGCCTCGTACCGGTCCAGACGAATGACCGCGGAGCCGACTTTCGGACGTGGTATAAAGCAGTTCGGCGGTACATTTGCCGCGAGATAAGGTTTTGCGTAATACTGTACCGCCAGCGACAACGCTCCGTATTCTTTTGATCCCGGGCCGCTCTGCATCCGTTCTGCGACTTCCTTTTGTACCATAACCGTAATACTCTGAACCGGCACATGCTTCTCGAACAGTGCCATAATGATCGGCGTTGTAATATAGTAAGGCAGATTCGCCACCACTTTCATCGGACGTCCGTCGTTTTCCTCCTCCGCCAGTCCTGCAAGGTCTGTTTTTAGTATATCATCGTTGATAATGCGGACGTTATCATATCCTGCCAGCGTATCCTCCAGAATCGGGATCAGTGCTCTGTCAATCTCTACTGCTGTCACTTTCCGGGCCGCACATGCAAGATACTGCGTCATTGTTCCAATTCCCGGGCCGATCTCCAGCACCATATCGTCTTTTGTAATCTGTGCAGAATCAATGATCTTATCCAGCACATGGGGATCGATCAAAAAATTCTGTCCGTATTTTTTTTGAAATGTAAACCGGTATTTCTGCAGAACTGCTATGGTATTCTGCGGGTTTCCAAGCGTTGGTTTCATATCGTCTTTGTTCCTTTCATTTCTCATTCATCATATCATATTCCCGTGGTTCTTTCTATGAAATTTTTACAAAAAAACCGTAAATAAGCCGCGCAACTTTTACAATGTTTACAACAACTGGGGTTATTTCCTTTCCATCTGTTTCGTGTTATTGTTATTATTACATAAAGCAAATGAATAAAAGGAGGATTTATCATGGGAAACAATGCAATTGTCGGACAGTCCGGAGGTCCTACATCCGTTATCAACGCCAGCCTCGCAGGTGTGTATGAAAGCTGCAAAAACCGCGGTGCCGGAAAGGTATACGGTATGCTGCACGGTGTAGAAGGTCTTTTAAACAGGCAGGTCTGTATCCTGGATGATAAACTGAAAACACCGATGGATGTAGAACTGCTGAAACGAACCCCCTCCAGCTATCTGGGAAGCTGCCGCTACAAACTTCCTGACTGGCATACTCCGGAAGGCGAAGCTGTATATGAACAGCTTTTTCAGATTCTGAATGAACTGGAGATTGGTTATTTCTTCTACATCGGAGGAAACGACAGCATGGATACGATCGGCAAACTTGCTGATTACGGTGCTCATACCGGCAGTGATATCCGTTTCATGGGCGTTCCTAAGACGATCGACAATGACCTGATGGTTACAGACCACACGCCCGGTTACGGCAGTGCTGCAAAGTATATCGGCGTCGTAATGAAAGAAATCATCCGCGATGCAACGGTTTATGGAACGAAATATGTTACAATCGTAGAAATCATGGGCCGAAACGCCGGCTGGCTGACTGCCGCGGCATCTCTTGCCAAGGCTGACGACTGTGAAGGCGTAGATATGATCTGTCTGCCGGAAGTTCCGTTCAATGTAGACCGTTTTGTTGAAAAGGTTGCCCGCATGCAGGAAAAGAAAAACAGTATTGTCATCGCAGTATCCGAAGGTGTCAAGCTGGAAGACGGCCGTTATGTCTGTGAGCTGGCCGACGATGTTCATGCAGTAGATGCTTTTGGTCACAAAGCACTGACCGGAACCGCACGCTTCCTGGCAAATACCGTTGCCCGCAGACTGGACACGAAAACTCGTGCCATTGAGCTGTCTACCCTGCAGCGCTGTGCAGGTCATGTCACAAGCCGTACCGACATTACCGAAGCATACCAGGTAGGAGGCGCTGCCGGAAGAGCTGCATACGAGGGGCATACCGGCGAAATGGTCGCCCTGATCCGTACCGGAAATACACCTTATCAGTGCACAACGGAACTTCATCCGATCAGTGATGTGGCAAACCTGGAGAAGAAAGTTCCGCTGGAGTGGGTAAACGAAGATTTCACTGCTATGAAGCAGGAATATATCGACTATGCATTCCCGTTGATCCAGGCAGAACTGACCCCAATCTATGTGGGAGGACTTCCGCACCATATCTATCTGCCGGAGGCTTAGAATACATAAATGTCCTTTTACAGACGCCCGCCGTACCGGATCCGGGCGTCTGTTTTTTACGTAATTCCCCTATGGAAGAGCGTAAAACCTCTTTGCATTTTCCTCTGTGACACGGATCACTTCCTCCACAGTCGTGTCTTTCAGCTCTGCGACTGCCTGCGCCACATAGGGCAGATTCAACGAGGAATTCCGCTTTCCCCGGTTCGGCTCCGGCGCCAGGTACGGACAGTCTGTCTCCAATACGATGTGCGTCAGTGGAACCGCCTTTACCGTCTCTTTCAGCCGTTTCGCGTTTTTGAACGTAACCACACCGCCAACCCCGATCAGATATCCCATCTTTACATACGCTTCCGCCATTTCCCGGGAATAGGAATAGCAGTGAATGATCGCGTTCATTCCCTGCGCATACTGCTTCATAATCTCCATCGTGTCTGCTGCGGCTTCCCTGCTGTGAATATTGACCGGCAGATTCTTCCTGCGCGCCAGCTCAAGCTGCCGGATAAACCACCGTTTCTGCTCTTCGTGGCTCTCCTTATCCCAGTAATAATCTAACCCAATCTCTCCGACTGCAACGATCTTATCCTCTGATAGCAGCCGCTCCATCTTTGCAAAGCGCTCCTCGTCCAGATCTCCCACTTCATCCGGATGCACCCCGATCATTCCGTATATAAACGGATATGTTCTGGTGAGTTCCAAAACCCGCTCCCATGAGTCCACAGACGCACTCGCATTGACGATTGCGCCAATTTCTCCGGCCTCCATGGAGCGAAGCAGTACGTCCCTGCCCTCCTCAAACTGTTCATCATCATAATGTGCATGCGTATCTATAATCATTTGCCCTCATCCTTATATTTGTCGTACAAATCCTCCCCTGCCAGCTTCACAATGTCCAGAACCTCCTCAACGGAGATCTGCATCCGCTCTGCGACCTCCTGCATGGTAACTGCACGGCCTTCCTCCTCGGCCATCTCGTGCAGCAGATCATTCAGTTCATTCGCCCGGTCCGCAATCTGATTTCCCTTTCGTTCCGTATCCTTCTGTTCATCCACCACCGAAAGAATTCCCCTGCGAATCTCTCTGCGGATAAATACGTCCGCATCTGCCGCGTCCGTGATCATTTCTACCGCCAGGATCAGACTTAAATTACCTTCCTGAACCATGTCCCCGATGTGGACTCCCGGCTCATGCAGTGCCTTCGCTGTATCTAGAACAACCGGCAGATACAATTCTGTAAGACGGCGTCTTGCTTCCGGATCTTCTTCAGACGCCGCTTGAAACAACCTCTCACGTTCTCCTGTTTTCTCCGGTTCCATTGCTTCTAAATCCGACCGGTAATGCTCCAGATAGCGCTTTTCTTCCTCCGTAAATTCTTCTGCTTCTGCCGGATCTGACTGACGTTCCGCATAATAATATCCCGTCAGCGTGATTTTTTTCATCAGCAGAAAATCAAACACCATCTGCATCTGATCCTCCGTCAGATGCTCCTCTGCCAAAACACTCTTTACTTCATCGCCCGACAGGCGGTTTCCATTCTCTTCCGCCCGTTCCAGGAGCTTGTGCAGCTTCTCCTGAAAGCGTGATTCATTCTCCATATATCCGCTGTTCCTTTCTTCATAATAATGTCACTATCTTAGCATATCATGCAGTTTCTTGCCAGTATTTCCGTTTGAAAATTTTTAAGTACAAAAACATTAAATAATATGCTACAATCAATTTGTTGCTCACCGACACCCGCAACAGGGAGGAGGTGTTCACATGGAGTTATTTGCATCTTTTTTAATCGCCGTTTTGGCTGGTGTAGCTTGCCACTATAAAAGAAAAGAAGAACCCCCGAACTGTGCTGCAACACGGTTCGGGGATTTCGTTCTTTGTTCACATGGAACTTTTGCATCTCTTTTTGCCTACTGGCATTATAGCATATGCAGAAATAGTTTTCAATATACTTTTTTGAAGTGCAAAAACTTTCCGTGTGCATCCCATATATCGTAGACCACACAATTTTATAATACGATATCATCTACTTTTGTGAAATCGGACAACTGATAGGATTCGACTGTATTTCCTGCGACAAGATAGAACATATCGCCTACATAGATTCCCCGTACAGTCCCGTATCCCGAAAGTTCCCTCTCGAACAGACATGTAAAGCCGTCTTCGCTGTATGAATAGATATAGTACATCTTTCCCTGTCCGTACGCGGAAAATCCGATCAGATTCTTTTCGCTGTCGAGAAGCGCAGCCTTATAGTCATACGAAACCTCAGCGGAATAGCAATCTTCCAACACATGTTTCGCAATTTCCTGAACGTCCGACGGATTGGATATATCGAACATCGACAGCTTCACACCGTTCGTTGTCGTCCCCGTCTCGTCCACATCCATTCCGATTCCCAGCAGCAGTCCGTCTCCATATGGATGCAGATATTCGGAAAATCCCGGTATTTTCAGTTCTCCCAGCACTTCCGGGTTCGCGGGATCTGATAAATCTACCGAGAACAAAGGATCTACCTGCTTATACGTCACAAAATACCCGGTATCTCCTATGAATCTCGCGGAATAAATCTGCTCGTCCTCGGCCAGTCCTTCAATTCTGCCCTGTTCTTTCAGATTCTCATCCAGTATATAAAGTGAATTGCTGTCCTCCCGCACGGTACCGGCGTCTGCTGCGGATGCATCGGATTCCGAAGAAAAGAAAGGGCTCCACCCGCCTGCGTCATCGTTTACCGCCGTTACCGTCGTCACAATCCGGAGATTTCCTTCATATTCGTCGATACTGAATGAATCGTTTAATGTACCGTCAACCCGTGTCTGGCCAACCGGCTGCAGTTTTCCGTCCGCATATGCAACTTTCCGTATACAGGTCTGGGACACATCAGCGTCCTCCGGACTGTAATCCGTCTCACAGACATAGATATTCTCTCCACTTACATACACCAGTCCGGAGCACCCGAAGATTGCTCTGCTGTCGATTTTCTCCTCCGGATCCTTCAGCGAAAACGTAGAGACGATCGTATACTGGTTTCCCCGCTGATATTCCGGGAGAAGAATACTGCCAGATTCTATAAGTTCTCCTTGAACCGACGGGATATATTCCGCCACATCCTTCCTTGAGACAGATGCCGGCGCATAAAAATCGCTCAGCAGATACACATAATCTCCATTCACACGCATGGTATCAAAATTACCGCTCTGCGTCACCTTGCCCGCAGACTGCGGTTTTTCCGGATTGCTGACATCATAAGTCTCCGCAACCGTATATGTTTTATAGGTTTCATATTCGTCATTGTATTCCGATTTCGTATACATGATCAGAAGGACTTCGTCTTTTACGTAAATCTCAGAAATATACTGTTCATCCTCCAGGCGGATCGTTCCAAGCTCTTCCAGCTCTCCCTCCCTGATTCCAACGATCTGTACGCGCTGTTCATTCGCAATGTATAAATTCTTGCCGTCCGTTTTGACTGCGTCTCCCTCTCCCACACCGTCCTCACGAATATTCGTATCCGAGTAATTTCCGGAATCTGTGGAAAAACTTTCATATGAAGCGCCGGACGACGTACTCGCCGCCGCACTGTCTGATACGGCTTCGTCTGCTGCTTTCCATTCTCCGGTGTTGCGTGAGCTCTTCTGCGTGTCCGCCTCTGCTTCAATATAATCATAAATCTGGTCATAATCCGTTGCCTCAGCAATCAGGTTCACCCCTGAGGTACCGCTGCCCACTGTACTTTCTGCGGCATCTCCTGACGATGTTCCTCTGTCCGCCACGGCACTGTCGCCGGTCTGCCCCGCATCTTCATCTACAGATCCTGAAACTGCAAATGCTGCCATCTGTTCGGCGGAATTTTTTCGCCCAATCCCCCATGCGGTCAGACCAACTGCGCACACGCAGCACGCTGCCGCCGCCCACGTCCAGGCCCGACGACGGTGAGACCGCCTTTTTTTCTTATCTGCAGTTTCAGCAAGCAGTTTATCCATATTTTCCGGGCGCAGAGAATTCGGAACCTCAACGTCCTGCGCACTGCGGCGTAATGCTTCCTCAAGTTCTCGCTCCTGTTCGCGCCCGGCATGGTCTTCCTGTATACTCTCAACCTGTTTTTCCGTATGACCGTTTTTTAACTCTTCTCCATCCAATTTCATGTTAAATTCCCCTTTCTACGCCAATACCTTCCGCATCTTCCCCAGTGCCCTGGACTTTCGCGAACGTACTGTCGCCGGATTCATCTCCATGAGGTCCCCGATCTCCTCACTGGAATATCCTTCTAACACAGAGCACGCCACAATCATCCGGTCTTCTTCATCCAGACTCATAAATGCCTCTCTCACATCATGACATCCGGCATGATCCATCTCTTCCGATGCGATATTCTCTGGCAGTTCTTCCGTCTCTTTCCTGCTCCGGAGATGCTTTTTGCACTGATTTGCAAGGATCGTAAATATCCATCCCCGAAACGCTTCTTCCTTCTTTAGCTTTCGCATATTCTCATATGCCGCGATCACAGTTTCACTCACCACATCCTCGGCGTCCTGCGGATGTTTCATCGTAAACAGCGCAAATCTGTACAAATCCTTATATATCTGTGCATACAGCTCTGAAAACGCTTTTACGTCTCCCTTTTTTGCTTTCCTGATCAGATCCTGCTCTGAACTTTTCTCCTGCGCGCTCATCACCATCCCCCCCTTCCGTTCTATTAGATAAGAGTCAAAAAACAAGTCTTTTGTTGCATTCCATTTATAAAAACTTACATATATCGGATCATCCTCCCTATACAGATTTTCCTATAAAAAAGAATGTGCTTTGCACATTCTCGCGCCGAAGCGCGGCTGCATTTGCAGCCATTTTCCACTTGCGCGCAGTGCGCATCCACCGGAGGGTTTTATGATATAGAAAACGAAGTTTCCTATATCATAAAAAAACGCACCCTTAATTTCAGGTGCGCTTTTGCCATTATAACTGCGGTCTGGCCAAATAACAACCCAGAACCATTTCCGATCACTTTCTGAAATACCTCTTTCCCAGATCTTTTATCCTCTGTAATAATTGATCAGACACCCCTTGAGGATAATCTCACGTTCCGCATCTGTCATTTCTCCGAGCTTCAGTTCTATTTCTTTCAGCTCATCGCCAACTACATACGCTTTTACCGTTGTCTGCTTTTCCTCGATCACGCTACGGATTTCCGGAACAAAGATATAATCTCCATTCTGGAACGGCAGCGCGGTATGCTCTGCTTCTGTCAAGAACGGCAGCATTCCCCAGTTGATCAGATTCGAGCGGTAACGCTTCGTTGCATACTCATTGGCGATATTCGCCCAGCCTCCAAGCACTTTCTGGCAGGACGCCGCCTGTTCCCGTGCGGAACCGTCGCCCGGCTTCACAGCAAAAATCGTGCTCCCGACGCCGATGTTTCCCTCTCCGACTTCCGGATATGCTTTCCGGATCGTCTCCATAACCGGTTTCAGCTCTTCCAGTGCATCCAGCGGACACTTTCCGCTCTCAATCGCTTTCTGTGCCGCCTGAACGGTCTTGGCACGTCCGACATACTCCGGATCCTTTCTGGAAAGTGCGAACTCCGCAAGTCCCAGTGGGTTAGAGCGATACGAAGACGTCTCTCCGGACGGAATCAGTTCATCTGTTGTTGTTACCGGATCATGGATTTCCGATACAACCTTCAGGATCAAATTCTCCGGCAGCGCGGACATTGCCGGCCAGTCTTTGATATTTGGCCCGAACTGAATCTCTACAGACGGATCTGCCTTGCCCTTACTGTCAAAGACACGGTTCGCATAAATGGTAGAATCAAAGTGATATTTCGGTCCGGTATATTCTACGTCCATATCCGTCGCCGCGGTCAGGAATCCCTTGTTGGCTGCGGTTGCCGCTATGGAACGTGCATCCATCAGTGCAACGGAAGAAATCTGTCCGTTCTGCAGTTTGGAACCTTCACGGTTCGGGAAGTTCCTGGTGGAATGACGGATCGAGAACGCATTATTTGCCGGTGTATCTCCCGCACCGAAACACGGTCCGCAGAACGCGGTCTTCACAATCGCACCCGCTCCCATCAGATCTGCAACTGCGCCATTCTTCACAAGTTCCATATAAATCGGGGTACTTGCCGGATACACACTGAGTGTAAATGCATCGGCGCCGATATTCTTTCCTCTCATAATGTCTGCCGCCGCACAGATATTCTCAAATCCGCCGCCCGCGCAGCCTGCGATCACGCCCTGCTCTACATACAGTCTGCCGTCCACGATCTTATCCCGGAGCTTATACTCCACTGCGCCGTCCAGACTGACAAGCGCCTTCTGCTCTACATCGTACAGAATGTCCTCCAGATTCTCATTCAGTTCATCAATCGTATATACATTGCTCGGATGGAACGGCATCGCGATCATCGGCCTGATCTCGCTTAAGTTTACATAAACCATACCGTCATAGTATGCACATGCCCCCGGATTCAGTTCTTTATAGTCTTCCGGTCTGTTGTGGATCTCATAATATTCCCGGATCGTCTCATCCGTTCTCCAGATCGAGGACAGACAAGTCGTCTCTGTCGTCATCACGTCAATGCCGATCCGGAAGTCAGCGCTCAGTTTTCCGACACCCGGTCCGACAAATTCCATGACTTTATTATTCACATATCCGTTTGCAAATGTTGCTCCGATAATAGCCAGCGCCACATCCTGCGGTCCGACACCTTTTGCAGGCTCTCCGTCCAGGTAAATGGCAATCACACCCGGCATTTTAATATCGTAGGTCTTATTCAGAAGCTGCTTTACAAGTTCCGGTCCGCCCTCGCCCATCGCCATCGTGCCAAGAGCGCCATAACGGGTATGGCTGTCAGAACCAAGAATCATCTTCCCGCCTTCCGCCAGCATCTCACGCGCATACTGGTGAATGACCGCCTGATGAGGCGGAACATATACCCCGCCGTATTTCTTCGCGCAAGTCAGGCCAAACATATGGTCATCTTCATTGATCGTACCGCCCACTGCACAAAGAGAATTATGACAGTTTGTCAATACATACGGGATCGGGAACTTCTCCAGTCCCGACGCGCGCGCCGTCTGGATAATCCCTACATAGGTGATATCATGGGACGTCAGCTTATCAAACTTAATCTGAAGATTCTCCATATTGCCCGATGTATTGTGCGCATTTAAAATTCCGTAGGCAATCGTATTCTTCGCCGCTTCTTCCCTTGCAAAGGGAGTCTGCACATCTCCTTTGTCCTCCACAATCTCGGTGCCGTTTATCAGATAGACACCCTTATCATACAGTTTAATCATAAGAACCTCCTTATTCTGTAAATTTATGAACAGGCAGCACCCTTTTACGACGCTGCCTTTGTGTTAATCCCGCTCGCGCAGAATCTTTTTCACTTCGATCTTTGTCTCACCTACTTCAATGACGTCTTCCCGCTGGATCACGATCGGGCGCTGAATCTCCTTTCCATTCAGGTATGTCCCGTTTCTGGAATCCAGATCTTTGAGATACAGTCTATCGCCATTACGGATAATCGCGCAATGCAGCTTTGATACCCGCGGATCATCACGAAGCATAATATACTTTTCAAACTCCGGCGTACGATTGCCGCGGCCGATCCCGATGTTATCGTAGAAAATGAACGTATATTTCTCCCATGTATCCAGATTTTCCAGTATGATCTTCCACTGCTTCTTCGCAGGCTCCCTTTTTCGCGTGGTCTCTTTTACTGCCGGCTGCTTCTGCTCTTTTGTCCGTGTCTGCCGGCGGCGTTTCGGAGGTTCATATTCGTCCTCATCCTCGTCGTCTTCGTCATCCTCCTCCAGCAGATCATCGTCCTCGTCGTCATAACCCATCTTCTCATTATGATCCTTCACTAGGATCACGATGATCGCAATGACAAGCGCAGCCGCAATCAGTCCCAGCACAATCATTATCATCCAGTATTCCATGACTTCTTCTCTTCTTTAATGTATTTTTTAGTTCCGGCATGATCTTTTGCAGAACTTCTTATCACATCATACCAAACCTGACACTGTTTATCAAGAAAAAATTCAAATCGCAGCCTTAAATGCAACCTTAAATCACGGCCAAATCACGGCTTTCACAGTTTTAAACGGCAATAACAATGTCCCATAACTTATGCTATGCCAGAAACTCTTCCAGAATCTGCCGGATTTTTTCTTCTTTTAACACAGACTCGTCCTCCTCTTCCGGCTTGTCCCTTGATGCGCGGTGAAATACCTGTTTTACGGTTTCTTTACGCTGTGCCTTGCGCGGTTGTCCTTCAATATTGATCGAAAGACCGCTTCCGTCGTCCGTTTCTGCAGTTCGGACATTTGACGGATACTCTGCCATGTCCGCCCCGCTGCCCGCAGCGGCATATGCGGCATTCCCCGCTGCACCTGACGCACTCAGATCCGAAGCTGTCCGCGTACTCTCCGACGGGATTACATCGATCTGCTCTTTTTCATTCCGGCGCTGGCGCCGATACCGGAATACGCAGACATTCTCCAGATAATCTACCATATACATCTTAACAGCACGGATCTTATAATCCTCGTCCGAGAGTTGTCCCACGACGTAAAGTAAAATCATCTCTGCCACACCTGTCACAATATACTGAAACATTTGCTCACAAAAACCGGCTTCCAGATACCATGCAAACGCTCCTGCCGCTGCAAGCAGTCCTGAAATCCACACAGACTGGATCTCGAGCTGCCTCCACGTATGCATACGGAAAATATTCCCTTTGTACTCATATATGTATTTATCCACAAATGCTTCCGTATTTTCCACATTATCGTGCAGCATACATGCGTGCTCGTATTTCGCGCGCACGAGTTTCATCAGCTTGTGTGTACTCTTAGACATGTTTGACGCCGCGCCAAGCATCCGGCGAAGGGTGATATGATTTACCACTTTTGCCAGAATTCCAATGACGCCGACTGCAGCCATCAGATAGTAAATGATGTTTGTACCTGTTACCACCTCATTGATCATAACAAAGTTCCTCCTGGTCTATTCTTTTTTATCAACACACAATGATCCGGACTGTGTTGAGGCTATTATAGTCCATCTTTTCGAATTTTGCGCGATAAACCGTTCAACAAAATTCTACATCCCACAGGAATCTGCCTCACCTGACCGAATCCTCATGAAGTTCAGGTAATCATGACCAAAAAAGAACTTTTCCGCTCAACGAAAACGTCTCCCAAACATCATCTGCTTCTTGAAAGAAAACAAATCTGAAAGGTCGGTTTATGGGAAGTCAGGACGAATCCTGACATACGAAAATTTCCAACCGCACGTTTATTTCCAGTATTTCTCCACATATTCCTCTGCAGTCTCCCGGCTGAAGGAAAACTTCTTCATCACACGCTCAATTGTATCCTCTTTCTGCACGCCTAGCTCCCTGCATGTTTCTGTCAACGCCTGGATTCCCCGACTTACCCCCTGGCTGACGCCTTGGCTTATGCCCTGACTTATGCCCTGACTGATGCCTTGACTTATACCTTGACTCATTCCTTGCTGATATCCTTCTTCCAGCAGCATCTGTCCTAATCGTGTCATCTTAATCTCCTCCTCTATCTCTTTTAACTCTGCTTCTTCCAAAAACTTATCTGCCATTGCATATACCATCGCTTCGATTTTGTGAATTTCTTCCTGACTGACCGTATTCTCACAGCGAATCAATCGACACACTTCCCGAATCCGTTCTTTCTGAGAACTTTTCCCACCCATCAGCGGACACAGCACCAGGGGTATTAAATCCTCCCTTGTCAGCGGCATTCCATCCTTTACTTTTTTCTGGAGCCGTTTGATCATTTTATCCGCATTTTTATTCTGCATGATGATCGGCTGTATCCGATATGTATTGATTCCTTCTCTCAGTGTTGTTCTCGGACGCTTCACCTTTCCCGAAAAAAGAACGTATGTCGTAACTGCCACATTATGTACATAACTCGCAGTCGATTCATACATGCGGAAACGTTTCAAGTCTTTACTTCCGCCATTAGAACTCTGAAATTCAAAATGTATCCATGAACCATCTTCCATTGCAAAAGTATAATCCTGCAACATTTTTCTCAAGTCCAAATGAATCAATTCTGTCGGCGCTGCCGCAACAACTTTTTCTTTAATTCCGAAATATGGAACCAGTACATCTGCAAAAAACTGAACGGATGCTTTCAATACCTTATCTTCCGTTTCATTATGTACCGTAACGTCTTGAAGATCCTCGTTCTGGATATCCGGGGCATGATTTCCCGGTATTCCTGATACAGTCTGGTTCTTTTTCTCTGCGCCTTTCTTTTTTTCTTTCTCCATATACTGTCCTTTCCGGAAACTATATAAAGAAACTATCTGCCTTTACTATAACAAACATTTTTTCGGCAGGCAACGGCTTTTCCTTCATAAATATTGATTGTTTCTTACTATGCATCTGTGAAATTTTCCGGAAACCGGAAGAATTTGTTCCAGATTTTTGAATATTGCTTCTACTATTAGAATTTCCGAAGCAAGAAAAGATAGGGACAGCTTCTTTATATGAAACCGCTGCTTGTCTGTGTTCTTTACTATACCCGGTATAAAGCGTATTGTCAATGGTACACTCTATTAAAAATGTATTAAAATACGGATTCTTGGTGCAGAACCCCTTGCTTTTCCCCATCAAACTATTTATACTACTTATGATGTTGTGATACAATGATGTTGAGGGGAAAAAGTCCCCACCTATGATACTACAGAGGAGGAAGCAATCATGCAATATAAACCATCAGGAGTTTGTTCCAAGCTAATCCAGTTCGATATTCAAGATAATAAGATCCACAACGTTTCGTTCACCGGCGGATGCAACGGCAATCTGCAGGGAATTTCTCATCTGGTCGAAGGCATGGACGTGGATGACGCCATCTCACGGCTGGAAGGGATTCGGTGCGGCTTTAAGTCCACATCCTGTCCGGATCAGCTCGCGAAAGCATTAAAAACAGCAGTCGGCAAGTAACTGCCAACTGCTGTTTGTGAATCTGTTTTTTGTCTGATGCCGCATATTCTTATGCGTCTTTGAAGTTGTGCCTCGAGCAATGAAAGCAGCCGCCATATACGCGGGTTGTTGTTGGTGGTGTTCCCGGGATATGATCCTTATTAAATTCTTTTTTCTCTTTAATAAACAGTTACTCATATCTATGTACATGGCGACTGCTTTCATTGCTCGAGGCGATGTGAGTGGGCGTTACGGTCAGTCAATCCAGATACCGTCCGTAAACGAAATGGTCTCATCATAAGGCTGCTGGTCTCCCGCATAATGTGACGATACAACGCGGTAATAATGTCCGCCGTCTACATTTATCGTTTTTCCGGTTGAGACATAATAGGTATTGTTTGCCGTCTCCACCCATGCGTCAATCTGCTGCCATCTGTCCGCCGCTTCATTGTACTCTTCTACATATACGAGTACAGATAGATAATTGACCGTTGTATTCGCTGTCGTCGCTCCATATACATAAATCTTACTGTTTCCGGCTTTTGAAATAATGCTGTCTCCTTGCATTAGATATTCGCCGCGCTGCAGCCGCGTCGGGGAATATCCCTCCGAACGTTCCTGCATCGTCAGATAGGAGCCATCGACCTGTCTGGGGTCTGTGTCCGCCGCATTTGCCGTCCCGCAGACCAGAAAACTCAGTACAAGAACCAGACTCATCACAGATAACATCTTTTTTCTCATCTGTGTTTTCCTCTCTTCCTCTTTTTGTGTCTCTTTACTATATAGACAACTGAATCTGAAAATCCTTACGCACTTTTTACGAAAAATGTAAATTTTCTACAATTTTTTTCATTTCTTCTTTTTCCATGATTCCTACCAGCCAGTAATGAACCCCTTCATATTGAAACTCCGCTTCCATTCTGCACATATCTTTATTCGGAACATCATATTCTTTCATTACCACATCAATGTTGTTCACCGTTATAATCTCTTCACTGAGTTTTTCATCTTCTGCTGTCTTGCCCCATGAAGAATCTTCCTCATTTAAATATAAAGTATAACAGATTGTTTCAGTTCCACTTGTTGTTTGATATTCATAAAATAGTCTTGCCTGTTGAATCTCTTCATTCAATTCATACTCTGTAAAATACATCTGTTCCGGTTTATATATCATTCGAACTACCGTTCTTCCCATTAAATCATTTATCTCCTGATACGCCTCCACTTCTGCTTTATTCTCTTGATTTTCACTATCCTGGCTTTCCATGTCTTCTACATTTGTCATTTCTACGGTTGACGTTCCGGTTATTCTCTCAATCAGTACTTTCCAATAAGACTTACTGCCGAAACTGGTCATCCCCAGACCAAGCGCGAGTACAAGTGCCGCAGCCAGAGCTGCCATAATCCGAACCCGGCGTTTTCCGGCAGGTCTTTTCTTTACCGTTTTCACAGTCTTAACGGGATTTGTTTCCGCACTCTCATGCCCGCTCTCTGGATTGTTCACCACCCGGAAACGGGACAGATCCGGCGCAAGTTCTTCGGACACCTCCATATCCCGGTCGTTCCCGGCTTTTGATCTTTCATACGCCTGAATCCGCCGCTTCAGCGCACGGTCCATTTCTTCTGTAACCTTGATCTGTTCCAGATCCGGATTGGACGCGATTTCTTCTTCAATCTGCGCGGCTTCTTTTTCTATCTCTTGTTTTAACGACAATTTCCTTGGTTCATCCATGTTTTTGCCCCTTGCTTTTCCTGCTATTTACTTGACATTTTCTTAAATATGGTTATTATGAATTTATGATGAATCTTTTTTAATGGAGGTTATTTCCTATGAAGCGTATTGTACTTACCGGCGGCGGTACTGCCGGACATGTTACTCCGAATATTGCACTCATCCCCGAACTGCGGGAACGCGGTTATGATATTCAATACATCGGCTCCTATAACGGGATCGAAAAAGAGCTGATCGAACCGTTCGGCATCCCTTATCACGGAATTTCCTCGGGAAAGCTGCGCCGTTACTTCAGCGTGCAGAATTTTACCGATCCGTTCCGCGTACTAAAAGGACTCGGCGAGGCGAGGAAGCTCATCCGCGACCTGAAACCGGACGTCATCTTTTCCAAAGGCGGCTTTGTCTCTGTCCCCGTCGTCACTGCCGGGAAGCAGAACAAAGTACCTGTGATCATCCATGAGTCTGACATGACTCCCGGTCTTGCCAATAAACTGGCGATTCCTTCCGCCACAAAGGTCTGCTGTAATTTTCCTGAGACGATGGACTGTCTGCCAAAGGAGAAGGCCGTACTCTCCGGCTGTCCGATCCGCCAGGAACTCCTCTCCGGTAACCGGATCGCCGCACTGGATCTCTGTGGATTTACATCAGACAAACCGGTCATCCTTGTCATGGGCGGCAGCCTCGGCGCAGTCGCAGTCAATAACGCAGTCCGCGCTGCTCTTCCTGAACTGCTGGAGCAGTTCCAGATCGTCCACCTCTGCGGGAAGGGAAAAACAGACGAGACACTGACGCAGACAAAGGGTTATAAGCAGTTTGAATATATCAATAAAGAGCTCCGTGATCTTTTCGCACTGGCGGACATCGTGATCTCCCGTGCAGGGGCAAATGCCATCTGTGAGCTTCTGGCGCTGCACAAACCGGCTCTTTTGATCCCGCTCTCCGCAAATGCCAGCCGCGGCGACCAGATCCTGAACGCCCGTTCTTTTGAAAAACAGGGATTCAGCATGGTTCTTGAGGAAGAAAACGTCACGAAAGAAACTCTGCTTGACGCAGTTCATAAACTGTATGATCACCGCGATACCTATGTTGCGGCAATGAAAAACTCCGGTCAGCAGGATTCCATCCAAACGATCATCCGTCTGATTGAAGAAGCAGCCCGGTCCCACTGATACAGGACCGGTCTGCTTTTACATTCGGTTCAATTCCTCGTATTCGGCGCCATAATTCTGTCTGATCCACTTCCGGATCCTGTGCAGCATCACATAAAGTGCATCCGCATTCATCCCCAGCATCTTCGCCGCCTCTACCTGCGGAATTTTGAGGTAGCATGTCAGCATGATCACTTCGTGCCATTGTGGGTTCTTCTCTTCCAGATCAGAGAAAATACGTTCATGCAGCTCTGCGTATTTCTCTTGTTTCAGCGTATCAAAATATTCCTCTTCTGTACTTTCCCCCGGAGAATCAAAAATATCCGCGTCTTTCTCACTTTCTTCATCCACATATAGTTCTCTGGAATATTTCTTCTTATAGTTGATTGCCTTGTGCTTTGCCGTCGTATACAGCCACGACTTGAGATTCGTATAATCTTTTAATTCTTTCTTTGCATCCATATCCCGGTATAACGCCAGAAAGGTATCCTGCATCACATCTTCTGCAAGTTCAAGATCTTTTGTGTAATTATATGCCGCTTTCAGAACCAGATTCTTATACTCATCATAAATCCGATCAAATTCATGATTCTCTGTCACTGTTCTTCTCCGGTATTATTTTAATTTACTCAAAATCTCTTCCTTATCTTCTTCTGTCAGGTTTCCCAGCTTCCAGCCGATTCCCACACCGTCATTCTGATAACGTGGAATCATATGCATATGGAAATGGAACACGGACTGACCCGCTGCTTCTTCATTATTCTGCACGATATTATAGCCGTCACATTCCAGCACATCGGTAAGACGGCCTATCATTTTCTTTGCCAGTACCATCGCCTTTGCCGCAAGTTCCTCATCAATGTCATACAGATTCCGGTAGTGCTCTTTCGGAAGAATCAGCGCATGTCCCTTTGACGCCGGATTCAGATCCAGAATCACCCGGAAATCATCGTCCTCATAAAGTGTGGCAGACGGGATCTCACCCGACGCAATCCTGCAAAAAATACAATTATCATCTTTCATTCGACATTCCTCTTTCCTCTACGTTTTTATGTTTGTAGTATATCCCATTTTTATAAAAAAGAAAAGAAGAATCTGCACCCCCGATCATTCGGGCAGTTACGATTCTTCTTTCTTGTTTTTATTCTGTTACTTTTTGAGACGTCTGAAAATGCATCAGGCCTGCTTTTGTCAGCACGGGCCGAAGCGCGCTGTAGATGACCGCTACAAGGATCGTTGAAACGACTGCGTTAATCAACGTAGCCACCGAACTCCATTTTGCAAGTATCTCTGCCGCCGCCTGTGGCTGACCAAGAATGTACTGCTTATAAAAATATCCTACGACCGGATCCGCAATCACGTTGAATCCAAGTCCGGCGACCGTGGCAATCAGGCTCCACTTAAAAACATATTTTTTATCCGTGCTTTCGTTGATCTTTGCAAATTTATGCGCCACAAGTCCCACGATCAGACCGATGCAGAACTTCAGTACAAACGTCTTCGGCGCGCTTATGATATAAAGCGGATCCATCACATCTGCGATCGTCATTCCAATCGCCCCGGCAAGTCCGCCGTATACGCCGCCGAGCAGAAGTGCCGCAAGCACACAGAATGCATTCCCTGTGTGCAGTGCAGTTGAATCCCCTCCCGGTACCGGAATATTGATCTTCAGATACGCAAAAGCAACATAGCAAAGTGCGGCGAACAGCGCCGTCTGTGCCAGTTTCATAATCTTTTCATTTCTTCTCTCCATCATAATCCCTCCAATCTCAAAATTGCAGACACTATGATAGCACCATTATGGCATTGTCGAAATAGCCAATTACGAATTATTTAACCAGTCCAGTTTTACTTTTTTAACAGAAGATTATAAATCTCCCGCTTCGGAACGCCCCGGTCTTTGGCGACCTGCTTCATGGCCTCCTTCTTTTCCATTCCCTTGGAAAGATAGTATTCCATGTGTTCCTCTACAGACATCTCTTCCCAGCGTTCCTGCTCTTCCTTAAGCATCTCGCTCCGGTTTCTTCCCTCAACTACAAGGACGCATTCCCCTTTCGGCTCATTTGCTTCATAGTAAGCGCACGCCTCCTCGAGCGTAGCTGCAAAGGCCGTCTCATGCCGCTTTGTCAGTTCTCTGCACACGGTGATCCGTCTGCTGCCGCCCAATCTCGACGCCAGCAGATCCAGCGTCTTTTTCAGCCGGTGCGGCGCCTCATACAGCACGATCGTCCGCGTCTCCTGTTCCAGTTCCGCAAGGATCTGTTCCCGCTCCTTTTTATCGGACGGCAGAAACGCTTCAAATGCAAATCGTCTCGTCGGCAGTCCGGACATCGTCAGTGCCGTGATACACGCTGCCGCCCCCGGAAGGGACGTAACCTGAATTCCCGCTTCGTAACACATCTTCACCAGTTCTTCTCCGGGATCTGAAATTCCCGGCGTTCCCGCATCCGTGATCAGTGCAATATTCTGTCCCTCCAGAAGTTTCCCGACCAGTTTCCGCCCTTTATCGTATTTATTATATTCATGATAACTCGTCATGGGCGTCCGGATATCAAAATGATTCAGCAGTTTCATACTGTTCCGGGTATCCTCCGCCGCGATCAGATCGACCTCTTTGAGCGTACGGACGACACGAAATGTAATATCCTCCAGATTTCCGATCGGAGTTGCACACAAAAACAAGGTCCCTGTCATCATTCTTCTCCACTTTTCGTTTCTGATTTTCTCTGGTACATCACGATCGGCGGCTCTACTTTCACCCGCGGTTTTCCCCCCTGCATCCCTTCGATCAGTACCATCGTCGGTTCTTTATCTACATAAGGATGTACGAACTGGATCCGTTTCGGTTCGATCCGGTATCTGCACATCTTTGACAGGATCTCCGCCAGCCGAAACGGCTTATGCACCATATAAAACCGGCCTTTACTCTGCTCCAGCAGACGGGAGCTTACCCGCAAAATATCATCGAGCGTACACCGTACTTCATGCCGGGCAATAGTCCGGGCGTCTCCCGTATTTTTCAGACCATGCTCATTTAACATATAGGGGGGATTGGTCGTGATCACATCAAAAGAGGCAGGCCGGAAAATGCTGTCTGCCTCTTTGATGTCTCCCGTCACAATATCGATCTTCTCCTCCAGATGATTCAGCTCCACGCTTCGTCTTGCCATATCCGCACTTTCTTCCTGAATCTCCAGACCCGTAAAATGCCGTCCTTCTGACTTTGCCGAAAGGAGAATCGGGATCACACCGGTTCCCGTCCCCAGATCCAGAACCTGTTCCCCCCGCTTGATCCGTGCAAAGTCTGACAGAAGCACTGCATCCACTCCGAAGCAAAACCGTTCCGGATTTTGAATGATCCAGTAACCGGAGAGCTGCAGATCGTCCAGTCTTTCTCCCACACGCAGCAGAGCATCCGGTTTTTGGCTCTCTTTCTTCTCTTTACTTGTCATCTAACTTGGACGCTCCCTCATGCTTCTCCAGCTTCCCGAGCTGTTTCATCTCTTCCTTTGTCACCTTTGTCCGTTTCCGCCGCGGCTTAAACCGCAGATCGTCCACCTGATATTCCCGGATTTCTTTTTCATCATTTTCCAGTGTTACCACGACCTTGACCCGTCTGCGCAGCACGCTGATCGTCTGTACCGTCCCGGTCAGATCCTCCGGCGTCGTTACCGTGTCTCCTACAGCCGGAAACTGGCTGTTCAGCTCCTCATATGCCTCTTCCTCATTCGTCAGACAGCACATCAGTCTGCCGCACACACCGGATATTTTCGTCGGATTCAGGGACAGGTTTTGTTCCTTTGCCATCCGGATCGATACCGCAGAAAATTCCGTCAGGTATGTGCTGCAGCACAGCGCCCGTCCGCAGATTCCGATACCGCCCCGGATCTTCGTCTCATCCCGCACGCCGATCTGACGAAGCTCGATCCTCGTACGAAATACCGCGGCAAGGTCTTTGACCAGCTCACGAAAATCAATCCTGCCGTCTGCCGTGAAATAAAACAGCAGCTTATTATTGTCAAATGTATATTCCGCGTCGATCAGTTTCATTTCCAGTCCGTGTTTGCGGATCTTTTCCTGACAGATCCGGAATGCTTCTTTTTCCTTTTCACGGTTTTTCCTGACCGTCTGCTCGTCCTGCTCTGTCGCAATACGCAGGACCGATTTCAACGGCTGTACCACGTCGTCGTCCTCTACCTCTTTCGGTCCGCTCACCACACGTCCGTACTCCACGCCGCGGGCGGTCTCTACGATCACATGCCCCCCTTGTCTGATATCCAGTTTTCCCGGCGAAAAGAAATAAATCTTCCCCGCCGTGCGGAATCTAACCCCTATTACCTTTGCCATATTTCTAACGCTCCTATTCTTTTTCCTCCGCTGCTTAGTTCTCCTTGATAGTCAGAAGCAGTAGTTCCATCGTCAGTTCAAAGTTGACATTTGCTTTCAGCCTCGCCTTTGCTTTCTCAAGTCCGTCCAGAATATTCTCAATTCCTTCATAGGAGCTGCTCTTCGCTCTCTGCTTGATATACTTCAACTGATCGGAAAATACAACCCTGTCCGGATCCTTCGTTGCCTTATAGATCAGCACATCCCGGTACCAGATCGCGATCACGTCCAGATACTCGCTGATATCCAGCTTGAACTCGGTACATTTTTTTACCGCGGAAGCCATCTCATCCACCTGCATCTGATCCACCTCTCTAAGCAGGCGGACTACCTCTTCCCGGATCTCATTAAAATGCTCGGAGGTCGCCAGCTTGATCGCCTTTCCCATGTTTCCCTGTGCAAATGCAACGCAGATATCTGCCTTATAGTCCGGAACCTCCATCTGCTCCATCAGATACTTTTTCACCAGCGTATCTTTCGTATTGCGCAGCTTTAACATCACGCAGCGGGAACGGATCGTCGGGAGCATCGACTCCGCGTTCTCCGTCAGAAGCATGAGCACCGCATATTCCGGCGGTTCCTCAATCGTCTTGAGGAGCGCATTCTGAGCCTGAACCGTCATCAGATCCGCCTCCGGAATAATATAAATCTTATAACGGCTGCTGTATGGTTTGATGACGATATCATTATTTACCTGTTCCCGGATATCATCTACGCTGATACTGCCCGGTTTCTCGTGGCTGACCATGATGATGTCCGGCTGGTTTCCATTCTGCGCCTGCCTGCACGATCTGCACTTTCCACAGGCGTCTCCGTCCGGCTCCCGGTTCTCACACTGGAGACTCATGGCAAATAACTTCGCCAGCAGCTTTTTTCCGGATCCTCTCTCTCCATTCAATATATAAGCATGGGAGACAGTATCGGATGTTACGGCATTCCCAATGTACTGTATAATATTTTTATGTCCTACTACGTCTTTAAATCCACTCATTCTATCACCCACTTATCCCTTTGATCCGTCAGACAAAATCTGTCTGCACATGAAAAGTATAACACATTTTTTGTGCGAGGCATACCCCCGAAAGTGATTCTTTCATAAAGATCCGGATTCTCCCGGAGCCATCTTCTCACGAATGTATCTGCACATCTTCTGCACCGTGTCTTCAAATTCCAGATTCTCAAATCTCACCTGAATCCCGGCTCTCTTTAGATTTTCCTCGCTGAAATCTTCTGAATCCGCCAGAAAACGCCGGCACATCTCCGCATATTTCGGTTCCTGCTGGGTACGCTCCCGCTCCAGCGCACGAAACAGCCGCAGTCCGTCCTCCACTTCCACATACAGCGGCACAACAGCATCCGTACCAAAATATTCCCGTGTCGATACATAGGACTCCAGTGTGCCGATCACGAGATAATCCGCCCCGTCCAGACTGATCTGCCCGTCATCCGCCGTAAAATAATGCCAGATCCCACATTGTGTATGATAGGAGCGCTGCTCGATCACCCTGCCCTGTTTTTCAAATGTATGAAGCACGCTTTCCTCTACAAAATGATACTCCCGTCCGTCTTTTTCTCCCTCACGGATCGGCCGTGTTGTGTACGTTACAATGTCCTTCAGCTTTGGCATCCTTTTTTTGATCTCTGCAAAAATCGAATCCTTTCCGGAAGAACTCTTTCCTATGACACAAAATATCTTACCCATTCTTTCATCCTCACAGTCTTTTACTCTTCACAGCAGATGATCTTTCCTGCATGTGCCGTTCCTTCTATCTCATACCCTGCAGTTTCATACCGCTCCAGCAGTTTGGCAGCTTTCCCTGAAATCCGCTCTCCCGGTACGACAAGAGGGATTCCCGGCGGATACAGATAAGCATACTCTGCCGAGATATGACCGATACTGCTGCCAAATGATAACTCTACCGTCTTTGTTTTTCCCTCCTGTATCCGGTTTCTTACCTCCGCGCTTGTCCAGATCTGCTCCAGAACCGGAAGGCGAAAATCACTGCTCCTTGTCTGTGCTGTCCGCTTCTCCGGTTTCCCTCCGGATCTGCCAAGTTCTGTATCAATCTCCTGCAGCGCACTGACAAGACGGTTCATTCCCTCCCGGGTATCACCGACAGACGTCATCGCAAGCACATAATCTCCCGCAGACATTTCCAGTTCCAGATGATACCGCTCCCTGAGGATCCTCTGTAATTCTTTTCCGGATAACTCCGTCCCCTTCACAGAAATCACAATCTTCGAGCGGTCGTATTCCACCGGCTGTGTACGGTCTCCCGCCGGCTTTGGCACCAGTCTTACATTCTGTAACCGGCCCAGTTCACGCCTCGTCTGTTCCAGCAGCTCCACATATGGATCAAATCCCGCCCTGCCCTGTTCTTCCAGACGGCAGATACATGCATCGATACTTGCCATCAGCACATACGACGGACTGCTGGACTGCAGCATATGCAGATACATCCGGACTGCTTCCCTGTCCGCAATCGTCCCGTTCATATGCAGCAGCGCGGTCTGTGTCAGGGACGGCAGCGTTTTATGCAGGCTGTGAATCACAATATCAGCGCCTTTTCGATTCGCATTTTCCGGAAAATACGGGTGAAATCCAAAATGCGCCCCATGCGCTTCATCCACGATCAGGGGAATCCCATGCGCATGTGCGATCTCTGCGATCGCGCCGACATCCGAAAGAACGCCGTCATAGGTCGGTGATACAATAACCACAGCACAGATTCCGGTATTTTCATCCAGCATTCTCCGAATCTCGTCCGGATCCACGGCTCCATTCAATCCGGTTTCTGAATCATACTGCGGGTAGACATATTCCGCCTGCAGTTCATTCATAAAAACCGCATGATATACGGACTTATGACAATTGCGCGCCATAAGAATCCGGGTGCCCCGCTTCGTGGATCCAAGCACCGCGCTCAGGATCCCGGCTGTACTTCCATTTACCAGAAAACAGGATTCCTCTGCATGATATACCCTGGCGGCACGCTCCTGCGCTTCCTTCAGGATTCCTCCCGGATGATGCAGATCATCAAATCCTTCGATTTCTGTAATATCAATTCCTGCAGGCAGTCCCTCCTGTACTACGTTCCTGTTCCGCTTATGTCCCGGCATATGAAACGCGTAATAGTCAGAATTCTGATATTCTGACAATCTATCATATAATCTCTGCATACTACTTCTCCCGGTTCTTTTTTCGTCTCCGCTCTATTCTTCGCCAAAAACGATGTCTTCCGTCCAATACTGCTCCACAAATTCCACGGCCTCCTGCCGTTCCATGCCATACTTCTCCATCATCTGCAATACCGCCGTCTCTTTTTCAATGCCTAAATCATGCAGCATTTTCACTGCCAGCCGCTTTGATTTTTCTCTTTCCTCTTCCATTCCTTCTTCTCTCGCCGCCTTACGCTCCAGCCGGATATGTTTTTCCTGATCATATTCATATATGCTCATTTTTTTCTCCTCCGCTCTATTCTTCGCCAAAAACGTTGAAAGGATTCCCTCGTGAATGCATTCAGTAATTCCATATTCTTCTGTTTTTCCGGTACTACAGTATTTTGTTTATTGTTTCGTTTTTTTGTCATAGACATTCCTCCTCTTTCTTTAGCAGAGGATATCCCTGACATGGTTTCCTGCATCATATCCCGCTTTGACCTTTTATTCTGTCCAACCGGTTCCATACCTCAGGAAGCTGACAAAACTCTCCGGAAATCTCTCTGCTGTTGTTTAAATGAAATACAAAGCATTAAGAATTCTCGTTTTGACTACTACCTTGATGAGATATCGGATGTGGACGGTTCGTCCCAGATCACCTGAAAATAATGCTTTTCTCTATACTAGCACAGTGCAGGGAAAAGTTCCAGTAAAAAATTTTGAATTTCACTCACTTCATGAATATGGTATAATATGAACACTTGGCGAGGTACAGATTAGTTCCAATCCCGGTCGTCGCTGTAATCCCGGTACTATCAAGAATATCCTGCATGATTCGGATACTCAGTTCTTTCGCAGTCATCTGATACAGTTTCAGATAGTCCGTCATATCCATAAAAAACTTCAGCGATACTGTAAACATGGATATGATCTTTAGAGATATACTTCAGGTAAATCCCATATATAGCAGCCAAATAATCAATGTAAAGCTGCATCCTCAGCGGTGCCATGATATACTCGATTCCTTCCGGAATCTCGAATACCCTGCATCGCCCCGGTACCTCCCAGCGCTTTCATGGTCGGTGATACTGCAAGACAAATGGTCTTATCTGTCCAATTCGGATCAGCTACGACCAAATTTACCTTCATCGGATCCAATCCCCTCTCCCGACACTCGACAGAGGCATAAAAACTTTTCAGATCATACATCGTACGTTATTTAGCCTATAATTTCAAACTTCCAAATCATATCTGAACGTCCTCTTAAGAAATGATTGACCAGAATATCTCACCTTCTAACCAATTGCCTGTTTCATGCATATCTTGGTGATTTATTGTATTCAATCCTTTTAGAGGAAATATTATCCTTGCATAAAAATGAACCGATTCCGATAAGAAACCTTATCGAAACCGGCTCTATTCTACTTACATATTACCAGTTAAACGAAATCTGCCCTGCGCCCGATGAAGGTACAGTATACGTTCGATTCCCTCCATCCTGCCATGTCACATTTCCGCTTTCATCTTTTTTTATTGCTTTAAATTCAATGTTACTGCCCGCCGGCAAATACGCTGTCAGCGTCCATGTCGGGTAATCCGGACACTCAGCCGGACCGACTGCCTTTCCCGGGGCCCAATTTCCAAGCTCATCACAATTTCCTGTAATATACACGTTTTCGCCCCAGTTTGTTGTCGCATTGTTCACAATAAAAGTAACCGGAACCAATGGATCTGCGTCTTCATCAACCGCATAAATCTTCGAACTGTTCCCTGTTAAAGAAATTGTAATCTTGTTATCAGAAGATACTGTAATTTTGTCATTAGGATTAAATACATTCACCAGCGTGGTTCCCTGTGTAATGGAGCTCTCTGCACGGATCGACATTGTTGTAGTTTCCGTTCCTTCAGCGTTATGGAATGCACATATCAGTTCCTGTCCTTCATTTTCTCCAGAATCTACTCTCCTTGAAAAAGCGTAAGTATGCATGGAGGTCCACATTTCCCTCTGTGTTCCATCTGCCAATGCCTCATACTGGCTACGAAGTCCATTCAGGTCAGCAATGAGCTGATAGGTATCTGTAGAAGTGTCAAAATAGTCCTTCGTCACATTACCATTTGCATCTTTCGTCTGCATAGACCAACGATTCCATGTATCCGCAATCCCGCTTATAATTTGTCCATTTGCATTTCCCCTGTTCTGCTCGGTTCCCTGAAATACTACCGGGATTCCTCTTGCCGTGTAGATAAATGTCAGAGCATTATGCAGCTTATCCACATCACCGCCTGCTTCGGTCAGGAATCTGTTGCGGTCATGATTATCTATGAAGGTCACCATATCATTTAAGTGATCCCCATACATCCAGTCCTGATCAAAAACTGCCTGAATGGAAAGTTCGGAAGTGTTATTAAAGTTCTGACCATAAGCAAAATCATTTACGATTGCCTGAAACAGCGGGAAATCTAACATTCCAGTTTCAGCATTATCTCCCACCCAGTCTTTGACAAAGCTTACATCCATATCAAAGTTCTCGCCAAACGTTGCAACACCTAAATACTCCTGCAATTCATGAATGTCAGACGGTTTCATACATTTCGCAGCATCTACCCTCGCCGCATCAGCTCCTGTGTATGTAAACCAGTCCTTAATTGAATCGTAAATTGCATTTTTAGCATCGGTATTATCCATGTCGATATCATCAAGACCACCCAGATCATGGTCTTCCAACATCTGCGTACTTTCTGCAGTATGCGGATGCTCTAAGTCCCAATTAATATCTCCCAGATTATGATACCACTGCACGTTGTTGAATGGTGCAACCGGCTGGAGCTGAGTGCCTTCTTTTAACCCAGAGGATTCTGTAAGGTAATGTGCGTCACTTCCTGTGCCCTGAAGATAGTCTCCCACGTGATTCGGAACAACATCTATAATCACTTTTATTCCGTTCTCATGGCAAGTATCCACTAATTCTTTTAAAATCTCTTTGCTCTCCTGTGGATCCTCTGTTCCAAAATAACGGTTGGCACGATTAGGGTCATTGACATTATACCCATGATAAGCCGTCGGCCATTGTGTACCGTTCGCATCCGGGATTCCCCACAATTGAGGATCCGATACTGGTGAAATCCAGATTGCCGTATATCCCATTCCTTTAATATAAGGGATTTTGTCTATTATTCCCTGCCAGTCACCGCCATGCATATATCGAAAATCGTCCTGTGTATTCTCCGTATAGCGGAAGGCCTCTCCCTTTGCATTGTTTGTGGGATCCCCATCATAAAAACGGTCAACCATTATCTGATAGATAGATTCCCCACGCAGACTGGTCGCTGCTGATGCGGGAATTGCCGGCAAAGCCGTTAAAATCAGCAACATACAAAGAAACATACTCATCAGTTGAGTAAACCTTTTTTTCGTTCTTTTCATACATTCACCCCTTTTAGTGAAAACTTTTTTCTTACTGCATAAAAACACCGGTATTTTTAATGCTATTATACTAATTTATCCTCTAAAAATATATATTTTTCATCTAATATGCTTGAATAAATTAGGTAAACGTTATACTATTTTCTATATGGAAGGAGGATTCGATTTATGTCATTAACAATCAAGGATGTAGCTAAAGAAGCGGGCGTTTCCATCGCCACAGTATCTAAAGTAATCAATGGGAAGCCTTCTATCTCTGAACCCACACGTCTCCGTGTACTGGAAGTGATCAAAAAACTCAATTACCACCCTAACGCGCAGGCCAGCAATTTTGCCAGGGAACGTTCGGATAACATTATCTTTTTAGCTGTTACACAGCCTCTCACGGCATTCCATAATCCCCACATGTTCGAGATTATGTGTGGTGCGCAAAATATTGTTCATTCAGAAAAATTTAATTTTACTTTTCTCGGAGTGCAGGATAAAGACACAGCCTGCCAAGAAGTTTCCAGTATCATAGGAAGGCGGGCTGCCGACGGCATATTAGTCCACGGCTCTTCTACCTCCCGTCCTCTAGTGAATCTCCTGGTAAAAAACGGATTTCCTCATGTAATCATAGGAAGGCCTCCTTTTTCCAACACCGCCTGTTGGATTGATATAAATAACCATGTTTCCGGACATCTGGCAACTGAATACCTGACCAAATGCGGATATACCCATATTGCATTTATTGGCGGACCCCGGTCGGACGAGATTTCGAGGCACCGTTTGCAGGGATTTGTCTCTTCCATGCGGATCTTCGGGCTGGATGTACCCGAATCCTCCATAAAATATGGCACATACAGTAAGCAAAGCGGTTTTGAAATGATGGAAGAACTGCTCAGGGGCAGTTTTCTGCCGGACGCTGTAATATGCGAAGATAATAAAATCGCAATTGGGGCGGCGTCCGCAATCCGCAAACACGGCATGAATATCCCAGAGGATATTGGCCTGATTACCTTTGATGATTATCCGCTGTCACAGCTGATCGATCCGCCGCTGACCGTTGTGGATATCAATGTCAATAAGATGGGTCAGCAGGCTGCTGAAATTTTAATGAAAAAAATCCGTAATCCAAGTTTGAATATACAAACCTTTACCACTGTGCCAGAACTGATTATCCGGTCATCTACACGCAATATGCCCGCCTGAATACTGTCACGTGCTTGTGCCTCGCTGCATTTGACAGCAAATACCTGTGACTAGATTTCCACTAGTGCTATATCCGGCACACATGGAAAAGGCGCAGAGTTGATCCCTCTGCGCCCACTTTCAATAGGAAACTGATTCGAATACTGCACAATTAATCTTCTAGCGTAATCCGATAACCCTTTTCTTCAATATATTCCTCTTTCCCATCACTTCCAGAAGCCATCAATATTCTTTCTCCCAGCGATATCGGATAATATATAGTCTCCGTTCCTGCGTTGATAATTACTCGCAATGTTGAATTAATTCCCGGTCTTGCGAACGCAAACACACCGCCCTGAATCCTCTCCCACAGCGGATAGTAGCCTGTTTTCCCATCTATATACCCTTTCCGTATTGCAGTTATCTGACAGATAAATTCATGAAACACATCCGTCCGTTCCCATGGCATGGGCTGTCGGTATTCTTCTTCCAAAACTCCTTCCGTTCCACACTCATCCCCATAAAAGAGGCTGGGCACTCCTGGCATCAACATCAAAAGAATACACCCCAGTTTCCACAATGAGCGATCCCCATGGCACATGGAGAGAAAGCGTGGAACATCATGGCTGTCTAAAAGATTAAGCTGTCCTTTTACTATGCTGTCAGGATATCTCAGCCGCATCTTTTCAAACTCATACGCCGCCGTCATCCCGTCCGGCTTTTCTCCCGCCAGATAATCCATACATATCCTACGGAACTCATAATTCATTGTCGAATCGAACGCATCCCCCTTAAGCCATGACTGGGCACTCTCCCATACTTCCCCGATAAGTACAGCATCCGCATTTGCAGTTTTAACAGCATTTCGGAATACCTTCCAGAATTCCCGGCTGATTTCATTCGCCACATCCAGACGCCAGCCATCTACGTGGTATTTTTTTATCCAATAAGTTCCAACATCTGCAAAATAGAGCTGTACCTCCCGGTTTGATGTATCGAGTTTTGGCATCTTCCGCTCATAGGCAAAACAAGTATATCCCGGCGTCTCTTCCGGGTCATCCGGCCGCTTCACCGGAAACGACAAATCATAAAACCAGCTCTTATATCGGGACTTTTCACCGTTTTCCACCACATCTTCAAATGCAAAGAATCTCCAGCTGCAATGGTTAAACACTCCATCTATCACGACACGTATCCCTATTTCGTGTGCACACTCCACCAGTCGCCTAAAATCTGCTTCCGTTCCAAAGCAGGGATCAATGTGGTAATAGTCCACAACATCATACTTATGGTATTCTCCAGCAGTAAATATAGGATTCAAGTATAGGCAGTTAAATCCCATTCCTTTTATATAATCAAGATTCTCTGTAATCCCATTCAGAGTACCGCCTAGTCTTGCTCTGACAGTGACATCGTTCCCCTGTTGCTGTTCTTTCTGGCAAACCTGTAATGCACACTTTCCATTCGCAAAACTGTCTGGAAATATGTTGTAGATCACTGCACTCTTAAACCACTCCGGCACGTCCGGGATCTCATCCCGCAGGATAAACGGATACTGGTAATATTCACTCCTGCCATCTGCCACTTTTCCATCTACAATCCGGTCTGGAAGTTCCTTCGTAAAACGATCCGCATAATAATACGTCCACTCGTCCCCTTTTTCCAGTTTAAAATAGTAACAGAGCCGGTTGTATGAAAGCTGCAGGTTCGCTTCATAATACTCAAAGCACTCATCCATAGCACGGATCTGCATAGCTGCTTCTGTAAAACAAACAGGGGTTGTCCTGCATACCCGGTCTGCCGTATAAAGTACACATCTGGTCAAATCATTCTTTTTGGCCCGCAGGCGGATTGTTATGCCATATTCCGATGTAGCAAAAGCATATTGGGATAAAGGTATATGCAAGATTGCTGCCCGATCCATTTTCTCCGTCTGAGTCATCCTTTCACACCTCCTGCCGCAAGTCCTGATATCATGTATTTCTGGATACAGAAGAATACAATCAATATCGGAATGGATACAAGAATGGAAGCCGCTGAAAACAGGGGCCAGCTCCTGCTGTAGTCATTTGACTGGAGCTGATACAGTCCTCCTGCCAAAGTATAACTGCTTTCATCCATCATAAATGTGGTTGAAAACAGATATTCATTCCACACATAGATCAATACCATTACTGCTGTAACGATAATCGCAGGCCTTGCCAAAGGAAGGACAATCCTCGTCAGGATCTGTTTTCCACTGGCGCCGTCAATCTGTGCCGCCTCTTCTATCTCCACCGGAATTGTATCAAAATACCCCTTCATATTCCAAATACTGAAGATACACATGCTTCCGGCATAGACAATAATCAGTCCAATATATGAGTTCAACAGATGAAACGTCCGGAAGAGCCGAAAAATTGCAACCATGGATAAAATCTGTGGGAAAGCATTTAAAATAAGCAGCATCTGTAGAATTGCTTTTCTCCCTCGAAACCGGTATCTTGAAAATGCATACGCCGCTGTCACTGCCGTTCCCATTGCAACAACCATTGTTCCGACACTGAGTATTACTGAATTTTTCAGCCAAAGCAAAAACGGTTCCTCTACGATGATTGCCCGGTAGTTATCCAGAGTTGGCGACTCTGGGATAAATGATAATCCGGAGCTCAATGCACCGCCTGATCCGCTAAGCGAAAGGGTAACTGCATAAAGAATCGGCACCAACGTTACAATGCAGATTACAATGAAAAAAAGATTTAGCAGGGTAAGTCCAGTCAAATGTCTCACTTTTCTCCGGTTAATCATGCTTCTTTCACCCCCCTGTTCGTAAAGATCGAAAATACAATAATAAATAAAAAGATAATGATTGATACTGCAGAAGACAGCCCGTAATTATTGGACACAAATGCATTCTGATGTGCATATGTTATCACTGTCTGGAGAGTGGCACCTGAATATGCCCCCTTCTGCATAGTCAGAAGATATACGATATCAAACTGTTTAAATGTCGTAAAAGTGGTCATAATAACTGTCGGAGCCAGAATTGGCTTAATTGATGGTATTGTAATATACCAGTTCTGTTTCCAAAATCCTGCTCCGTCCAATTTTGCACTCTCATAATAACTTCTGTCCACGCTCTGCAATGCACTATCCATCATCATAATCATAAACGGGAGTGCCATCCAGAGGTTCAATACCATGCAAGAGATAAATGCCGGCACATTTTCCGACAGAAAATTCATCTGCTCCAATCCCATTGCTTCCAAAAATTTGTTTAAAAATCCAAACTCTGTATTAAACATACCGACACGCCACAAAAGAATCGAAACATAAGCAGGCATTGCCCACGGGAACATTAAGAGCGTTTTATATAGCCTTGACATTTTAAGTCCTTTCACATTCAGCCCCAACGCAAGGAAAAATGCTGCCACAATCTGGATCACCATGTTTAAAACTGTCCATATAATCGTAGTTACCAACGCAGAAAGGAAACCGGAATCCACTTTCGTCAGAGCTCTTTTGAAATTTTCAAGTCCAATGATATGATAATCATCCCAGTGGTACATATTCATATTCGTAAGCGAAATATACCCTGTATAAAGAATGGGGAACACTACAATAACTCCTACCAATATCAGTGCTGGCGTTACGTATTTCCACGGTAAACATCTGTTTTTCTTTTTCATCATTATCGCCTCGTCTCATCCTGCAAAAAGGAAGGCGTAAAGGCAACCGTTCCTACCTCACAGCCTTCCCTGAAAAAAATTTTCATTATTGCATATCAGCAATTGCTGTTTCCGCCTCCTGCTGATACTGTTCTGCTGCACTGTCAATATCTTCTCCAGATTTATTGACTGCTGCCAAAAGTGATTCTGCCGGCCCCCACATCACGCTCATTTCCGGAATATTCGGCATTGGTACTGCTACTTCCGCAGTAGACTTCATTGCTGCAATCATTTCGTTACCTGCAACTGTCTCATCTTCATAAGACACCTGATTTGCCGGAGCGCAATTCGCCTCTTCCGCAAGTGCAATGCCAACTGCCGGATCTGCCAATGCTGTAAATACCTTTTCCACAGCGTCTTTCTTTTCCGCCGCTGCGTGTTTCATAACGCCGATTCCCTGTACACCTGAATATGGAATCAGTGTGTTTCCGTTCGGAAGTTCAAATTCTGCAAGAGACTTAATTCCCAAATCAATTCCGGCGTCCCTAATACCGGATACCAGCCACGGACCTCCAATAATTGCAGCCGCTTTCCCTTCATTAAAGAGTGTAGTGATCGTATTGTAATCTCCATCTGCCTCCAGATCAGCAAATTTCTTGTTATACTCGATTGCTTCTTTTGTCTTTTCATCATTCAAACCCGGCTGCGCATTTTCATCTATAATATATCCGCCAAATCCATTGATTACTGGAGCCACATTATAAGCAGTTGAGTGCTGATTGACCAAAGCATATGTATCTCCGTCTGTATGCGTTGTCATGTACTCGTAGAGTTCATCAGTTGTTGTCGGGACTTCACCCTCCCAGAGGCCTTTGTTATACATAAAAAGAAGAGTTTCATAATAAATCGGTAAAAGGTACTGATCACCCTTATACTGTCCGGCCTCCAGTGTCATCGGCAACATATCCTGATAGACCTCTTCGCTGACCACATCGGTAATCGGTGACAGCACTCCCATCTCAACAAAAGTTCCCAAGGAATCATGAGCATACATATACATGTCCGGTCCGTTTTCCGCATCGTTACCATATAATTTGATCTGATCTGTCAGACCTGTCTTCTTTTCAAAACTTACCGTAATATTATCGTCGTTCAATTCCTCGTTGACTTTATCCTGTATTACTTGCATGATCGCCTCATCACCATCATGCCAGATACTGATTTCCGTACTTTCAGCACTTTCTCCTCCCTCCGAAGAACCTGCATTATTGCTTTCTTCACTGTTCTGCCCACCGCATCCTGCTAACAGACCTCCTGTCATCGTAACGCATAATAATATTGCCAGTTTCTTTTTCATGTTTTCCCTCCTGACTATGAAAATATTTTCTTTTATATATCAGATATATATCAGATATTTTATGTATTATTTAACATATTCCAAAAAAACATGCAATAAATATTAGTCATTTTATCTATTTTCTCTAGGTAAACGTTTTCTTAAATCAAACAATGTATCCAACATTCCCACTGGCATAATCCATATTGAATTTAATTTATCCGGCACAAAGTATGTTTTATTAGTACATTGACATAAAAACAACTCCTGATTGTGGTATAATCGCTTTAAATAAGATAAGGGAGGGGATTTGATGAACATTCCAACAACTAAACGAATTCATGTAATAGAAATTGCACCGGACGTCTATGCCGCAGTTACTCCTGCGCAGCCGCTTGATATTACCGATGCAGGTATGATGAACAATTTTTCAAATTCTGCATATATCGACCATGGGAAAGGACTCGTCTGCGACACGTATTATGATCTGCCGCATGCCCGGGAGCTGCGGGAATTCTGTATTCAAAAGAGCGGACATGCGCCGGGATATGTCGTGAATACGCACGGTCACTGGGACCATATCTGGGGAAATCAGATTTTTCCGGAGGCCGCCATATTCGGACACGAAGGGATGCTCACTGACTGTGCAAATGACAGACAAAAGCTGAAGTTTTTCCGCCTTCTGAACAATTCGGCAAAAGTACAGCATTTGGCGGACCATATGATGACAAAAATGTTTCAGCCTTACCTGCAGGAAAACCAGAGCTGCCATATGCTTGTTCAGACAGGGAAAGATGATTTTGATTTAAACGGAATCATTCTCAGAAAACCGAATCGGTATTTTCAGCACAATATGAGTCTGGATCTTGACGGACTTCAGGTTCAGTTCCTTCCTATGGGCGCCCTGCACAGCAGCAGTGACACGGTTGTGTGGATTCCTTCCAGGCGGGTTCTTTTTGCCGGAGACCTTTTTGCTGACTGCTCCGTTCCTACCAGTCTGGAGCAGGGAAAAAAGTGGGTGAAAGCAATGGACTATATTCTGGACGAATTAAATCCTGACGTCATCGTTCCCGGACACGGGATGCCTTATGACCGCATACGCGCCAGGTCACAGAGAGATTACTTTGCCGCTTTGCTCCGTCAGTTTGAACAATACTATACCGACAAGATCACACCGCAGGAATTATGCCGGAAAATCGATGTAGAAGAATACATCGACAATCGTCCCAGACTTGGCTGGATCATGGCTGTCAACACCATGATAAACGCAGAGAAAAAAAAGAAAAAATAAATCAATACCCTCGTTACATGTACAATTTCAGGGCAGGACGCAACTCCTGCAAGTTCCGTCCTGCCCTGTTCAAAAACATCAGTTTCCAGTTGTTTCCTTTTACTTCCAACAACAGCGTCAGTCAATCCAGATACCGTCTGTAAAAGATCCTGTCTCTTCATATGGATTTTCATTGCCTGCATAATGAGACGCTGTTACCCGATAGTAATATCCGCCGTCTACATTTAACGTCTTTCCCGTTGAGACATAGTAGGTATCCTCACCTTCCGCTACCCATGAATCCACAGATGCCCATCTCCCGGTATTCTCATTATATCGTTCCACATATATAACGACTGCAACATAATTCACAACATGATTTGCTGTCGTAGATGCATATGCATAGATTCTTCCTTTTCCGGTTTTAGTAACGGAACTCTGCCCTTCCATCAGATGAACTCCCCGTTCTAAACTGTTCTGTGAATATCCCGTAGCACTTTCCTGCTCTGTCAGCCAGGAACCATCTACCTGTTTTGTACTGTTTGCCGCATTCACGTTTCCACAAACCAGAAAACAAACAGCCAACACCAGACTAACTAACGATGAAACCTTCTTTTTCTTATACATACTTGTCCTCACTTTCTCAGATAAACTTTGGTATTAAGTAAACAACCAAAACATAAATTCCTTACGTTCATCGTGGAAAATACAAATTTTCCACAATCTTTACAAAATCTTCTTTTTCCATAACAGCAGTGATCTGATACTGTATTCCCTGATATTCAAACGATGCTCCCATCCTATTATTCTGACTCCCCTTAATTTGGTATTCTTCAATCTTTACTTCAATGTCACCTGATACGATGTTTTCTTCATTAACCTTCGTATCTTCTTCTGTTTTTCCTAGAGAAGAATCGTTATCATTTAAGTAAATCATATATTGGAGTACTTCATCTTTGTAGAGATAAAACATTTTCGCCTGCTGTATATTCTCTTTTATTTCATAATCTGTAAATTCCATCCCTGAGGGTTTATATGCTATCTTAACCACCGTTCTTCCCAACGCTTTATTAATCTCCTGATACGCATCTACTTCATCATTGCTCTCACTCCCCTGACTGTTCATATCGCCTACGTTCGTCACTTCCACCGTTGCATTCCCGGTTATTTTTTCTATCATTTCTTTCAGATAAGACTTGCTTCCCACACTGGTTATGCCAAGGCCTGCCGTCAGCAGAACCACAAGAGCCAGTGCCGCCGCAATATTTCTTTTGAATCTCGGAGTAACATTCTTCTTCCTGTTCGTTGACGCTTTGCTCTTCTTCGCCGGATTTTTTGCACTCTCATACGCTTCGATCCGTGCAGCCATTCTCTGGTCCATTTCCTCGGTGACTTTCACATCTTCTAAATCCGGATTCTCTGACAGTTCTTTTTCAATCTGATCCGCTTCTCGTTCAATTTCTTGTTTTAACGTCATTTTTTTTGAATCTTTCATTGCTTATCCTCTTATCCGTCTCATACAATTGCCGTTATTGATTGTCTTCTGTCTTTTGTTACTATGTCCACCCGGCGTACTCATGAACGGTTCAATTCTTCATACTCCGCGCCATAGGTTTTCCGGATCCAGTTTCTCGCTCTGTGCAGCAGTATATAAAATGCATCCTCACTGATCCCCATCATTTTCGCTGCTTTCACCTGCGGAATTTCCCTATAGCAGGTCAGCATCACCGCCTCATACCAGCGCGGATTCTTTTGCGCCAGATCAGAAAAGATTCGTTCGTGAAGTTCTGATTCCTTTTCTTTCTTCCGGATATCAAAATATTCTTCTTCCGTACTCCCTCTGACAGAATCGCTTTGTTCCATTTCCCCGCCATGACCCAGACCGGTATAAAGTTCCCGGGAATGCTTTTTTGTATGATTCAAAGCCTGATGTTTCGCTGTCGTATAAAGCCATGCTTTCAGATTGGTGAATTTCTCCGGATCATCTTCTTGATCCATCTCCTTATACAAGATCAGAAATGTCTCCTGCATGACATCCTGCGCAAGCTCTAAATCTCCTGAATATAGATACGCCGCCTTCAGAACCATCTCTTTGTGCTGCTCATAGATTTTATCAAATTCTTCATTCTTTGTCACTTTTCTTCTCCGGTATCTCTCGTATATTTCCTCTACTTGTAATATAGCGTATTTTTTGAAAAAAGAGAAGAAAAATCTGCACTTCTTTGTAAAAGTGCAGATTTATACTCAAAAAACCTAAAGACGGATCAACTGATATGTCCGGCTTCCCAGTCCCAGCTCTGCCGCCGCCTCGATCGTGTGTATTCCGTTTCTGCTCTCCACACGCTCGATAAAATGCTCTTTTCCCGGATCATCCGACTGGTAAACCAGATCGATACATGCCTGATCCACCGCAACCGGATCCAGTCCTGCCAGGATTCCGATATCTTTCATACAAGGATCTTCCGCTACCGCACAGCAGTCACAGTCTACCGACAGATTGCACATCACGTTGATATAAGCAATCTTGTCTTTGAAATATCCGGCTACCGATGTTGCCGCGTCTGCCATAGACTCCAGAAAGCGGTCCTGTTCCGTGCTCCACAGCTTGTCAGGATTTCCCGCCCCGTGGATATACGCCTTTCCATAAGAAGATGCGCAGCCGATCGAAAGCTGTTTCAGCGCTCCGCCGTATCCACCCATGGGATGCCCTTTAAAATGAGACAAAACAAGCATGGAATCATAATTTGCCATATTTTTTCCCACGTAATTCGTCTTGATCTGGATACCGTCCGGAATTGCCAGTTCCAGATCCGGTCCTTCTGCATCCATGATATCCACATCAAAATACTTGGTCCACCCGTGTGATTCCATCAGCGCCTCGTGTTTCTGCGTGGTATTGCGCTCGCCTTCATAGGCAGTATTACACTCTACAACCGTGCCGTGAACATGATCGATCATCGGTTTTACAAATTCCGGCCGCATGTAGTTCTGATTTCCCTCCTCACCGGAATGCAGTTTGACCGCAACTTTTCCCGGCAGGGAAATCTGCAGAGCTTCATAAATTTTAACCAGGTTTTCCGGCGTAATCTCTTTTAAAAAATATACTTTCGGCTGTTCCATCTCACATTCCCCTTTCCTATTTCATAAAAAATGCAGGTGTCTGTTCTAAACACCTACATTCTAACTGAAATCGTTTTAAATGTCTATAGATCCGGTAAAAAATCACAAGTCTTTCACTACTGCAGGTTACTTTTCACGGGTCACCGCCCAACTACTGCAGCGCCATTTTCTTTACCTGCGCCAGTCCTTTCGAGACCGCCGGGATTGAAATAACGATCAGCGTGATCACAGCCTCTGCCAGCAGAAAGCTGTAATTGTACACGATCGGATAGATCGCCGACAAGGACTTTGGAAAATTATCCGGCATATAATCCATCCAGTACAGATAACCTCCGAGAGCATGGAACGCTCCTCTGGCGATCACAGCGGCGATATATCCTTTCACCAGTCCATGTTCCTTCTTTGCAAAGAATCCTGCCACTCCCAGTGCGGCAAATGCCAGTATGTAATCACAGCATACCTGAAAGAATGACAGTACATAAGGCTCCTGGATGAACTGCAGGATTCCATAGGCAAGTCCCGCAAGAATTCCGACGCTCACGCCATACCAGTTCCCGATCAGTACAATAAATAACATACTGCAAAGTGTTACGCTACCGCCCCAGGGCATCCCGAATAATTTTACATAAGACGTCACATACGCCAATGCAATTGCCAGCGCGCAGAATACGATCTGGCGGGGTGTAATTTTTTTCTTCTCACTGTTTTTTCCTGCAAGTCCGATGGCAGCCGCCACACAGACGATTCCCACAATTACACAAACCACATACCCTGCGGTCGTCAGTCCGCCGTCAGCCGTAACGAAAAAATCAAACATAAAAAAACCTCCTCATCTTCTGACTGAAAACAAGGAGGCATCACATATCTATGCCGGTATCTGAGACTACTCCCTACGTTGGCATTACCCAAATCAGGTTCCGGGTCGAAGTTTCTAACTTCCTCTCAGCCTGTATGCACAAGCTCCCCTTGTCATCAATCTTTTTTATCACGGCTAATCTTACTCCTTTTTCCTAAAAGTGTCAAGCAGGAAAAAACCGTCAGAAAGGGATTTCATTATTGCTTTACTTCCCCCGGAAACCGCGATATACTGTAGGTAAGATGATTACGAGAAAACAGAGAAATACATTTCAGGGGGTACGGATTATGGAAAAGGTCTGGGTGATCGGAATTGCCGGAGGCAGCGCTTCGGGAAAAACAACGATCGTCAACCGGTTAAAGGAGTATTTTAAAGATGAGATCAGTCTGGTAGGCCACGACAGCTACTATCTGGCGCACGATGATATGCCATATGAAGAAAGAACCAAGCTCAATTATGACCATCCGGATTCTTTTGAGACAGCGCGTATGATCAACGATATCCGGATGTTAAAAGAAGGAAAGGCAGTCGACTGCCCGGTTTATGACTTTACCGTGCACAACCGCTCTGATCAGACTGTACGCATCGAGCCAAAGCCTGTCATTATCGTAGAAGGGATCCTGATCCTGGAGAACAAAGAACTGCGTGATCTGATGGACATCAAGATTTTTGTGGATACTGACGCAGACGAACGGCTGGCACGCCGCCTTGTGCGTGATATCAATGAACGGGGCAGAAGCGCACAGTCGGTCGTGGACCAGTACATCCAGACAGTAAAACCCATGCATGAAAAATATGTGGAACCGTCTAAAAAATACGCTGACATTATCATTCCCCGCGGGGGTGAAAATCTGATCGCCGTGCATATGCTCATCGAACATCTGAAAGTGATCATGACACAGGATCAGACTTTAGATTTGAATTTTCTCTAGGAAAAATGCAAAAGCCGCAGAGAATCCCGGCTGACCAGTCAGGCTCCGGCATACAGTTACGATCGTATGCCGGAGCCTGATTTTACTTTTTCTTTTTGATTTTATTTACTTCCTTGTTGATCGCAAGCATTTGTTTCTTTGTCAGAGGCGTCATGCCTGCCGTTCCCATCAGACTGAAGATCCGTTTCATACTCATTCCGGAAATCATTTCGGTAAGCTGACCGCTTTTCAGCATCTTCCCTACGTCGACTCCGGAAGAAGCTCCGCCTTTCTTTTCTTTGCTCTGTTCTGCCTTCTTATTACCGGATTTCTTTTTCTTCTCTTTGTAGAGAATACTGAATATCAGACGTCCCAGAAATACTTTCCCGCGTACTGTCGCCGCAACATCACTTAACTTATCGTTGATCGAACAGTATCCGTCCGGTTCTGTAATATCGAACCAGTTCAGTACCTCTCCCGACTCTTTCATGCGGTACGCCTCGTTAAATTCATCCACTTTGCGAATGTGGCTCTCATCCTCACAGATTTGCATCTCGCCGAAGGAAGCTCTCATTATCGTCTCTTCACCATTCAAAGAATCGCCGTCCTGCGGTGATTCCACTCTGGCGCGCGCCGTCAGTGTACTTTCTCCCACATTCGGTACATCAAAATAGAAGAAATGATCACTGCATCTCTTACTTCCGATGCTTTCCCCGTTTACAAACAGCTCAACTTCCGGCTGATTCGAATACACTGTGACTTTTGTCACGTCTTCCACACGGTCGACATAACGTTTTCCGCAGATATGGACGAACGGCTCGTCTGACAGCCATGCCTTATATGCATAGAATGCATCTTTTTTATATTTCCGGTCAAATGTTACAAGTCCCTTATGGTTCATGCCGTTTTCGCCGCCTTCTGCCCGCGCATCCGCAGCAAAATCAAACATATTCCACACATGTGTCGCCCAGATATACGGACGGGAGAATAACTGTCTGATCAGTTCTTCATGGTAATATGCCTGATATTCTTCCGTATAATCTCCAACCTCCGGATGGGAAGTATGCCAGTTCAGCGCCTCAGCGCCGTACTCACTGATGCCGATCGGTTTTTCAGGATATTTCTCATGAAATTTATCAAAAAACGGACCATACATGGAGATGTCTCCCATATACCAGCCATAATAATGATTATAGGAAACAACGTCCGGAATCTGTACGTATGGTTCATCCATATCACACATGGTAACAACCGCCATTGTTGTAAGTCTTGTCGGATCCATCTCATGTACCAGATCATTCAACATCTGATGATTATACAGCAGGTCTTTCTCTGCCCCGCCGTGCATCGTGATCTCATTTGACAGTCCCCATACAACAATACTCGGATGATTATAATTCTGCAGGATCAGTTCTTTCATCTGCGATACTGTATTGTCCTTGCCTCCCGGCATATGTCTGGATATGTACGGAATCTCCGCCCATACGACCAGTCCCTTTTCATCACACAGATCATAAAAATACTGGTCATGCTGATAATGTGCCAGGCGGACGGTATTCGCTCCCATCTCACAGATCAGCTCGATATCCTCTTTATGATGCTCCGGCAGCAGCGCATTTCCGATATCCGGACGGTCCTGATGGCGCGCCACGCCATGCAGGGGATACGGACGCCCGTTCAATATAAATCCCCGGTCCGGATCAATCTGGAATGTACGGCATCCGAATCTTGCCGTACGCGTATCCAGCACATGGCTGCTTTCCTCTTCTTTTCGGCAGAGTTCCGCCTTCATCTCATACAAATGCGGATCTTTCCGTCCATTCCAGAGATGAACCTGCTCGATTTTCATATCAGCCGTAACTTTTACCGCCCCGGACGGAGTCTTTCTTCCACTCTCAACCGGAACGATCACCGTTCCGACAACAGATTCGCCGTCCAGAATCATGAACCGAACGCTCTCTTCTCCATCAGTTCCCGTTATATAAGCCTCTGCGTGGATATCGGCATGATTCCCGCATACCTCAGGTGTAACCGCCAGCGCCGGACTTCCCTTGTGATCCAGGTCAAACCGGGTTTTGCCTGCGCAGATAATGTTCACATTCCGGTATATACCGCCATAAAATGTGAAATCTGCCACTTGTGGATATACCCGTTCATTCGGGCCGTTGTCCACAGCCACTACGATTTCATTCTCCTCCTGCATATATGGGGTAATATCTGCCCTCCATGTGGAATATCCGCCATCATGGTGACCGGCAGCATAACCGTTCACATACAGGTCTGCGGAAGAATTCGTCCCTTCAAATTCCAGATAAATATCCTGCTGTCCTTTCTCTTTCCCGTCATCACCCGGACAGATTTCATCCATGTTCAGGTTTTTCACATAATAACACGTTCCCCGGTAATAATCACCGCCTCCGTCTTGTCCGTCTTTCCCGTTCCACGTATGTGGAAGATTCACATTCTCCCACTGTGCCTGCCCTAAAACAGAAGCGCCTGCGTCGACTTTGATCTTCTCCTTTGTAAACTTCCAGTTGCTGTTCCACAGCGTTCTTGTACTCATTGTTCTTAAATCCATCCTCCTAACCAAAACACAAACTACATCTCATAAATTGTTTGAGTGACCATTCACAGCCGATTCGCTCATATGTGAAGAGCAAGCCGTCTGACTGCTGCGAATAGTCACCTTATAGGAAGAAATTATAATTCTACAGTATTTAAAAAACAATATACAATATACCTGATCTGTCGGATGAATTCACCTGCGACCACACAACAAGTGCGTGGTCTTGTCGTGACATATAACCCGCCTGCATAGAAACAGCATACGACCATCATTTTTCTTAGGAAAGCATCATTCTGTCATTGGCAAATTCTCCGCCGCTTGCTTCTTCAAACTTTTTCAGCAGATCCGAAACCTTCAGATTCTTCTTTTCTTCTCCTTCGACGTCATAAATAATATGACCTTCGTTCATCATGATCAGACGATTTCCATGAATAATCGCATCCTTCATATTATGTGTAACCATCATCGCAGTAAGATTATTTTCCTGAATAATCTTATCGGAAATCTCAAGAACCTTTGCCGCAGTCTTCGGATCAAGCGCCGCCGTGTGTTCATCAAGCAATAACAGTTTTGGTTTCTTCAATGATGCCATGAGAAGGGTAATTGCCTGACGCTGTCCGCCGGAAAGAAGTCCGACTTTGCTGGTCAGACGATTTTCCAGTCCCAGATCGAGTTCTTTTAACAGTTCTTTATAATGTTCCCTCTCGCTCTTTGTAATTCCCCATCCGAGACCTCTGTGTCCTCCCCTGCGCGCAGCGATCGCCAAATTGTCCTGGATCGACATTGTTGCCGCCGTACCGGTCATCGGATCCTGAAATACACGCCCGAGATAAGCTGCTCTCTTATGCTCAGACAGCCGTGTCACATCCACTCCATCAATCACAATCTTTCCCTGATCGACCGGCCACACGCCTGCAATCGCATTCAGCATCGTAGACTTTCCTGCGCCGTTTCCCCCAATGACAGTAATAAAATCACCCGGATTCAGATTCAGACTCAGACCTTCCAGAGCCACCTTTTCATTGATCGTTCCCGGATTAAATGTTTTATGCACATCCGTTATCTCTAACATGTATCCCATTACGCCGTCCTCCGTTTCTTAAAATACGTTTCTTTCAGATAAGGTACTGCAAGGAAACATGCCACGACAACCGCCGAGAACAGTTTCATATAATCAGACGGCATCTTCAGCCAGAGTACAAGTGCGATTACAATGTAATAGATGATCGCGCCAAGAAATACGGAACAAAGTGTATACGCAAACGATAATTTCTTTCCGGCACAGATTTTTCCAAACAATACTTCACCGATGATTACTGCCGCAAGTCCGATTACAATGGCTCCACGGCCCATATTCACATCTGCTGCTCCCTGATACTGCGCATAAATTCCTCCCGAGAGTCCAACCAGTCCGTTGGAAAGCATCAGCGCCAGTACCTTATTAAAGTTCGTATTGATCCCCTGCGCCCGCGCCATCTGTTCATTACATCCGGTTGCACGGATCGAGGAACCCAGTTCTGTTCCAAAAAACCAATAAATAATTCCTATCAGGATCAGGCAGGCAAGAATCAATTCCGCGAAAAACAGAACTCTGTTTTCCCCTGTAACATATCGCAGTGAAACAACCAGATCATACTGCGCCACGTTGATCGCCTGATTTGATTTTCCCATGATTCCCAGATTGACAGAATAGAGTCCGATCTGCGTCAGAATGCTTGCCAGTATCCCGGGAATCCCAAAAGTAGTATGGAGAATTCCTGTTACAAATCCTGCGATCATTCCTGCAAGAAATGCAAATACAAGCGCAAGTTTCGGATCCATTCCCCCGCGGATCAGCATTACGGCAACCGCTCCGCCGGTTGCAAGAGATCCGTCGACAGTCAAATCCGGAAAATCCAGAATCCGGTATGTAATATAAACACCCACAGCCATAATTCCCCAGATCATCCCCTGCGCCACATTTCCCGGAAGCGCCCGGACCAGAGACATTGGATCCAGAGAAGCAAAATAACTCATAATCATTTTTACGTTCCTTCCTTTATTCATCAGTCACAAGAAAGGACTGTTGTCCCGGAAATACAAGATCCGGGGCAGCAGTCCTGCCAAAGCAAAGCATTTTCCTGCATATCTTATTCCGTTTCGATTGCTTCGTAATCGTCCGGAACCGTGATACCAAGTTCTTCACAAGTTGCCGCGTTGTACATTTTTGTTACTTCCGGAGCACTTTCCACTTCCATCGTCGTAATGTCAGCTCCATTTACAAGAATATCATAAGCCATCTCACCGGCTTTGTATCCGATATCATAATAGCTAATTGACAGAGTTGCAATACCGCACCCCTCGCAGATTCCCTGCTCTCCGGCAATTACCGGAATCTTGGCCGGAAGACAAATATTATTGATAACCTCCGTATTGGCAGCCATCGTATTATCTGTCGGGATATAGATCGCATCAACTTCTGAAACTGCTGACGTTACAACAGACTGAATCTCATTCGAATCTGCCGCTGTATACTCTTTATATTCAATTCCATCCTCTTCCAGAGCTTCCTCGAACAGATTCGCCTGATATTCTGAGTTCGGTTCTGCTGAACAGTAAAGGATTCCGACTACTTTCACATCAGGAAGCAGTTCAACCATCATGTCTTCCTGTTTGTCAATCGGAGCCAGGTCTGAAGTACCCGAAATATTCGTTCCCGTACTTCCTGTCCAGTCCGAAATATCCAGTGCCGTTGCATAATCCGTAACAGATGTCCCAAGAATCGGAATGGTATCCGTTGCAGCTGCGGCACATTGAAGCGCTGTCGTCGCATTAGCAAGAATCAAGTCTACATCATCCGCTACAAAGTTATTTGCAATCGTTGCACAGTTTGCCTGCTCACCCTGTCCGTTCTGGAGATCAAATTCTACATTGTCTTCCCCAAATAACTCTTTACATGCATCCTGAAATCCCTCTGTAGCCGCATCCAGCGCAGCATGCTCCAACTGCTGCAAGATACCGATCCTATATACTTTTCCTGAATCTTCGGACGCTTCTGACTCTGTCTGTTCTCCATCTGTAGTATTCGCTTCATCAGAAGAAGAGTCGCCTCCACATGCAGCAAGAGATAATGTCATCACTGCAGCAAGAGAAAGTGCCAATACTTTTTTGAGTTTCATTTCACATTCCTCCCAGTTCACATGTTTCTTTTGCACTTTAAAGTTTTATACTTTAAAGTGCAAAAGTGCTTAAAAACAGTTATATTATACACCGTATAAAACAAGTGTGTCAACGTAAAAATAGGACAAAAATGAGACATTGGAACTCAAAAGGAACATTTAGAACCGTTAAATTCCGTTAGAATCGGCTACTTTAAAAAATCATAAAAGTGGCGGAAACCCTTGTAAATACTGGATTTCCGCCACTTTTCAATCATGAGCGTGCGGGGATTCGAACCCCGGACAACTTGATTAAAAGTCAAGTGCTCTACCACCTGAGCTACACGCCCTTATTAAGAAGCAAATTAAAATCATTTACTTCTGCTATATATAACCAATAAAAATGCCCAGAGCCGGAATCGAACCAGCGACACGAGGATTTTCAGTCCTCTGC
>CATXUX010000013.1 GCA_958402795.1 uncultured Lachnospiraceae bacterium | reverse complement strand
AAAAACATCATATCATAATGATACCAGGGTCCCAAGGTCTTTCACCCATTCATGAGCAAGCTCATGTGGGATTAGACCTTTTGACTCTGGTATCATAAAAATAACTAAAAAATCTTGGAAATTCTTGTATATTTCTACAGAATAAATGCTTGACTCGACAGAATAAACCATATAGAATATATATGCGGCTGACACTGGCTTATTTCTTATGTTTATAAATATTGCTGTGATTGCATAGGGAGCAGCGGTACAATATAGGAAAAACGCCGGGACAGACATCTTATATGTAAATTTTTACAGGAGGTCTTTAAGACATGGCAAAATGGGTTTATATGTTTACAGAAGGCAACGCAAACATGAGAAACCTTCTTGGCGGTAAAGGTGCAAACCTTGCAGAAATGACCAATCTTGGTCTTCCGGTACCGCAGGGATTCACGATCACAACAGAGGCTTGTACTCAGTATTATGAGGACGGCAAGATCAATGACGAGATCATGGCGCAGATCACGGAATCCATTGAGAAGATGGAAGAAGTGACAGGTAAGAAGTTCGGGGACAGCGAGAATCCGCTGCTTGTATCCGTTCGTTCCGGTGCAAGAGCATCTATGCCGGGTATGATGGATACGATCTTGAATCTTGGTCTGAACGATGAAGTTGTGGAAGTTGTTGCAGAGAAGACAGGAAATGAGAGATGGGCGCGTGACTGCTACAGAAGATTTATCCAGATGTATTCTGATGTAGTTATGGGCGTTGGAAAGAAGCACTTTGAAGAGCTGATCGATGAGATGAAAGCTGACAGAGGTGTGACACAGGATATTGATCTGACAGCAGATGATTTGAAAGAGCTGGCAGAACAGTTCAAAGCAGAATATAAAGAAGCAATCGGCGAAGAGTTCCCGCAGGAGCCGAAGGAGCAGCTCCTTGGCGCGATCAAGGCAGTATTCCGTTCCTGGGATAATCCGCGTGCGAATGTATACCGTCGTGACAATGATATTCCGTTTTCATGGGGAACTGCGGTCAACGTACAGGAGATGGCGTTTGGTAACTGGTCTGATGAATCCGGTACAGGTGTAGCGTTTACACGTGATCCTGCGACAGGAGAGAAGAAGCTGATGGGCGAGTTCCTGATGAACGCACAGGGCGAGGATGTTGTTGCAGGTGTTCGTACCCCGCAGCCGATTTCCGCACTGCATGAGGTAATGCCGGAAGTATATGAGCAGTTCACGAAGGTTTGTGAGACGCTCGAGAATCATTATAGAGATATGCAGGATATGGAGTTCACTATTCAGGACAGAAAGCTCTACATGCTGCAGACAAGAAACGGAAAGAGAACCGCTCAGGCTGCTCTGAAGATCGCATGCGACCTTGTTGACGAGGGCATGAGAACAGAGGAAGAAGCTGTTGCGATGATCGATCCGCGTAACCTTGATACACTGCTTCATCCGCAGTTTGACGCGGCGGCACTGAAAGCGGCAACTCCGATGGGAAAAGCACTTGGAGCATCACCTGGAGCTGCCTGCGGTAAGATCGTATTTACGGCTGAGGATGCAAAGGAATGGGCGGCAAGAGGTGAGAAAGTCGTTCTTGTTCGTCTGGAGACTTCCCCGGAAGACATCGAGGGTATGAAGTCCGCACAGGGTATCCTGACCGTACGTGGCGGTATGACAAGCCATGCAGCGGTTGTTGCGCGTGGTATGGGTACATGCTGTGTATCCGGATGCGGCGACATTGCAATGGATGAAGAAAATAAGAAATTCACACTGGCAGGAAAAGAGTTCCATGAGGGAGATCCGATCTCTATCGATGGTACAACCGGTAACATCTATGATGGAATCATTCCTACCGTTGACGCTACGATCGCAGGTGAGTTCGGACGTATCATGGGATGGGCTGACAAGTACAGAACCATGAAAGTACGTACCAATGCAGATACTCCGGCTGATGCGAAGAAAGCACGCGAGCTGGGTGCAGAAGGAATCGGCCTGTGCCGTACCGAGCATATGTTCTTCGGCGAGGGCAGAATCGATGCATTCCGTGAAATGATCTGCGCAGAGACAGAGGAAGAAAGAGAAGTTGCTCTTGAGAAAGTCCTTCCGTACCAGCAGGGAGACTTTGAGAAGCTGTACGAAGCTCTGGAAGGAAATCCGGTTACGATTCGTTTTCTGGATCCGCCGCTTCATGAGTTCGTTCCGACTGAGGAAGAGGATATCCAGAAGCTGGCTGACGCACAGGGCAAGACTGTAGAGCAGATCAAGACGATCATCGATGGACTGCATGAGTTCAACCCGATGATGGGACATCGCGGATGCCGTCTGGCAGTTACTTATCCGTCCATCGCTAAGATGCAGACAAAGGCTGTGATCCGTGCGGCAATCAAGGTTCAGAAAGATCATCCGGACTGGACGATCGAGCCGGAGATCATGATTCCGCTTGTTGGCGATGTAAAAGAGCTGAAATATGTAAAGAAATTTGTCGTAGAAGCTGCAGACGCAGAGATTGCAGCAGCAGGCATTGATATGAAGTATCAGGTAGGAACGATGATTGAGATCCCGAGAGCTGCTCTGACAGCAGATGAGATCGCAAAAGAGGCTGACTTCTTCTGCTTCGGTACAAACGATCTGACCCAGATGACATACGGCTTCTCCCGTGACGATGCAGGCAAGTTCCTGAACGCGTACTACGATGCGAAGATCTTTGAGAACGATCCGTTCGCAAAACTGGATCAGATTGGTGTTGGTAAGCTGATGAAGATGGCAGTTGATTTAGGAAAACCGGTGAATCCGAGCCTGCACCTTGGCATCTGCGGCGAGCACGGCGGAGATCCGAGTTCTGTAGAGTTCTGCAACAGCCTTGGACTGGATTATGTATCCTGCTCACCGTTCCGTGTACCAATTGCAAGACTTGCGGCAGCGCAGGCAGCGATCGCGCAGAAATAACACACTGGGTGCGAGTGTTGAAAGGGAAACTAAAATAGCCTCTTAGGGGGCAAAGTTCCCAACCAACAGAAAAATTTGTTCAAGCATAAAAATTGACCTTGTAGGTCTGTAGCAATACAGACCCACAGGGTCTTTTTTGTTATCAAAAATAGAGCGAAAACCTTGATTTTAAGCGATTTTTACCGCCTACATAAAACACAAATTTTATTTAGTTTTTCAAAGACCGCAAAGAAAAACTAATGAGCTTTGAAAAAGTGGGAGAATGCGAGATTTGCCTTTTTGAAGGATGAGGAAGGTTGTCCCATGACATAGTAGATTTTTAAAATTCACTTTTGGGAAATGTTTTTGGGAGTTTTCCCAAATCCAAAATGTCGGAAACCATTGATTTTACAGACTTTCCCAAATTTCTCCTAGAAATAAATCAAAAATGGGAGTCCCAAAAGTGTTTTTGGAAAATGAAAAATCCGTTTTTGGGAGAATTCCCGATTTTTAGGAAACATTTTTGGGAGAATTTGTGTTTTTGGGGTGGTAGGAAAATTGCAACAAAATACAGGAGGTGTGCGCTTATGCGAAAAATGGGTTACAAAGGGAGATGTCAAAAGATATCGTTAAGTAAAAGCAAAGAAGTGTGTAGAACATATGATCCAATACAAAGCGTGTATGCGGAAAAATTGGAAGAATCGCCGGATATCCAGGAAATCCGCTGCAATGTTCTTCTGGAAGGACTGGAAGAAGGAGAGTATACAAGCGATTTTGTTTGTGTCAAGACAAATGGCGATTTAATGGTCAGAGAATGCTTGCAAAGGGATAGACTCACAAAGCCGATGAATGCAAAGTTGCTGAATGCTTCGAGAAATTATTGGGCAAGGCGTGGTATACAAGATTGGGGGCTGATAATCAATGAAGAATGATTTATATTTCAGGGATGATTCTATTGTTCGGGTGTTGGAAGTAAGAGAAGATAGGGTACTTGTGATTGATTGCATACGGCGAATAATGCCACAGTGGAAAGAGCTTGTTTCTTTGGCTGGTTGGGAAAAGTGTTCTGAAGAAAAATTGTATGAGATTACAGATGTGGATTTGCCAGAAATTGATTCTCTTTGCCCGGAAAGCCGTAAAGTTGCATATGAACGGTATACATTGATTGCGCCGATTTTACGACTGCTGCCAGATGAAAAAATGAAGTGCGAAATGATTTCTACTATTGCATCTAACGAAAAAATAAGCAAACAGACTGTAAGAAAATACCTCTGCTTATATTTAGCGTTTCAGAACGTGGCAATATTAGCACCAAAAGATAAAGACAGCGATACTTCACTGACTAAGGATGAGAAAAACATGCGGTGGGCACTTAATAAGTTCTATTTCTCATATGAGAAACACAGTTTAAAAACAGCTTATACAATGATGCTGAAAGCTAAATATTGTGACGGAAACGGGGAACTGCTGCCAGAATACCCAACATTTAACCAGTTTCGCTATTTTTACAGAAAACGCAAGAATAATCAGACTTATTACATATCAAGGAATGGACTGACGAATTATCAGCGGAATAATCGCCCGTTACTGGGGGATGGAGTTCAGGAATACGCCAAAGCTCCGGGTATGGGAATGCTTGACGCTACCATATGTGACATATACCTTGTAAACGAGTACGGGGGAATTGTGGGAAGACCTACTTTGACAGTTTGTATTGATGCGTTCAGTTCATTGTGTTGTGGCTATGCGTTGACCTGGGAAGGAGGTATGTATAGCTTGCGCCAGTTAATGTTGGACGTGGTTACAGATAAGCAGGAACTATGCAAAAAAAATGGAATAAATATCAATCCGCAAGAGTGGGATTCTTCAATGTGTCCGGGAGTTCTTGTGACAGATCAGGGTACAGAGTATGTCAGTAATTGTTTTGAGCAGATAGCAGAACTGGGGATCAAGGTAGTTAATCTACCAGTTTATCGACCAGAGCTAAAAAGTTCTGTGGAAAAATTTTTTGATCTCATACAAAACACATACAAACCATTTCTGAAAGGACGAGGTGTAATAGAGCCAGATTTTCAGGAGCGTGGTGCGCATGATTACAGGAAAGATGCTTGTCTTACATTGGAACAATTTGAAAAGGTTCTGATTCGTTGCATTATTTACTACAATTCGCAACGAGTATTAGAAAATTTCCCATATACGGACGATATGTTGAAAGAAAAAATTCCCCCGTATGCCAATGATATTTTTAAATATGGCATGAATTTAGAAGGAGTAAATCTTGTGAAAGTTGATAAGCGACAGCTTATGCTTACGTTGTTGCCACGGACAACAGGGAAGTTCACACGTTCTGGCTTGATTGTAAATCATGTGCGATATAAAAATACAAATTATGCAGAAAAATACTTGTCCGGGGGCAATGTAACAGTGTCGTATAATCCAGATGATTCTTCTTCTGTTTGGCTAGTGGATAGAGGAACTTTTGTAGAATTTACACTGATAGAAAGCAGATATAAAAACAAGAGCTTTTCAGAAATTGAAGTCATGCAAACGCAAAAGAAAAAGATTGTAAAATCTGAGGAAGCAAGTAACATTCAGGCAAAAATAAATCTTGCCAGTCATATTGAAGCGATTGTTGCGAATGTAAGTTGTAGCAATGGAAATTTAGAAATGATTTCCCAGAATTATGAAAGAGAGAAAATAAAGGCTCATGTGGACTGTATGAAAGTAGGTGTGATAAATGAATAATATGGATTTAATCAGACAGATGCCGGAAATGTTATCGGGACAGGAGTTGTATGAAAAACTGGCAGATATCCCGGCGTACGATGAAGGAATGAGTGGAAAAAGCCAAACAGAACGGCTCATAGAGCTTTCCACATTATATGAGATTTACTTACCAAGTGAAATGAGTATTGAGATATATTCAAAGTTGTATTTGGCGTTATTAAGATCAGTGCAGAAAAAAGGCACAAATGTAGCCGTACAACAGGCATACCAAAATCATAATGCAATAATGCGGAAGGAAAACAGAGGGATTATTGGTGGCTCAGACTCATTTTCGATTGTTGGCTGTTCCGGCATTGGTAAGAGTTCGGCTATAAACCGTGCAATTTCAATAATTACAGAAAATAAAATGATTGAGATTCAAAATCCATCAGTAAGAATCATACCATGTCTAGTTGTGCAATGCCCGTTTGATGCAAGTGTAAAGTCGATGTTATTAGAGATTTTGAGAAAATCCGATGAGTTGCTAGAAACAAATTATTATTCGAGTGCTTTGAAAGCAAGAGCGACAACGGATGTTCTGATTGGTATTGTATCTCAGGTTGCACTTCGGCACATTGGACTTTTGGTAATTGATGAAATTCAAAATTGCGTAACGGCAAAAAGTGGAAAAAATCTTGTCGCAATGCTAACACAGCTTATAAACAGTTCGGGAATTTCTATTTGCTTAGTTGGTACGCCGGAAACCTTATCGCTTTTTGAGTCTGCTTTCCAACTTGCACGCCGATCTTTGGGATTACAGTATAATTCATTGAATAATGATGAATTTTTTAAGGGATTTTGCAAACTATTGTTTAAGTATCAATATGTTCAAAAGAAAGCAGAGATAACGGAACAAATGATTGATTGGTTGTATGAACATTCCGGCGGTGTGACATCAATAGTTGTGTCACTGATTCATGATTCACAAGAGATTGCGATTTTAACCGGCTATGAGATTCTTGATATCTCAATGCTTAATCTTGCATATGAGAAACGAATGCAGCTTTTACATGATTATATTCGTCCTGCTGCCACCGTAAAGAATACGACAGCCAAAAGGAAGAAGAAAAGCATAGAAAAGGCGGTAATATCATCATCAGAAGACTACAGTATAGCCGATTTAGTTCAAAAATCAAAAGCAGAAAACCTTGATATTGTAGAAGTATTTCGGGAACATTTCGTTGTGGAGGAAATAGCATTATGAGAATGTACTTTCCAGAGATTTACCCGGATGAACTTGTATATAGTTGGTTTGGACGTTTTGCCGTTCATTCCGGCTATATAAATTCTCAGTTGTTGCAATTTTTATACTGTAAAAGGTCAGATACACCGATTAAAGAGTTTATCGGAAATCTGAACACCGAAGCAAGAGAGTGCATTGATAATACATATCCTTTGAGGGAGTTGGTATTAAAACATACCATGTACCCTCAGTATGCAAGGTTTATTCCTTTGGAGAAGAGAAAAGAGGCATTGCATAAATTATGCCATGAGAATTGTGATATGCACCACTTATTTGCGGTTCTTCCTAGATGTGAGAAGGAGCAGTATTTAAAGTATTGCCCCGTATGTGCAAGAGAAGATAGAGAAAAATATGCCGAAACATACTGGCATCGAAAGCATCAAATACGGAATATGGGAATCTGTCCGAAACATAAATGTAAACTTCTGGATTCTAGTGTTTCTGCCAAAAGCATGAGCTTGTATAGTTTCATCACTGCAGAAGAAGTTATACCAGATTTAGAAGAAGTTCTTCCTGTAGATAATCCTTTAAAGATAACTTTTGCAGAGTATATGGAACATGTTTTTGACGCTTCTATAGATTTTACAAAAGATATTCCACTCAGCACGATTTTATATTATGGAATGAAAAATACTGAATATATGAAAGCAACAGGAAACAGCCGATACATGACAAAATTCGTTGATGATATGACAGATTATTACGAACAAATAGAATTGAACGAAATTGCAACTATGAGCAGAATTCAAAAAACCTTACTAACTGGACGTGGATATGACTTTTCCATTGCTTGTCAGATTGCTTTCTTTTTGGGGATGAATCCGGAAGAATTGACTGATTCTAAACTATCGGAAGATCAAATACAGCAGGAAAAATCAATCCACTATATAAAAAATCGTGATATATCGGATTGGGATGAATATGACAGAGAAAATGTTGCACGATTTGAAGAGTTTTGCAATACTATTTATAATGGATTTTCATGCAATAATGGAAGACCTGAAAGAGTGTCGGAAAGAATGATATATGAATTTTTAAATGTCACGGCATATGGATTTAAGAATATGCCACGATGCATGAAAGTTTATAAAAAATATGCGGAATCATACGAACAATCCTGGGTGCGAAAAATTGCCTGGGCATACGAAAAATTGAAGCAAGAGAGGGGCGAACAACCTATATATTGGACGGATTTAAGAAAGCTGTCCGGCGTGAAAAAGAAATCATTGGAAAGAATGATGCGTAATTTAGATGAATGTATGGTTGTAAAAGTTAGTGAAATTATAAGTTGTGTGCAAAATAACTAAAAAAATAAACTTATACTTTGTACAAAATAGTTAAAAAACATTGACAAATTCTGAAAAACTATTATAATAATTATAACACAAATATAATACAAACAAATACAACAACTAATTGAAATTATTTACGGAGGTAAGTCCATAGAGGGTTTATTTGTGTATATTCAATTAGTTGTTTTTTTATTGTAAGGAGGAAAAGGATGGATAGATTCAAGAAAATTGTACCAATAATTATGGAATATTTTGAAAAATATATTTCGGAAAATGAGATTATGGATGAATTTCAAAAACAAATGGCAATAGATGAAATGAAAGTAGCAGCGTTTGAATTGGAAGATGGAAAATACTTTGGAGATATTCCAGATAGATTAAAAAAATATGCTCCAGAAATAGAAAAAATTACTAACGAAACGATACTTAGACTGTATCATCGTCCTGCTATAGCAAATGAACATTATTTTCACAAGGCATTTCCGCTGTACTTGTATATCTATTGTGTGAAGAGTGTGGTAAGTAATGAGCTGATAAAAGACGTAGAAGAAATAGTTCACAAATTCAGTACGGATTATCCCTACCTGGTAATGGCAATTGATATGCTAACAGATCAAATTTATAATGTGCCATCTTTGGCAGTGGTAGGAAAAGAGACAGTCGGCAACATGCATAACTTGTTAAATCCAATTAAAATAACAAGATTAGATGGAAAATTAAAGTTATATCATGGGACTTCAATTGAAGCCTATAAAAAAATTATTGAAGAAGGGCATATTGTGGCAACAAACTATACTGAGATAAAAGAAGATGCTGAATCTCCACTGGGTAAAGAATATACTCAAAAGTATTGTGATTTACAAACAGGATATTGCTTCTTTGCAAACGACTTGTCGTATGTTCTCAACTATGCAGTTGATCGTGGAGGATTAAATTCATTAGGTGTGTCAAAATATCTTAACAAATCAGCAACATTAGCTGACGGAATAAATTGGAAGTTTAATAGTGGGGGAGCGATCTTTGAAATAAACGCTCACAAATACTTAGATAAACTATACTATGTGCCGTCAAACGGAGAATTTTTAATAGCAGGGGATGTAGATATTAAAGATGCAAGAGTCATTTTAGTGCATAGAAAAAACGGAATAATAAGTTTAACAGATGAAAAGGGAGATAAAATAGATGATTTATGTTATGAGTGATATACACGGTCGCTTAGATTTATTTGAAAAAATGTTGGAAAAAAATCAATTTTAATGATAATGATAAATTGTTCGTATTAGGAGATATGGTGGATCGTGGCGGTGATTTATCTTTGCTTTCAAAAATTCATAAACTGCAAAGTAAAGGCTTGTGCATTCCTATAATGGGCAATCACGAAAAAATATTGCTAAACATATTAGAGATATATACGCCTAAAGCAGAAATGGAAAGTTTGATTAAAGAAACACGGATTCTTAAAAATAGCTTTGCTTATGGAAATAACAATAGCATTATGACATTGCTTCCGAAACTTAGTTATGTAAAAAAGCAAAGCCAAATGTTGGCGAACGAAATTGATTTATTTAGATACTTTAATGGGGTAGCAATTAACGGTTACATATCAGATTCTTTAAATAAAATGACTAGAAAAGATATGATTCAGCTAAAGGAGTATCTTACTTCTATGCCAACAGGTATTACGGTTGAGGTTAATGGGAAAAAGTATCTTTTAGTTCATGCAGGTTACAGTGAAGTGAAAGAACAGACAGATCCGAAGCATAAATTCAACATTAGAGAAGAATTTTTCATGAACAAGGTTGTAAGTTCAGAACCAATGACGGTTGTGTTTGGTCATACCACGACAAATAATATTCGAGCAATTAAAGAACATACATTGAAATATCCATATACAATTTGGTATGACGAAGAATTTAAAGACAAAATTGGTATAGATTGTGGTGCTTGTTATCCACATGGACAATTGGCGTGTTTATGTTTAGACACAATGGAAGAATATTATGTAAAAAACGACTTAGATACAATTGTTCCGTTTTCGTATATCAATAGTAAAATTGCCGGATATAGAAAAATGGTTGATGATGTAAATTCGCAGTATGCTTCTGATGTTGAGCATGAAATTGATTTCTTTAAATAATTGAAGATTTACCAGGAAAGACTATGCAAAGGGTATTAAACTTTCAGCATGGTCTTTTGTATGCAGAAGTCGATATTACATGTCTATTTGCACTCATATTGAAATTGAATGTATTCGACGATAACTTTACCGTATAACACAAAAAAGCCGTTAAAATGGCAAATAACGGCTTTACAGGCAATATTACAATAAACTGTGTAGAATATTCTCTTTATCTTTTATATGCGAGTTTGTTGCAGCTATTTGAACACCAAACTGTATCATAGCGTCCCGATGTGCAAGCATTTCTTGTGCCTTTGTCGTACCTATCAGCTCTTTTGAAAGCCAGTCGGCAGCAGCCGAGGCATTTTCGCCAGTTATCTCAATTTCTCCAAAATGCGGACTAGGTATTATCATTGCATAAATCCCCCTATTGTCTGTAATCTTTCTTTTTCAGTTCGTCCCATTGAGCCATCCGGCGTTGGAAGTCGGCGCATCGTTTGGCTGATTCGGCACGATCGTTTCTTATGTCTTTTCTGATTTTAACTTCTTCGGAAATTCCGCATATTAAAGTAAACAGTAGACAAAACATATGCTGCTCCTTTCTGTTGCTGGTTGGTTGTTGATAGCTTCAGAATAACATCAAGAAAGCGTGTTAGCAAGTCAAATAAATAATTTTTAATGTTTGAAATTGGCTATTATAGCAAATTTGAGAGTTATTTAAAATTTGCACGCATATATGGAAAGAGGAAGATTCGACACTTGTTTTTTAGTAAATGGAAATTTATTGTAAATGGCTATCTTTGCTGATTACAAATACAAAAATTGCCATTTTGTGCATTGCACCCTATTATGAAAAAGGAAAAGTTTAGACAGACGCTTTTATTATTCTTTTTGTTCTGCAATTAGCTATTGTAGGCAAAATCCGAGAAATACGAAATCATGCCAGCATATATGGAAATAGAGATACATGTCCACAAGTCAAATTGATAAATGAAAATCTCCGTAACTACCTGCTATAGCACTTTACACTGGATGTGGAATTTATGCACGCATATGTGAAAAGAGAAGTAAAAGGAACAGATGTTTTTATGTATGCTTGATTTCATCAAAACGGTTATATTTGCTATTTTCGGCGTAGTATCAAGATGTGCACCCATATATTGAATAAGAAGAATGTAATCAGTTCAAATGAATAAATAGTATTTATGGAAATGAGCTGATATAGCTTGAAATAGCCGATTCATGTAATTGCACCCATATGTGAAATAGGATGGAAAAAGTCAAATGAAGAAATACATATTCGTGATATTAGCTATTGTAGCTTATTTGAGGATGATTAGTAATTTGCCAGCATATGTGAATATAGGAATGTTAATGTTACGTTTTACAATTTTATGATTTTTTTCGGATGTAATTAGCTACTTTTGCGGTTTAGCAGAAATTTTATAAATGTGCACGCTATTTTGGAAAAGGAGAAAAGATACTAGAAGAATCAATTGATTTATCTTTTTGGGGTTGTAATTTGCTATTGTGGCGGTTTAGCTGAAATTTTTCGTATGCGCACGCTATTTTGGAAAAGAGGATAAAGTGCTGATACAAGCCAGTGAATCATCGCTGTCTTATACCAACGCTTTATTAGAGTTGGAAAGATCTTTTTTCTCTTTCTATGCGTAAACATAAATTTGTGCGAATGAGCTTATCATTCGTACACACTTACGTTTAGGCATTTTTATATATTCCGTGGGCGGTGGGAGACTGCTGCCCCACAAAAAAATTTTTACGACAATTTTTATCGAGTGATTCGACAAAATTTGTATATCACACAGGAGGAATTGACATGGAACAAGAAATCACATTAGACATTAGAGATGTAGCAAAAGCATATCTTGACGCAAACCGTTGGAATATATCCGACATGGCATATTTAACGAATATTCCACGATCTACGCTGTCTGAATGGTTCTCAGGAAAGAGAGAATTAAGTACACGATACATGCGTTGTGTCCGAGATTTTTTGAATGGAAATTACATTAAAGAGGCTTCAACGGTACGTTCTAATTTATCTATACAAAGGGGGACGGATAATGAACATTGAATTGACACAAGTGGAAGCGGAGCGACTAATTTCTATTTTAAAGGCACAATATGAAAAATCAACAGAAGTATATGAACTATCAGTGATAAAGAAAATCTTGCAGAAACTAAGGGTTAGAATAGATGATTGGATTCCTGATTATACAGAGCTGTAACGCTTGACAAATTTTGAAATCGTGATATGATGCAGAGGAAAATTAAATATTCATGTGACTTGATACGAAAGTCATTTACAGCATTCATTGATTAGAAGTGTAAAAATGGTACACTTTTGATTTTTGAGTGCTTTTTTTGTGCTTAAAAAAGGAAAAGGAGTAACGCTATGGAGAAAAAATATGTAACTATATTTAGCCACAATATGTGCAATGCACTAATTAGAAGGGGCTTCAATGTGGTAGAGGTCAAGCAAGACCGGCTATACCCGGAAAGAAGTGTGTTCTTTTTCGGGAATAGTGATGAAATACAAAAATCTATTAAAGAAATAAGCAAATAAATATTAAGGAGCAATATGAAATATGAGTAAAAAAGAAGTAATAATAAATGACATTGACACATCATTGCTGGAAATCGGAATGGTTGTGAAAAATTATAAGGAAATGTGTAAGTTATTAGGAGAACAACCAACAACAGGAAATTCCAAAAAAGCACAAATGAAAAACTGGGAAAGATACTTTGAAATAACAAAGGTCAAAGGCTCACAAAAAATGATGGTATCAGATATTTATGATGAACCATTAACTGTGGTTGATGGCAGATCACAGGGAAATAATTCTATCTATGTGAAAAGCATTGAAGTGGTATTACTATACTATCTCAGTCAGCAGAAAGGTTATACAGCCACTTTCACAAAAGCGAAAATGTGGAAAATGTTAGGTATGGTAAATCAACATTACAAGACACTGCCAAATTCAGAATTGAAAAAGATTGACTATGTGATTACAGACTATGAGATTAACCACTTTTATCAGCGGTGTGACAATAAGCTGACGAATATTTTATTTTCAGCAATGAATAATCTAAAGCACAGATTTGTAATTGAATTTGAAGAGCAAGTTGTATGTGTTGACACAAATAATCATTATATTTTAGCCGATGATAGAATGAAAAAAAATATTCTTTCACTTAAATATCAAGTGCGTAAAGAGATGGGATTTGAAAGTGAACAGCAGATTTATTTAAAAATGAAAGCTGCTGAGTTTTATAAGGCTGTGAATTACTACTTAAATAAGCTGTATGGATATAAGTACACTTTTAAACAATACAAGATTATATTTAATCAGAATATTGTTATGGAAGAAATACCGAGAATTGAGCAAGAATTTCAGAAAGCATTATTGAATGATAATATTATCGGATCACTGAACAGAAGTGCAAAAAAACATTATGATTCAGTCAATGCAAAAGATACTGAATTCAGATTACCAGATACTTATATTCAGGCGCAAGAGATACTGACAGATAAACTTGTAAAGTTGAAAAATAATGTAAATGTAATTGATAGCTATGAAGCCTATGTTGATGAAGAATTGGATAAATTATTTGCTCAATAAAAAAGTTGTCCAATTAAAACATATAACATAAACACTTCTCTATATACGTTTTAAATGGACAAGTTTTGAAGAGTGTTAAATATTTTATGCAAGCACGGATAAGTGCGATGCATAGCGACACGGTAGTGTCAAGAATATATATGAAAACACTGACGTGTTTTTGTATTCGTGCTGTTGCACTCATACATAATAACCGACCAAAGGAAAAAAGGATAACTGACTATATACAGTCGCAAAATTCAAAGTATCTACAATATACAGATACGCCACAATACATTTATTCTTTTTCTTTTTGGTTGGGCACAACCCGGAAGGAGAAAAGATGGAACAAAGCAAAGATTTGAAATTTATTGAAGAAGCAATGAAAAATCATAATGTAGATGATTTCTGCAAAATGATGAGGTACTGGGAAAAGGATGGCGAGAAATTCGCTTATGACGATGTATACAGGGATATTCATCTATTAAGGGAAATGCCATATAAAGATATTCGCCCAGATAGTGCGGAATTTATAAAAATACTAATGAAATTAGAACTTGAATATGATGATCCAGATTTATATAAAAGAGCCGGAGGGTTACTTATTCAGGCAATGGAAGATAAGGACGAAAGCCGTATTAAGATGATATGTCGATTTATTTATCTTTTAGGTGTGCGTCAGTCCACAAAATCTATAACAAAGCGTGTGGATGAATGTCTCGTAGCGATTCATGAGAAATATATGGATTCACTGAAAAAAATAGTAGATATGCAGAGAGAATTTGGATTTATTGGAGAGAAGGAGAATGAAGACAATGAAAAATAAAGCGTTTGAAGGATTTTTGTTCAAAATTACACATCCCGTATCATATGACTTTAATTCAGAGGAACGGGAATTGATTGCGGAAAATGTAGCGGTCAAAACCAAAATAGCAACGGGAGCAGACATTGATATAGCGGATGTGCGCCGCCTTATCAATGACGGCAGCAGTGATCTTACATATTATAAGACAGTTGGAAAAATTGCAGCAGCATGGGAAGACGTTGGATTTGTGGCTGAAATGCATAAAATGCTTGCTGTAATCGGAGAATACCACAGACTGAAAAGAGATAGTGAGGGCGTTAAGTTTTATGCTCAGAAAGATAGAAATGAATATGGAAGGAAACGGAAGTGATTGAGTGATTTTTGCACTCTTTTTCTTCTGGTTGGGGAAGGAGAACATATGGCTAGAGGTATTACAAAAGATGATATAGTACAGGATTTTGCGGTTTTGCATGGCATAAATCAAGAGACTGCAAGATTATACTTTGATTCCTTTGCAACATTGATTGCAGAGGGACTTAATACAAATGGAAAAGTACATATTAAGTATTTGGGCACATTCCAAAGAAAAACTGTTCCGGCTAGAAAGTTGTACAACTTTCATACAAAAGAGCCGGTAGATGTGCCGGAACACGGCGGTATTAGATTTATACCGTCTGAATCATTGAGGAAGGATGTTTATTAGATGGAAAATAAAATATTAGAGATTTGCCAGGATATTACCGGCAGACGAAAATTGAAGATTGTTCTTCATGAGATTTACCCAGACGAAAATCATTGGAATATTAACGGAATTACTTACCTTGAACAATATACAAGAGATAATGCAGATACCGTAAAAGGAATGCCGTTATGTGCTGAGTTTTTGGATGCAAGCAAAGAAATTCCTTACGGACATGGTGTTACTGGAACATTGAACAATTTGCCTGTATTTGAGGATTCTGTGCAAGTTGGCTCATTTGATGATTGGACGATTGAAGATGTTACGATTGACGGAGTAGTACATAGGTGCTTATGTGGTGTCGGCTATATCAACGAAAGCAGATATCCTAAGTTCTGTGAATGGATTGACCGACAGATATCAGAGGGAAATAAAGTATTTGGAAGTGTCGAATTTGTTGGTACGCCGGAGAATGACGGAGAAATCATATACCGTGACGGTTGGAAGCAAACGGGGCGTATTCCTACTATTTATGACTATAGTGGTTTTTGCATTATCACAATCAAACCGGCAGACGATACAGCTATGCTGTTAGAATTTGACAGAGCAAATCATGAAAAAATTGGAACGCCGGAAAATGAGTTTGATTTTGTGTTTGGTGCAGCAACAAATACAGCACAGAAGAATACAGAATATGACAATGTTTTTCTTGATTTATTGGGAGAAAGGAATACAGTCGATGAAAGTGAATTCGACAATATTTTTGGGGATGAATCCAAAACAGAAAAACAGGTAGAAACAGAATTTGATGATATTTTAGAATTTTAAAGGAGAAAGACGAAATGGATAGATATATCAGTATAAATGTGGATGTAACAGGGATTCACGATTTAAGTAAAGAGAAGATGGATACAGAAGAATTGAGAAGAATGACATCTGAGGAATATGTCTTAAATAAAATCGGACAAGTAGAATATGAAGAAGAAAAGGAGAGCGAATAATATGGCTAATATTGTAAATACAACAAGCGAATATCTGGATCGCCAGAGAGTAGAAATTGAGAATCTAATGCCGTGGGAGGTCGGATTTCCGGCTCGTGCCGATCACTTAATGATGACGCAAGGCGGTTATTGCGTGGATGGCGGTAAGTATATTTATCTGCCAGACAAAGACGCATATCAATACAAAAAAGGTAAATTTAAGATCACAGTGGAAGAACTGATTCAGCAAATCAGTTCTGGAAATCGAGGATTCGTAGGAACAGACGGAGAAGGAAAGCACGCTTGCTTCCGAATCAATGATTTAGAGCTTTATAAGACGGTCTTTGATTTAGCGGATGCAAAAGAACTTCCTGTACAGCTTACACAAGAAGCGATTGAAAATTTGTTTAAAATCACAACAGCAAAGAAGTTCCGTGAAGAACTTGAAAAATTGGTTGTTACGGATTCAGAGAAAAAGGCTTTTGCATATTTCACAGTATATCATCCGAAATTGAAAGAGCTTCCGTTTGTAATTCTGAAAAGTATAGAAAACTACACAGGAATAAGCATCTATGATGTAGATCAGTCTGAATAATCAAAGAATAAGGAAAAAAAGCACGCAAAAAGTACAAAAAGTGCAAAAAAGTTCAAAAAGTTCTAGTGCCTATATAGCACATGAACAACGAAAAATATTATGAATTTCTGTCCGAAAAGGACATTAGAGCTATCGGCGGTCGTATATCCGCTGATGAAGAATTTAAGGCAGTGCCAGCGATCAAAGGCTGGTTCATATCGTCCGAAGGACGCTTAATTAGTAAGCGTAAAGGCGGTAATGTAAAACTTGTGAAGACTTATTTCACGGGTGGATATGAGCATGTAACTACAAGAGTGAATGATCGCACAGGAAAATTTTTTACAATTCATCAACTTGTAGCGCAAGCCTTTTTAACAGTCCCGGAGTGGATTAAGCCGGGAGATATTATAGAAGTACATCATTTAATCCGTGTTAATCGCAAAAAGCGAATTGCCGGAAACCATGCAGCAAGAAATTTAGCATATATGCCGAAAACCATACATAAGACAGTGGATGTCATTTCAAAAATTGAAGTAATGGAGAGTGGTATTTATCGGCAATATGATTTTGTAGAAGCTGCAGAACATATGGGGATCTCCCCGTATACCCTTGCTGATGTTGTACGACAAGAGCCAACCAGCAAGAAAGAGAATTGGGCATATTATCAATGTGCAGTTAATGCCGATGGTGTGGCGGTAGATGTAGATTTTCGCATAATCCGCACTAAAGATATTTAATCATTGTTTTTTCCCGTAGCAATTCCGGGAATTTTAACATGATTCCAACATTAAAATTCATTCAATAACCTTGTGGGAGTAGTGACCGTGTGTTGCTGCTCCCATTTTTTTACGCTTTTGTGGGAAAGAAAAAAGTTCAATATGGACTCTTATTTATAGAAAATAGGGCAGAAGTCCACAATTTTCTCAGTTTCTTATAGGCGTTTTTTCATCGAACTTTTCCGCACCGAACACACACAAAACCGCACCTTTTTACGAAAAACGGTCATAAAATGGGCAGTGTGTCGAACTCAGTTTCAAGTTAAAAATATTTGAAGTTGCTTACCGAATAATTCGGAAGGCAAAGTTATCCAGAATTCAAACCCGAATAATTGGGTTTTGATGCATTATTCCAGTATTAGACACAAAAAAAGACAGCGGATTTTGCGCCACTGTCTTATAGTTCATCGGGTTTACGTTTTTGCCTTTGGTTGGGTAATGGAAGTATTCAAAAAATCAAAAATGTGCAACGATATTTATTATTGCTTGATTTATTATTCAATACTTTCTTCTGTGGTTTCATCTGGAATGATGATTTCAAAATTATTTTCGCTATCTCTTATAAGCTGGATTTTATCAATATTCAGTTCGTTCAATATTTTTTCAATGATTTCAAGACCAATATAGCCTTGATTTAATTTCATCCGGGTATAGGTGCATTGAGACATAAACCCTTCTTTTGATTGTCCTTTTTTTATTGTAAAACTGGTAATTCCATTTTCTTTCATTTTATCAACTAATTGATCGTAATTTATCATATATGAAATCTCCTTTAATCACTGAATTATAGTGATATTATATGCTGTATAGATAAAAAAATCAAGATGCGTGCATACATTTATTATTGTATGTTTATAAAAAATGGGGGCAGCAGTTAAGCCACCCCCGGTAAGAGTTTTAGAATAAATGTTACGAAAAGTAATCAACGATCGCCCGGACTTCATCGGGGAAAATCTTAAACTCTTCAACGTCAGATTCTTCATCATTTTTGTACATTTTCATAAAAACTTTTCTGATTTCTGTGAGCGGATCACATACCCAAAGTACATAATCTGTATTTTCTGGCATTGTCTCAAAGTAACGATTTACTTTAATTCCGACACAATCCAAAGCGTCAATGATATCGTTTGGCTGTATTTCTGCCAGAATATCACGGATGTTAGTATTTGTAGTGCCGTATGTTCCATTTTTTCTATAAAATAAAAATTGCATGTCGTTCTCCTTCTCCCCGTATAAAACGCCGTTAGGTCAGCAATAGTGTTATTTTGTCCGGCAGCAGAGCCGAATATTTAAGCGATAAAAGTAACTTTTGTAAATTTGCCATTATCCATTTTTGGATAAATTTGTTTCATCGCCCGGTCGATTCCGTTTGAGTCTTCAAAATCTTCATAGAAATAGTAGATCATGTTTCCCGTTGCTGTTGTGATTTCAACGCCAATGCCTTTATTTCTTTTTATTTTTGCCATCATTTCAACTTTTGTCATTGTGTTTTCCCTCTTTCTTTATAAGATTTTGGCTAATGCTATTATCTGGGCTTCCGATAAATGATCCATGATACATTCATCATTTTTATAAAGCTCATATTCATTAGTGAGTGTGCCATAAAAGCCATCAAATTGATTTGTAATATAGTAGCCTTTGCTATTTAAAGTGTTTTCTGCTTCTTTCATGTCTCATCCTCCTGTTTGGTTGTTGCTATGTTGTTTGTGACTTAAATATATCACTGATATATAGTGATGTCAATGAAAATCACTGAAAAATAGTGACTAAATATATCACTGAAATAACAGTGATTTTTGTGAATCGTGCCAATAGACATCACTGAAATATAGTGATATTATGACATCAAGATAAATAAAACGAAGGAGGAAAGACATATGACATACTTCACGGATATTCATTCATTAGAGGAACTGAGAAAAGAATATAAAAGACTTGTAAAAGAAAATCATCCAGATAACGGCGGTTCTGAGGATGCTATAAAAGTTATCAATGTAGAATATGAAATAACTTTTAAAGTATTAGCAAAATCAGATACAACCAACGCCAGAAAGTACGATATGGCAGCAGATGAACAGATTCGGGACATTATCAATATAATTACAAATTTTGATATTAACATTGAAATATGTGGTTCTTGGATTTGGGTGTCCGGCAACACATACACTTGCAAAGATGATTTAAAAAGTAACGGTTTCCATTGGGCAAGCAAGAAAAAAATGTGGTACTGGCACGATCCAGAAGAACAGACACGGAGCAATGGGAAAACTACAATGGATGATATCCGCAATAAGTACGGATCGGAAACAATCAAGAAAGCGGTAACAAAGATGTGCATTAGTGCATAGGAGATTAGAGGGACAAAGCAATGTCCCTCTAACTTTATACAATATTAAGATAGTAGGAAGGGAGTGGAGCTGATGAAGTATATCATTTATCACAGCAATGACAAAGTTAGCAGAGTTGACGGAAGAAAAGAATTACTTAAACAGATATCACAATTGAGAAAAGAAGACATTGAAGATATCAGAAAGGTTTATAAGTCCGGCGTTACGGATTCTGTATTTGAGTTATATAAACCGTATATGCGTTGATAAAAGAAAAGTACCAAAATAACGGTTATGTGAAAAGTACCAAATATAGAACGGTATGAGAAAGAAAAGCAGATGTGGAATATATCAAAATAACGGAACGCTTAATATGGTACATTCCACCGTCCCAAAAGAAAGGAAAAAGGACATGAAAAAGAAAATGATAATCGGCTATTGCAGAATTTCAACGGCACGACAGAACATTGACAGACAAGAAAGAAATATTCTTGCACGCTACCCGGATGCAAAAATCTACAAAGAAATTTATACCGGGACAAAAATTGATGGGCGAAAGTCTTGGAATATGCTATACAAACTTGTGAAGTCGGAAGCCGAGAAACAAGATATAACAATCGTCTTTGATTCGGTATCACGAATGAGCAGAAATGCAGACGAGGGATTTGAACTATACAAAGAACTGTACAGTATCGGAGTTCGTTTAGTATTCATTAAAGAGCCACATATAAACACAGATACATATAAAGAACAGTTAAATAAGCAAATCAAATTAGATACAAGTACAAGCGATAAAGCAGAAGCTAAACTAATGAACAGCATAGCAGAAGCATTAAATACTTATATGATGGATTTAGCGGAAAAGCAAATAAGATTAGCTTTTGAGCAATCGGAGAAAGAAGTTGCAGACCTGAGAAAAAGAACGGCAGAAGGACTCTTGACCGCCAAATTAAACGGAAAACAGGTTGGACGGGTTGAAGGTCGTAAATACGAATCTAAAAAGGCAAAGACAGCGAAAGAACGGATCATAAAGATAAGTAAAACTTTTGAGGGCAATCTTGCGGATGCTGAATGTATTGAAATGTTGCAGATTAGCCGGAATTCCTACTATAAATATAAAGCTGAGATAAAAGCGGAAATGTCGTGTTAAATTGTTATAAATGTTTTGAACCGGGGGCGAAAATCCCCGGTTCTTTTTATTCTGGTTATTCTTCCCTGCAAGAGCAATTATTTTATTTTGTAGAATGGTAGGGGGTATATTTACATTTTCACGGCGATCCGGCTGGCGTTCATTCCGCTTCGAGGTCTATCTCAGTCTGCTATTAAGGTATGAGAAGTCGAACCTAAATTACCAGGTATATTTACAATCGAGGCATTCAAAAGTTTTTCCAAGTTTTCGAGATGCCAATCCAGTGGCGGTTATAGATACGGCACGGCTTGTGGTTGTAATTCGGCGTGTATTTGTACCGCCACAGGTCGGACATTTAGGATGATCTAATTTGTATTGTCGTTGTTTTTGTGCAGCTTGTGCTTCCTTTGTTTTTTCAATGGCTTCTTGAACCCTTTTGTCAGTTTCCATCATTTTATCTAATTCAAGGATAGTATTACTATCGGAAAGTGAATTTTTATACTTGTGAAGTTTATATAATTCTTGGATGAAAGCTATATCTAATATGAGGAAAACAATAAAAATTAAAAATCCCAAAATCGTTAAACCAGGGGAATTAGCCGGGAAAAGCCCAGCAATAGTAAGGAGCGCACCTAAGACTGTAAATACTATTGTCATACATAACATTCCGATATTTGTATTCGTTTTTTTGCTTATAAATTCTTTTGAAAAGTCAATGTTAGTTGATGTTTCTGTTTTTGAATCAGTTGTTCCCATTTTTTAATCCTCTCGTTTTTAAAATTTAGTTAGGTTTCCATTTATTACCGCAATTTCCGCATATGTTTATAACTTTACCGCTACCAATAAAGCCGAGTATAAGGGAATATCCTCTTGTTGTAGTCGTAACAGAGGTTGAGCCACATTTCGGGCACTTTAATGTATTTTTGTTTGTTGGTTGTATACTGTTTATATGTCCATTTCCTACTCTTTTATATGATCCGTCAAATTCTTTTGGCACTGCATGAGTTTCTAATATAATATTTAGAAGTTGTTCTGCAGCATAAATAGAGATAGTTTGGCATTGACCAAAAATCCACCCTTTTAATCTCTTCTGTTCATCAGGAGTCATTGTTGGATAATCGTCAATCTTATTTAACGCTTCACGAAGATCACGGGGTACACCGTCAATCAGACAGAATCCGTCTGGTACGTCTTCAACTGTTGGTAATGGAAAACCGCAATGTATACACTGTTTTGATTTATCAGATATTTCTTTTCCGCATTCCGGGCATTTTATTAAAGCCATCCTAATCTCCTTTATAAAAATCTGTGACCGTAGTTTTTATCTAAATTATACTCAATATATTAAGCATAGTCAACGTGTTAAGTATGGTAATCTACTAAAAAGAGGTAGATGGCATGATATCATATGATCCGTTTTTTCAGACGCTTTTAAAGAAGAATATTACAGAATATCATTTGATTTACAAAGAGGGTATATCGGCAAACACCATTCATCGCATGAAAAAAGGTCTTCCGATTACTACAAAAACATTAGATGCGTTGTGTTTTATCCTGGACTGTGAAGTACAGGATATCATAGAACATGATAAAAGCGAATAATTATGAAGCTGGCACGAATGATGCCAGTTTTTTTGCGCTTAGAGGGGGAAAATGTTAATAAGAAAAAAATATACAATTATGCTAAAAAAAATTACTATGTGATAAAAACTGATAATGAAAACAAATGTCCAGATTGTATGCAGACAATGAAGATAATCGGCAGCAGGAAACGTATAGTCAAAGACATAATTGGCGAACAATATGTGTTTAGTTTGCGCCGTATGAAGTGTGAAAAGTGCAATGTGATACACATAGAGATCCCGGATTGTATCATTCCGCATAAACAATATTCAAAAGATGCAATCAATACAGCGATAAAAGGGCAATGTGACTATTATATAATGGAAGATAGTACAGTTTTTCGCTGGAAGAAGCAAAACATACCCGACTTGCAATGACAAAGGCATATCCGGCTGATAGGATATAAAGCCGGAGGTGCGTGATGAAACGAAAAAAATCTTTCCTTATTATATGTCTATTGTTACTTTTGCTTGTGGGCTTTACTATATTTTTTCTGTTTGGGCGGTCTGATGGTAAAATTCTGCTGCCAGTTGATGAAAATGCCGAAGACTGGGACGGCGACCAACGTCTACCCAATGGAGAAAAGCAAGACACAGCTACCATAAAAATTCCTGGATTTGATTCTCTTACATTCACAGCAAATCAGAAAAATCAGAAAGTGAATTTCAAGAACCCGGAAGAAAATTCGTGCTTATTTCGCATGACATTATTCATTGACGATCAACAATATTGGCAATCTGCCGGAGGTGTTGAGCCGGGTAAGGGATACTATGACATTGAGCTTGATGATGTACTGCAACCGGGGGGATTATGATGGTTCTTTACTAGTGGAGTGCTTCAAAGAAGATGGTACAGCTCTCAATAGCGCAAAAGTAAAATTCAATGTGAAAGTGGTGGAAGAATGAAAAAGAAATTGATAGGAACAGTTATGGCTCTTTCTGTATTGGTTGGTAGTGTCATGCCGGTATCGGCTTCACAGTTACACACGGACGGAGAGACAGCAAATGTACAGTTGTCATACGACAATCAAAGTACATTCTGCATAAATATCCCGGAGAGTATCAATCTGAATAATGCAGGAGGATATACGTTTACGGCTGATTATGTGAATATTACGGATTCTGAGGAAGTTTGCATAAAAATGCCAGAAGAAGCAGTACCAATGACTAATGAATGGGGCGCAACAGGATCAGTTAGATTTACAAGCGAAAATGTAAAATTTTTAAGAGATCAAACGACAGCAGAAAACCCGGTATATGCAATGTTTGACGGTCTTTCCGCAGGTCATTATACAGGAACAGCAACTTTTACAGTACAACTGCAACCTAAAAGTAACCAATAATTATGCGAAAATGTAAGAGAAGAAGGGCGTGCCGGTTGGTGCGTCCTTAAATTATAAAAAAGGATTGCCTTTTGGAGAAAATATATTATAATGAAGATATCAAGGTCAGAATCTCTATGTTGAAAGGGAAACTAAAATAGCCTCTTAGGGGGCAAAGTTCCCAACCAACAGAAAAATTTGTTCAAGCATAAAAATTGACCTTGTAGGTCTGTAGCAATACAGACCCACAGGGTCTTTTTTGTTATCAAAAATAGAGCGAAAACCTTGATTTTAAGCGATTTTTACCGCCTACATAAAACACAAATTTTATTTAGTTTTTCAAAGACCGCAAAGAAAAACTAATGAGCTTTGAAAAAGTGGGAGAATGCGAGATTTGCCTTTTTGAAGGATGAGGAAGGTTGTCCCATGACAGCGAGTATCAACTGGCAAAACAATATAGGCTAAAAAATTTACCCCAAGAATCAGACCTTGTACTGTGAAAACAGTATGAGGTCTTTTTATGTCCGGCGAAAACTCCAGAAACAAAGCATTTTATCAATAAAATGGGGAGTTTGAAACAATTATATGACAACTTTATGGAGAGATGCTATAATGTGGTTGTGAACCAGTTGATGCTATTGAAGATTTATCTGCCTGGTTCTTTTGCCAATGGGACTTATACGGAAGAAAGTGATTTTGATTTTTATATTATTGTAGATGATAAAATGCAGGATTTAAAGGATTTAGCAACACGGGCATATCGTTCAATAAGGAAAATAAAAAATCGTCCGGTAGATATTATTGTTGGAACGGAAAGCCGATTTAAGAAACAAAAAAATATTCCTTCGATAGAAAATGAAGTAGTAAAAAAAGGGGTGCTGTTATATGAATCAAGAAGCGAAATTTTCACCATGATTCATTGTTGACATTCTTCAGGCGGTATGCTATAGTCGAAACGGTTAGGGAAATATAGATTTCAGTAAATGAAAACAAAACGGAAGCAACATTTAAATTCTTTGTGATTCCGTGTATATGAAAAAATGAGGGGGACTATAGAATGGGCGTTGTGTGTAAATTTTTGGGAGTAATTTCTGGAGGAATCGGGATTTATGGCATTTTTACAGGTCAGCACAATATGATTTTTTGGGGTGCTGTCATTGCTATTCTTTTAGGGGGATATGTTCCGCTTGAGAATTTGCTGCAGTATTTCATAAATCCATTTTTAAATGCTATTTTTTGCGCAGTGGGAATGCTGATTTCTCACTTTTTCCTGAAGTTGGCCTGGGGAGACGCTTTCTTATATTCATCTTGTTGGATTATGACAGTTTTATCTGTTATTGGATTTATATTGCAACTTCAGGAAAGGAAGAATGGATAAAAAAGAAGAAAATTAACCCGAGAATCAGACCTTGTACTGTAGAAACATAGTATGAGGTCTTTTTGTCCGTCAAAAAATCTTGAAAATACAATACGATGTCAATTTTTTCTGGATTGGCATCAAAAGGGATGCTATACTATAAACGTACAGTCCAAACAGCATTGGATATGGGAAAGATATGATCAGAAGGCAAGTTATTTTTTGGAGGAACAAGATGGAATTTCAAAATAGATTTCAGATGACGCCGGAGCAAAACTTATTTCTTGCGAAAAAGAAATGGGATGAAAATGTATACTGCGGCATGAAAATGGAGAACAGGGCAGTAACGTTCCCACAGACAAAGACTATATTGGAGGGTGTGAATGTACCGGGCGTACAGCTTGACGATATTCAGGCGATTCTGAACATGAGAGACGCATGGAAATATCTTTTGAATACGATAAATGAACCATTGACGTTTTCGTACTGGTGCAAGCTCAATGAATACATTGCTCGGAATGAAGCTCTTGAATGGGGAAAGCTGCGAACGGGAAATGTTGGCATATCCGGTACGGATTATATGCCGCCTATACCACAAAAGCAAGATACAGAGCGGGGACTGCTGGATATTTTACAGGATGATACCACTGCCACAGAGCAGGCATTAAACGCGTTTGCATGGGGAACAAGAGGACAGTTTTTCTGGGATGGCAATAAACGGACAAGCCTGATGCTTGCAAACAAAATTTTGATTATGGCAGGAGCCGGAATATTGACGATAACGGATAAGTATATGGAGAAATTCAATACTGTTTTGCTGGATTATTATAATACTGGCGACAGCGATGAGTTGAAAGTATTCCTGTATGAAAATGCAATACATGGACTTACTGTGTAAATGTAACATAAAGAATAGAATTTCGATATAAGCAGCAGAAACAATAATTTTTCTGGCTTATTTTTACTATCAATAAAATGAGAATTTTATCGACAAATTTTGGAGTGGAAAGGCTCAATTATTGGGGGTAGGGATTTTAGGCTAAGGGGGGGCCAGGACAGCGAGTGTTGACCGACAAAACAATATAGGCTAAAAAATTTACCCTAAGAATCAGACCTTGTACTGTGAAAACAGTATGAGGTCTTTTTCTGTACGGCGAAAAATCCCGGAAATAAAGCATTTTATCAATAAAATGAGCAGAGGAGAAGTGAATTATAGGGAAATGACGATCTGTAATTATATAGTAAAAAACGAATGACAATCTGCAATGGTCGTGATAAAATTTAACAGAAAGTAAAAGGAATAGAACTGTTAATGGTAAGATAGATGTGAATTGTGCAGACACTGTCTGCACAATTTAAGGATAGTAATCCTTCATTTAAACTCTCATGGTCACATTATAGGCCGCAGAACGTATTAAAATCGCCTTTTATATTAGAATTTCTTGGATTAGACAAAAGTAAAGTACCTATCAGGAAAGTGATTTAGAAAGTGCAATTATTGGAAAATTGCAAAATTTTCTTTTGAAATTAGGGAAGGGATTCTTATTTGAAGCACGCCAGAAACGCTTTACTTTCCACGAAAAAAATTTTATGACAGATATGTAAAAACGGATGAAGAAAATCCGACTGTTGGAATCCTGCTTTGCAAGGATAGTGATGAGGCGTTGGTTGAATTGACCTTGCCACAAGAAGCAAATTATAGTTGATGATAAAAGGCAGGATTTAAAGGATTTAACAACACGGGCATATCGTTCAATACGGAAAATAAAAAATCGTCCGGTAGATATTATTGTTGGAACGGAAAGCCGATTTGAGAAACGAATAAATATTCCTTCGATAGAAAATGAAGTAGTAAAAAAAGGGGTGTTGTTATATGAAGTTTGATACAGTACAGCAGACTATAAATGTTTATGAGCAAATGTATTCTCAGGTATCCGAGACTGCACAGGCATCTATCGTACAGAAATAGTACACCGGGTGCAATTTTTGTTGACAGTCTATAAAGTGTGTTTTCCATAAAAATAATGATAAATATGAAAAATGCCACGCAAAGTAGCAGGAAAAGTTGATATGTAATCTCTGCTTGCTTGTAATGCAAAATACGTTTTCCTATACTGGGCATAGCAAAACAAAATAAGGAGGTCATGAACATGACATTTGCAGAAAAATTGAAATCCATCCGCAAGCAGACAGGAATGTCGCAGGAACAGTTGGCAGAGAAACTTGGCGTATCCAGACAGGCGGTTACGAAGTGGGAAACGGATGCGGGCATTCCCGACATTGAAAATATCATGGCAATCTCCGCACTGTTTGACATTTCCATTGATGAGCTGTTCTCTAATGAAAGAGGAGAGAAAAAGCCAACAGACTATCTTTATGAGAGTATCACGGAGTACGATATTGACGAGCCGAAACGCTATGACATGAAGTTTGGCGGAGCAAAGCAATTCCTGTTATCGGGATATGAGGGCGAGAAAATCCGTGTCCGTCTGGCATCTAATACCCTCTCCACGCTCCGGAATGATTTCAAGGTCAAGATTGATGACATCCGAAAAAGGATTGATGTGGATGTAAACCGCAAAAATGGCGTATCCGAAGCGACGGCAAAGGAAGCGGTCAGTATCTTCGTTCAAATTCCCTCGCCCTATATCGGGAAAATTGAATGTGCCGTCAATGCGGAAACCGTAGAAATCTGTTCTTTGGAGTGTGACAGTATTGAGCTTGATATAAAGACTCCGAGCGTCATTTTGGAAGATGTTGGTGGTACGGTAGAGATAAACTGCAATCTTGATATGGATGTGGTCTGCCATTCTTTAAAGGGAGAAATTGCAATCAATCAAGTGTCGGCAACCTCAAAAATCCATGTTCCGGAGGATGCTGTTTTTACTGCTGTTACAAAGGGGATTGGAACAAGTATCTCTTATGAGAAAGGCGGACGGCAAGCCGAACGGTTTGATACGCCCGATGCAGAGAATATGATCGAACTGAACGGTATTAAGAGTGAGCTTGTCATCTGCACGGACAGGGAAAGGAGCTAATGGGATGAGAACAAATTATCTGAAAAAATATATCATCAGTTCCTATGTCCTTGTCTGGATACTTATTATTTTTGTGGCTGGCTCGGCGAGCCTTGTCTTTCATGCGCCGCCCATTATTATGTGGATTGTTCGTAACCTTATTGCATGGTCTCCGACATACCTGCTTTTCATAGGATGGAGACATTACAGACCCGATGAAACAAGGACAGCTTTTGTGAAACGGTGTTTTCCCGGCAAAGTAAAGTTGTTTCCTCTGATATTTTCCTTTGCACTTACCTTTGGTATCAGTGTATTGTCGCTGTTTATCTTTTCTGTTATGACTGGAAAACCGATGCTGTCCTACATCGATCCGGGAACAACAGCGTTGCCGCTCAGTATTTTTCTTTCCCTGACTTCGGGACCGACAGGGGAAGAATTAGGATGGCGTGGATTTATGCGGGAGGAATTTAACAGGAAGTACAGTTTTCTCAAATCCTCTGTTTGTCAGGGATTGGTGTGGTGCTTCTGGCATACTTTGTTGTGGGTGGTAGATTCGGATTTTACCGACTGGAGGGCAATCCCTTATATCATTTCAAATATTGTTGTGATCACATCTATCACTGTATTGATGAATATTTTTCTGGAACGGCATAACAATCTGCTCTACTCGGTTCTGCTGCACTTTGGTTTTAATATTCTTTATGTGTTTCTGGATGCGGACATAGGATTCTTTGTGATTCTGACCGTTCTGTATCTGGTCATCACGCCGATTGCCGTGTTGATAAGGAATAAGACTGTGGCAAGGCAATAAGGAAATGCGCAGTGGAGAGGCAGTGGCCCGCGGAGATTTTGCATCTTATTGCTTTAAAATGTATCTTACCTTCCGGTGTATTGAAAAAATGGGGAAAAGTAGTAAAATGTCACCATATTTTACAGGAAGGAAGGCTGAATACTATGGGTTTCATTTTGTTGATTTTAATGATTATTACTGAGGCAGCCCTTATACTTAGAACATGCCTGAAAGAGAAGGAAAAACAAAAATGGCGTAAAAACCGGATGATTACACGGATGATACAGATCGTGATCGTAATAACCGCCCTTGCATATCCGGCGGCACAAAAATGGCGGTTTGTACCAATTTTATGCTGGCTTATTGTTCTTCTTCTGATTGCCGTATCAGCGGTGTTGATAAAAAGAAAAAAATCAGACGGGGAAAAGACAATAGGCAGTACGATTGTTTCCGGTTTTTGCAGTATTGTGCTAGCTGGTATTTTTTTAGTCCCGGCATTTGTTTTTACCGGATATAACGGACTGCCGGTCACAGGGGAATACAAGGTGCAGGAAACATCAGCCATCCTGGTGGATCGCTCAAGGACAGATCCTTTTGAACAGGATGGAAGTTTCAGGGAAGTGCCGGTATACATTTATTATCCGGAAACGGCAGAAGGAATATCGGACAGTCTGCCATTGGTAGTGTTTTCACATGGGGCGTTTGGATACTATCAAAGTAATACTTCTACCTATATGGAACTTGCGAGTAACGGTTACGTGGTGGTTTCCATGGATCATCCCCACCATTCTTTATTTACACAGGATACAGCGGGGAACATGATTTTGGTTGATCAGGGGTTTATCAGGAGCGTTATGGAAATCGGAAACAGCACAGACCCCAATGCCAACGCAGAAGAAAAGCTGTCTCTGTATCAGGATTGGATGGAGCTTCGCACAGCAGATATAGGGTTTGTTCTGGATGCGATTGAAACAGCAAAGGCAACGGGAGAAATGAGTGACGTATGGTTTCTGTCAGAGGAAAAACGCAGCAGCATGATGTCTGTTTTGGATAATATTGATATGCAGTCTGTCGGACTGATGGGACATTCTATGGGCGGCGCTGCCAGTGCTGCACTTGGGCGGGGAAGGAACGATGTATCGGCAGTCATTGATCTGGATGGAACCATGCTCGCTGAGTATGTGGACGTTGAGAATGGACAATTTGTCATCAGCGATCAGCCCTACGAATTGCCGATTCTTGAATTTGTGAACTGGGAAACACGAAATCAACTGCAGGATTATCTGGCAGATGAGGAGGATTATCCCAATACCAAAGTAATGAAATATGCAAGGACAGGATTTTCTGTCATACTCCGTGATACGAAGCACATGGATTTTACAGATTTGCCTTTGCTCTCTCCCTTTATCGGAAAGATGCTTGGCAGCGGTGAACGGGATAAAAAAGAAACGATGATGATCGTCAATTCCATCGTGCTAGATTTTTTTGATTGCTATTTGAAAGGAGAAAGCGGGTTTTCCGTTCAGGAGATCTATTGAAAAGGACTGCAGGAGCGCAGAGCAGTCCGCAAACCGGAAAAACAGCCTGCGGGAATGAATATGAACGTTGAAATTGAGCAGATTGAGAAAGAAAAGGCAGAAATGGTATTGATCCGCTGCCATGAAATTCGGGAAGAAATCCGGGAGATTGCAGAATTTGTCCGGTCAAGACAGGGAATGCTTTCCGGCAGGATGAATGGGGCGCAATATGAAATCGCGGTTCTTGATCTGTACTATATAGAATCGGTAGATGGAAGGACATATCTTTATACACAGAAGAATGTCTATGAGACTTCCTATCGTCTTTATGAACTTGAGAAGCTGCTGAAACCAAAACGGTTTCAGCGAATATCGAAATCCATGTTGGTGAATCTGATGAAGATTCAGTCCATACAGCCTGCTTTTAACGGAAGATTCACGATTCTGTTGAAGTCCGGAGAGAAAGTGATTATTTCAAGAAATTATATGAAGGCGTTTAAGTCTGCCCTGAAAGGAGAAAAAGAAAATGATGGAATTTAAACAGTTTCTGATCAATAAACTCATTCTGTTTTTCATGCTTACCACATTGATCCTGCTTGCGATTGCTTTTATTGGTTCTGCTTTTGACGGAGATGCCAGATTTGGTTATGATGCAATTCTGGCGCCGGTGGAGTATGCATTCCTTTGCGTGCTGCCTACCTTTGTGACCTATTCCAGACGGGAACTGAAACCAAAGGAACTGCTCTTTCGGATTGTGTTGGAATTTTTACTTATAGAAGCTATTGTCTTAGGATGTGCCTTTCACAGCACGTTGATAGACACCACAAGAATATCCGTTGTGCTGACGATCGCTGGAAGTGTATTGGCCATTTTTCTACTGGTGTATATCTTTGCATGGTTTAAGGACTCTATGGACTCCATGAAAATGAATCAGGCACTGGCAGAACTGCAAAAGCAGGCAGAGAATGAAAGTAAGTGAAAATCGGGAATGGTTTTTGGGGATGCTGAAGGAGGTATAAAGTATGGTGATTGATTTTATGGGAGCGGCCTTTCCGTGGATTTTCATGAGTTTATTTGTAGCAATCAGTTGTACTCTTATGAGTAAAAAAGTTAAATAAATTGGTAATACGCTTGGAAATTTTTAGAAAACACGAGGAGATATAGAATGATTTTAATGATTGATACAACGCAGGAACATATAGGAAAGCAATTTGCTGAAGAATTGTTTCACAGTGGTGGAAATCCCGCCGAAATTCAATTGATTGACACCACAGAGATGCATATTTCTCATTGTATCGGCTGTAATAATTGCTGGCTGAAAACCCCGGGGATATGTGTCATCAAGGATGATTATGAGCCGGTTTTGAAAAAGATGAGTAAGGCTGATCAGGTTTGGTTAATCTCGGATACACACTTTGGATTTGTTTCCTATCAGACTAAAAACATTGTAGACAGAGTGATGCCTCTTGTCACAATGTATCTGAAAATCAAGGACGGGCAGATGCGTCATGTTATGCGTTATGACCATCAGCCGGATATCGGGATTATTTATACTGGGAATGGAGATCAGGCTTATCTGGAACGGTGGTGTGGGCGCACGGCGCTTAATTTTGGAAGCCGGTCTTTGGGAGTGTTCCCGGCAGAAAACAGGGAGGAGGCAGTTTCATGCATGTTGTAATCATTAATGGAAGTCCGCGTGTGCAAAAATACAGCAACACGGAGAAAATTATTGTTTCTTTTGCAGAGGGTTTGTCAGAAAAAGGTGCTTCTTTTGAAATATACGCTGTTTCCAATCGTAAATCATGGGGAATAATTCGGGACGCTTATATAAAGAACGAGGAAATACTGATTGCGCTTCCATTGTATGTGGAATGTATACCCGGACTTCTTTTGGAATTTCTGGAAACTCTGCCGAAAAAGAATGAGCATACAAGAATTTCATTCCTTCTTCAGAGCGGTTTTGCGGAGGGGTGTCAGCTTCGATGTGGTGAAGAATTTCTGACGAAGCTGCCGGATTATCTGGGGGTCCGCTATGGCGGCTGTCTGGTTAAAGGAGATAATTTCGGAATCCGTCTATTAGATGAAGAGAAGCAGGAACAGATCACAAAACCCTATCAGGCAATGGGAGAATTGTTTGCGGAGGGAGACGGGTTCTTCCGTGAAGAAGCAAAAAAATTTACCGGACCGGAATATTTTTCACTACCTATGCGTTTGATTATGCAGTTGGTATTTCAAACTCTTGGGAAGCAGGTGTTTCGGAAGGCGGCTGCATCATGGGGATGCAAGACACCGCTTGATGAAAAAGTCTGAGAGATGAGTTCTTATAGAGAATAACAGTTTCCTAGTTGTCGGGAAAGTACAAAAGAAAAAATACTCGCAGTAGCATTAGATATTTTTATCCGTGGTGGATATTCCACAGTGAATACTACTTCAGTAAATTGCATAGAAGCATTTTGGCAAATCGGTTACGCGTATATCAATCTGGCATTTGACACACCTAATCTATTTCGTTTTGTCTATATGGGTGAAAGCAAAAACGGTTGCCGAGGTGGGTTTGATTCAATCTTAACAGACAGGGGAAATGCCGTTTTGATAGATAAAATATATCAGTATCTTAATATTAGCAGAGAGCAGGCGGATGCGCTGTTCCAGAGAATGATTGTAGCAATCATTGACGGAGCTATATTGACAGCATTTTAAAATCATCAAAGAGCCAGACGCTAAGACGCAGACGACGCATCTCCCCCGACCAATCTGAATTTTCAAAAAATCAGATTGATTGGAGGAAACAAATATGGCTTACAACAAAGCCAAAGAAGAAAGAAAATGGCGGCCCTGGAAAGAAGCCGAGGAAAAGAAATTGCGGAGTTTAGGTGTCATTGCGGATTTGTTTTCAAAACAATAATCTTATTGGAGAGATTGCGGATAAAACCAATTTTACCCAGCAGATGATATACAGGCAGTATATCGGCCATACCCTCTGTGAGGCTATGTTCTTCAATAAGAGAGAATCCCGGCAACAGTGCTTCCAGAGCCTTGCCGTCCCTGCAACCCCACGTAAATCTGGCATGACTGCCTTCAATGGACTTTTCCCTGACGTTTTTTACCATCATGGGATTCATGGTCTCCACCAATACCGTACAGCCGGGAAAATGAGTCGCCAGAATGGAGAAGATTTTCGTTACATGTTCTTCTGTCAGGTACATCGTCAGGCCCTCGATGACAACCAGTACCGGCCTGTTCTCTGTCTCCACCTGTGCTGTCCATGTTTCGTCCATAGCCGAGGCGGCGATCTGCGAGATTTGTCCGGCTTCCGGCAGTAGCTTTGCGCGCACTGCCATAGTTTCCGGCAAATCAAGGTTATACCAGTGGCTGTACCCCTTCATACGGCAGCACCGGGTATCCAGTCCGCAGGCAAGGTTGATAACAACCGCTTCGGACTGCTTTCGTAAATATTCTGTTACCAGCTTGTCTAACACGATCGTGCGGGCGATGACGCCGCTGGACATCGTTTTGTCCTTGGCTGCCAGGGTAAAGTCGTAGTCTATCTGCTCCACCAGTTCTACAGCTTTTTCGTCCCGGATCTTGCCGTTTGGTTTCTTTGTCTCCTGCGCCCGGGCAAATACTGTTTGCAGCATCGTTTCCGGTACGCCGGTCAGCAAGATTTTTTTCTTGTCATCCCATTCCGTTTTCATTCTACTTTGATCCCTTCTTACACATATAAAAGTCACAGCAATCGCCACCCGTGGTGTTTCCTTTTTTATAAATTGCATGGGAAAGAATATCTCAAAAGTTAGCCACAACTAATTTTCTGCTATTATAACACGGAAAGAAAGCGATAGCAATCTTTTTTTCAGATCAAATCCGGCACACCGAATTTTGAAAAACCTTGAAATACAAGGATTTATGTATTATAATGCAGTCATAGGTTAGAAAAAACTAACTTGCTTTAAAAAAGAGGGGAGGACGATATATTTGAAGTTTTATTCATTTGGACAGCGGGAAAATCCTGTATTTTTTTTGCTGCCGGGAACATGCTGTCACTGGAAGCGTAATTTTGGGACAGTGATCCCATTGCTGGAGCAAGATTTTCATGTTATCTGTGTATCTTATGATGGGTTTGATGAAACGGAACAGACGGTATTTCGGGATATGCTGACGGAGACAGTGAAAATCGAGGAATACATAAAGGCAAACTTTGGAGGACATATCCAGGCGGCTTATGGCTGTTCTCTGGGCGGATCTTTTGTCGGATTGATGCTCCAACGCGGAGTCATTGATATCGCCCATGGGATTCTGGGCAGTTCTGATTTAGATCAGAGCGGCAAAGTATCAGCATGGTTTCAGGCGAAGCTGATTTCCAATGTGCTTTACAGCATCTTTCAGAAAGGGAGACTGCCCGGCTGGATGCAGAAACGGCTGGAGAAGAAGACGCCGGAGGAACGAGCGTATATGGATCAGATGCTGAAGATGTTTGGCGTCGGTTCGACAGATATGAGGTATGTTCGGAAGGAAAGTATTTTCAATCAGTTCTACTCCGATCTGGTGACGCCGCTGGAGAACGGGATTTCTGTCCCCGGCACCACAGTACATATTTTTTACGCCGTGAAGATGGGAAAACAGTATGAAGCTCGTTACCATCAGCACTTTAAAAACCCGGATATCCGTTGTCATGAGATGCAGCATGAGGAGCTGTTAGTCTGCGATCCTCAAAAGTGGACCGATGAGGTGCGACGCTGTTGCGATGGCGGCGCGGGCGCTGTGTTGAGCGGCCATAAAAACGAAAGTGAGGGGAGAATATGATCGTATTGCAAATCATTCTATATCTGCTCCTGTTTACAGGAATGGTAGCTTTTTCTGTCCGCGGCGGAGCGGTGAACGGATTGTTCTTTTACCCAAAGCCGGTGCAGGAGCGGGCCTATGCCACCGGACTGGCGGACAGGGAGGCGACGGGCAGGAGACGCAAGCGTTTCATGACGATATTTTACCTTGTTATGTTAGGGGCACTGCTGTTCATCATCGGTTTCTGGAATGGAATACGGGATTTTGAGAACGCCTATTTTCAGGCACTGCTGTTTCTGGAGATCATGAACTGGTATGACGGCATTGTCATCGACCGGCTGTGGGTGGGACACAGCAAATTCTGGGTACTGCCCGGCACGGAGGATATCCCCTTTGTGCAGACGTGGAAACAGGTGTTGAAAAAACGGGGAATGCTGACTTTGATCTGGATTGCAGGAGCCGCGGTTGTGGCGGGAATTGTTGTATTGCTTTTCTGAACATGACATGCCGGGTGCAACTTCAAACAATAAAAAATCATTGCGAAAATGTCGAAAACGAGATATCATTTCCATGAAACTATTTAGGAATTGTTTAGCTTTTTAACTGTGTTTATTTAACAGCGGATCGTATCATAGATACATGAACACATCAGAGAACGGAGATATCGAGATGCCGGAAAAAGGCTGTGGGAGGTTTTCATGGAAAAGGAAACGGTAAAAAGGAGGATTTTTCTGTCAAATGCACTGATGGTGGTGGTGACGCTGGTTGCGTTCCTCATCATCAATCTGCTTGTGGTCAAGCTGTACGCGGAATCAATCGAGACAGAGTTCAGGGAGTCCGTGGAGGGTGTTACGGATGTGAACGAACTAGACGATCTGCTGGAGGACTGGACGGTTCACAGAGACGAATTTATTTTCATTTTCGGGGCGGATGGGATTCTGTGCATGATCGTTCTTGTGATCATCAGTCAGTTTTTTACGAAAAATCTGACCGATCACATCATGGAGCCGCTGGATGCTCTGGCGGAAGGCACGAAAAGAATTCAGGAAAACGATCTGACACAGGAGATCGTGTATACGGGAGACCGGGAATTTGAAAATGTATGTGCTGCATTTAACGATATGCAGGCGTCTATTCTGGCGGAGCAGGAAAAGAACCGGAAGTATGAAAAAGCAAGGACGGATATGATCGCGGGGATTTCTCATGATCTGCGTACGCCTCTGACGGCAATGAAAGGAACGATCAAGGCTCTGTTGGATGGAGTCGCGTCTACGCCTGCGCAGCAGGAGAAGTTTCTGCAGGCAGCTTACCGGCGGACGGGAGATATGGATACGCTATTGAATCAACTGCTGTATTTGTCCAGAATGGAGACGGGAAACCTGCCGATCTCTGTGCAGACCATAGAAATTGCCTCTTTTCTGGAAAACTATGGGAAAGGAAAGCGGGAGACATCAGATGAAGCGCGGGAACAAATTACGGTAGATACAAAAGGGATTACTGCAGAAGTATCGGTTGATCCGGAGCAGTTTCAGCGGATATTGGATAATCTCTGGGAGAACAGCAGAAAATACGGTGAGAAGACGCCGCTTCGGGTGGAAATCACACTGAGGAGAACAGAAAAAGGAGTAAATATCTGTTTTCACGATAACGGAGTCGGTGTACCGCAAGAAAAGCTCCTATATATTTTTGATGAGTTTTACTGCGGAGATGAATCCAGAAACAAGAGAGAAGGAAACGGACTTGGCTTATATATTGTAAAATATTTAATGGGGGCAATGGGTGGAAGTGTCCGGGCAGAAAATGCAGATGGACTTGCGGTATATCTGGAACTGAAGGAAGTCAGAGAGGAATAACAGAAGATGGCAGATCACAAAAAAATCCTGATCGTAGAAGACGATGCAGACATCAGCATGGTGGAAGAAGCGTATCTGAATTCGTCGGGATTTGAAACAAAAATCATAACGGAAGGGACAGCAGTTGCAGAGGCGATTCAGGAAGAACACTTTGATCTGGTACTGCTGGATCTGATGCTTCCGGGAAAAAGCGGATATGAAGTATGCAGGGAAATCAGAGACCGTATTGATATTCCGATTCTCATGGTCACGGCAAGAACGGAATCCGTAGATAAGATCAGAGGACTGGGACTTGGCGCAGACGATTATATTGCGAAACCTTTTGATCCGGCGGAGCTGGTTGCGAGAGTTCATGCAAATCTGCGGCAGTATGAACGGCTGCGGCAGAAATCGGGAAAAGATGGTAATGAAGAACCGGAAGAAATCCGCATTCACGATCTGCGGATTCTGGTCAATAGCTGGAAAGTCTATAAGAGAGAGAAAGAAATCAAATTTCCGAACCGGGAGTTTGAGATTTTAAAGTTTTTTGCGATGAATCCGAATATTGTATTTTCCAAAGAGCAGATTTTTGAGAAAATATGGGGATACGATTATGTGGGCGACAGTGCGACCGTCATGGTTCATATCAACCGGATCCGTGAAAAGATTGAGGATGACAGCAAAAACCCGCGGATTCTGGAGACTGTGTGGGGAGCAGGATACCGTCTGAATAAACTGCCGGAGTATCCGGCAGAAAGGTGATCACAGCATTTTTTTATTAAAGAAAATGACAGCCGCACCGATATTGATAATGGCAAGCAGCGCTGTGACTCCGATTGCAGCATAGTATCCGGACGGTGTGTTCAGTCCGGTCAGCAGTTCGGAGGATCCGAGCAGTTGTCCGGGCAGATATTCTTTGACTGCCGGAAAGAACCCGGCAAGATAGATGATCAGGAAGATTCCGCCGGATGCCGCAAGTACGGCAGAGGTGTTACTAAAAAGCACAGACGTCAGCAGAACCAGTGAAATCAGCCATATACCGAGAAGATAAAAGCAGAATGCCGCAAATACAGGATGGGAGACGATATGGTTGTCCCAGAACCATGCATTATATCCGCAAGTGATGCCGTAGCACATCCAAAATCCAGCCGTCCACAGTATGACTACGACCGCGGATTTTGATACGATGACTTTCCAGCGGTGCAGTCCTTTGGTGAGCATGTTGATGAGTGTTCCCCTCTGATATTCCGCAGTCAGGATCCCGCCGGATAACAGGAGGAAAACGATCAGCGCGATGGGTATATTTTTATAAAACTGCGTCCATGAAGTCAGCGCATTGACTTCTACTTCGGTTACGGCAAGACCGGATTCCGTAAGACTTTCCGCCATGACGTCCATAAGCCAGGGCGTGAGCTTTGCAATGGCAGGGTTCATGATCCCGAAGAGAACAAACAGGAGTAAAAACAGCAGGCTTTTCCCGGTACGGTTCCATTCCATCAGTTCTTTTTTGGTAAATGCAGTCAGTTGTTTCATCGCTGAATCACCTCCATAAATAAAGTCTCCAGTGTTGGTTCCAGCATTTCCAGCCGTTGTAGGGAAATCTGGTTTTGAACGGCAAGCTGCATGACAGCCTGCATATCGGCGGCAGTGCCATTTTCGAAGCGCAGGACCCGGCTGCTCATCTGCCGGGCGCGGGGGCAGAGCGGCAGAAAATGTGCGGCATTTTCCGGCGTAAAGAATTCCATCTCAAATCCGGCTTCCCGGTGCAGATGCCGGATTTCCTCCAGCGTTCCCCGGAGGACAATGCTGCCCTGATGTAAAAAGGCAATTTCATCACAGATTCGTTCGACATCTGACAAAATATGTGTGGAGAACAAAACGGTCGTATCCTTTTTTACAGAATGCAGAATGTCGAGGATTTCTTTTCTCCCGGCAGGATCCAGCGCGGAAGTGGGTTCATCACAGATCAGGAGCTTCGGGCGGTTCAGAAGCGCCTGGGCGATGCCGAGACGCTGCTTCATTCCGCGGGAAAAACCGGAGATCCGTTTTTTATCATGCTCCAGACCGACGAGGGATAAAAGCTCCGGAATTCGTGCATGAAGATCTGTTTTTGTCATTCCTGTGATCTCCCCGCACAGGGTCAGATACTCGGCGGGCGTCATAAATCCGTAAAATTCCGGAACATCCGGAAGATAACCGATAAAACGGTTGGTCCGTGTCTGCCCGAATGTGACCGGTTCGCCGTGAACCGTGACCGTGCCGCTGTCGGCCTTCAGCAATCCGAGAATGATCTTCATGGCCGTTGTTTTTCCGGCGCCGTTTTGCCCGATAAAGCCAAATATAGAATGTTCCGGCACTGTCAGCCGAAGATCGGTCAGGACCTTGTTTTTTCCAAAAGATTTTGATACATGAGAAAGTGTCAGTATATCCATTCAGTCCTCCTCTTTTCCAAATAAGAAATAGAATACCGGACCTATGAAATTCATCCCTATGATGACGACAATAAGCCACAGCGCCCGGTTCCCGTGCTTATAGTCCGTATGCGTGAGTATATGCCGCAGCGTGTAGATCAAAAGCGCCAGTTCTGCAAGAATCAGCGGAATCAAAAACGGCAGGATTTCAGAAAGATCAGTCATATTTTTCAGCCTCCTTTTTCAATAATTTCCGGATTCTTTGGAAATCCGGCTCCTCTTCCAGGATGGAAAAACAGGGGTGGGATAAGGCTTGTAATGCATTATCCGGAATAAAGGTCTTGCTTCTGGGCGGTGCGATTCCACTGCCGGATGCTTCAAACCAAGGTTCAATCGCGTCAAAATAAGCGTCTCCATGCAGTTGGAGATGTGCGTCGTCAAGCAGCATATACCGGATGAGAGCGGCATATCGTTCTAACCGTGCCAGCGCGTCTTCTTTTTTGCCATGCAGACAGTATACAATAGCGGTCTGATAGTGGAACAGCGCGGCACAATTCGGGTGAAGCTGTTCAATCTGCCAGACCTTCATGAGTGCATCGACCCGCTGTATAGTTTCCGTGCAGACAGCAAGATCATGATTGTGAATCCCGAGATATTGTGTGGCGTCTGCGATCAGGGCGAGAAGATGCGTAAACATGCTGATCTGCGTAAAGCGGTTTGCCTTGTCGGCTTCACCGGTCATTTGATACGCCTGAATCAGCAGCGTGTCAGCCTGAGAAGAAAGACGGCAGGGGTTCAAAAGTCCTTCCAGCGTTTCGGCTGCGTCCTGCGCTTTCCCGAGCTGCAGAGCCGCACAGGCACGGAGAATCAGGGCGTCGTTACATTGGTCGATCTCCCGGCAGTCCGAGATGATATGACTGCACAGATCAGAAATATCAGTCAGGATTTCCGTCCGGCGCTCCGGTGTGTCTGCCAGCATAAAATGATTCAGCCACAGCGTGCAGATCTGAAAAAGAAACGGATAGCAGGAATAATAATTTCTGACAAGCGACTGACTCTTTTTCATGACGTCCTCAAAAGGCTGCCTTGTAAAATCAGAAGCCAGTTCCTGATATAATTTCTGTATCTGCTCTTTACTAAGCTGCGGCTCGTATCCAAGCAATTCATCGATCGTGACGTCAAAAAAAGCGGCAAGGCGCGGAAGCAGAACGACGTCCGGCAGACTCTGCCTGTTTTCCCATTTGGAAACGGAAGCCTTTGTGATCCCCAGAAAATCAGCCAGTTGTTCCTGCGTCAAATTTTTTTCATGCCGAAGCCTTGTAATATTTGTGGAAAAATGGAATGTATTCATCTGTTCTCCCTCCTTTGTATTTATTGTATCCAAGACGGGCAAGAAACACAATGGATTGCAGCGATACTTTCCGGATAAAAGTCAACCGGCAGGAAACAAAAACACCTGTCAGGGAAAATGAGTTCTGTCTTTTTTGCGGTGGAAAACTATGATAAGATAAGAGAAAGCGTATCATGAGAAAAAGAGGATGAATTTTATGTATGATGTGATTTTATTTGATTTAGATGGAACTTTGACAGATTCGGCATTGGGAATTACCAATTCCGTGGCATATTCTTTAAAGAAATATGGAATCGAAGTGGCAGACAGAACAGAGTTATACAAGTTTATCGGACCTCCGCTTCAGGAATCTTTTGAGAAATATTACAGTTTTTCTCCGGAGGAAGCCAAAAGGGCGGTGGAATATTACAGAGAATATTATCGGGAAAAAGGGATTTTTGAGAATGTCGTATACGAAGGAATAGAATCTTTGCTGAAAATGTTGTATGCTTCGGGAAAAACATTACTTGTTGCGACTTCAAAGCCGGAAGAATTTGCAAAAACAATCCTGAAACATTTTAATCTGGAAAAATATTTTACCTATATTGCAGGGGCAAATATGGACGGAACACGGACCAAGAAGGATGAAGTAATCTGCTATGCGCTTCAGAACGGTCATATTTCGGATCGCTCAAAGGTTCTGATGGTCGGCGACAGGGAGCATGATATTCTGGGAGCCGGAAAAGCTGGGATTGATTCCCTGGGCGTTCTGTACGGATACGGAGATTACGAGGAACTGAAAAAGGCAGGGGCAGCTTATATCGCAGAAAACGTAGAAGATATTTATCCGGTTATCATGAGGATTCTGGAAACAGACCGGCTTTATCTGCGGGAATTGAATCAGGGTGATTTTGATTCCCTGTGTAAAATGTTAAAGGATTCGGAAGTGATGTATGCGTATGAACATGGATTTTCAGACGAAGAAGTGCAGGAGTGGCTCGACCGGCAGATCAGGCGGTATCAGGATTATGGATTCGGACTGTGGGCGGTGATCGAGAAACGCAGTGGTGAACTGATCGGGCAATGCGGACTGACGATGCAGGATTGTGACGGAAAAGAAGTCCTTGAGGTGGGATATTTATTCCGGAAGGATTACTGGCATCAGGGACTTGCCACGGAGGCCGCCGTCTCCTGTAAAGAGTATGCATTCGAAACGCTTCATGCAGAAGAAGTGTATTCTATCATCCGCGAAAATAATATCCCGTCGCAGAAGGTTGCTCTCAGAAACGGCATGACGGTGCGCGGGAAGTTTACGAAGCACTATTATGGCATGGACATGCCGCATCTGATTTATTCGGTGAAGAGGGAGGAAAAATGATTGAAAAAATCTCAGACACAAAGATTGTGGAGCCTTTATTTCAAGGCTGGGAAGAAACGATGATCTGGTCGTGCCTGCAGGGTGTGATGGGAGAAATTTATGCAGACAATCTTCAAAACCCGCGATCAGCGATGGCGATTCTTGGAGACTTTGTTTTCTTTGCCGGAGAACCGTGCATGGATTTGATTCTATATAAACCGGACTGGTGTATGAAGGATTTTATGATTCTGGTTCCCCAAAATGCTTCATGGGCGGAGCTGATCGAAACATGTTATGGAGACCTGGCGAAGAAAACTTCCCGATATGCAATCCGAAAAGAACCGGATGTATTTGACCGGGGAAAACTGCGCCGTGCTGTGGCTTCACTTCCGGAAGAATATTCCATCCGGCTGATTGACGAAGAACTTTACCACCGATGCAGAACGCTTGCATGGTGCAAAGACTGGGTGGCGCAGTATAAAGATTATGACACCTTCCGGAGACTTGGGGTGGGCGTTGTCATCTTAAAAGACGGGGAACCGGTCTCCGGGGCGTCTTCCTATGCCAGTTATCAAGGCGGGATTGAGATAGAAATTGACACACACGAGCAATACCGAAGAAGAGGACTGGCCTATATCTGCGGAGCCGGCCTGATACTGGAATGTCTGGAAAGAAATCTGTATCCGAGTTGGGATGCACAGAATCTATGGTCAGTGGCATTGGCAGAAAAACTGGGATATCATTACAGTCATACATATACGGTGTATGAGATATGGGGATGCTAAAAGGCACTTATTGTATCTCTAACTGCGTGTGGTAAGACGTCGGCCTTTAGTGGAAGTCGAACAGGAAATGATAAGGAATTGTCGGCTGATGCTGGCGATACTATTCATGCAAAGATTGTGGTTGAAAGTAATTGATAACTTCCAGTTTACCGAGATAATAAATGAAACCAGGGATCAGTAGTTGTGGAGGATTTATCCTATGAATATAAGGAAATTTCAACAAGAAGATGCAGAAGAAGTTTCTGCCTTGATTGCAACAACACTTAGGACAACCAATAGAAAAGATTATTCTTCAGATTATATAGAAAACGAGGTAAGCGTACTACAGCCTCCAAATATATTGGAACGAGCAAAGTGGACACACTTTTATGTTGTATGTGATAACGATAAGATTATTGGATGTGGAGCAATTGGTCCATATTGGAATAAAGAAGACGAGAGCAGTATGTTCCTCATTTTTGTTCATCCTGAATATCAAGGAAAGGGAGTTGGAAGAAAAATTATTCAAGCTCTTGAGCAGGATGAATACTTTTTAAGGGCAAAAAGAGTTGAGATACCTGCATCAATTACAGGAACACCATTTTATAGGAAGATGGGATACGATTATAAAAACGGAATTAAAAAACCCGATTCAGAAGGGTTAATGAGATTAGAGAAATTTCGATAAATCCGTTTTTCCGGAATAATCTGGAGACTGATGCTGGGATGCAAGTCCCTTTTAAAGTAACTGAGGAAACGAAAGTGGATTTGCCATAGAACGGATGATAGAGGAAAATGATGAATGAAACTAGATATAATAGGATCTGTTGCCAGCGGGAAGACGACTTTAGCAAAAGAAATCTCAAAAAATATGAAATTCCATTTTATGAAAAGGATAATATTGTATGGGAGCGTACTTGTGAAGGGGATAAGAAAAGGTCTTCAGAAGAGAGAAACAGAATTTTCAGAGAAATCATAGAAAGAAAGCGATGCGTTTTGAAGAAACATTTTGACAAGTCATTGTTTAAGGGAGGGCGGATTGTAAATGACAGCAGAAGAAGTTTTTAGGGAATGCGGATATGAAACAATAGAAAAATCTCCACTCATCGAGAGTTGCGGAGGTGTTTTATGAAACGGGAATTCAGGAAATGTTCAATAGCAAAAGGTTACGACCATTGTTATAACTGCATAGAAGATTGCAGAAAAGGCTTGCTGTCCAAGATAAAACCATATGGTTTTACCTTATTTGCTAAAAGATACGGGGAACAGATGCTATTAGACTGCTTAGAACGCAACGAGAAAAACGGTATTATATATCATCGGGAAGGTATTGTTGGGGATTATGATGAATTCGATGATGTAGAAAAACTGATCATGTTCATTAAAGAGGGTAAACGATAATTTATGAAGCAGAGACCGTGTTATCATTTAGAGTAAAGTAACGATTTTCAGACATACTGTGCTGTGGCAGAGAATACAGATGGCGATATCCTCGGAATGTATATTTTGCATCCGAATAATGTTGGCAGATGTGGTCATATATGCAATGCAAGCTACGCTGTCAGTTCGGAGGCGAGAGGATTACATATAGGCGAGAGACTTGTAAAGGATTGTCTGCAACAAGGACGAAAATGCGGTTTTAGGATTATGCAGTTTAATGCAGTTGTAGCTACAAATATACATGCACGTCATTTGTATGAACGATTAAAATTTCATCATTTGGGTACAATTCCAGAAGGTTTTAGAATGAAAGATGGGCATTATGAAGATATATGTCTTTATTATTACGAATTGTAAATAATGAAGAAAGTGATAACTTCCTAATTTATCGAGAAGCTGTCGAGGATATAAAATAGTATCGCGATTGAGAAGCAAAGGTGAGAAATATTTCTAAAGGAGATAGTAAGACAGCACAAGCTATGATACGAATATTTTTTATAGAACGTTTTTTAGAACGACAATAGTATCAGAGATACCAAACCAAACCATTTTCTGTTGCCTGGATCGTTGCTCCTTTCGGTACTTTCCGCAATATGATGAATATATCCATATAATCGGGTGCCGGAGAAATCAATCCCATAATCGCAGGCACTACACATATTGTCATCAACCACTTCATTGTAATCGGGCAGACCAAGAAAACGGCAAGTAAAAGTATCCCCGGAATCATAGGTGCCAATGACATAATTATATATCGTCCTCTGCTAAGGGCAGCAGAGGACGCAGCATATGCTCTCAACTGTTTTACAGATACTCCTATGTAAACTTTTTCTCCCTTTGGATAGCTTATAGCATGAAGAAATTCATGTAATGGCATTGCAACAAAGAAGCCGATAATAAATGACAGCGGCATAAACCATAAATCAAATATAAATTCATCTACTTGCACCTTTTTGGCAAAAATCGCAACAAAGCATACAACGCAAGGGAAAAACATGTATGGAATTGAGGCCTTAAGTATGTCATCTGGTCTGTCAATCAGAACCGAGTTTTCAGGAATGCTTTTTTCCGCAATCTCTCTGTCCCACGGCTGCCTACCGTCCCAAACATCATCCCAGTTTTTGTTGCCATTCCATATTATCTGTGCCACATCATTATCCTCCCGTAAATGTCTTATTTGTTGTCTTTTTAATGCTCAGTCCAGTACAACACCTTTTTCCTGCCGTTTTTCTTTCTTGGATACTCTCTGATACAAGTGACGAAATCGAGATTGATAATTTCCCGTTCGCAGGAATTTTTCTTGATTACCATACCGCCGTCATCAATTTCCTTTATAACGCCCTGTAAGCGGCCTTCACCTGAAGTAATCCTAATCCACCAAAAGATAATCAGAATAACGACAAGCCATCAATAATTTGCCATTGCTTACCCGCCTGTCGGTCTTTCAGGAGATTATATTTCCGACTTTCGAGTACCTTAATGCTTCCTTGCAATATACCGACAGATTGACAATCCAAATAAGGCATACTATAAGAGACGGTAAAAACCCTATGCCGAAAATAAGGGCGCAGACGGCAAGCGCAATAGCGAGTATGGTACAGCCGCCAACAAACAGGCTGATGATCATAATGAGCATAAATTTCGGCATTGCCTTACGGTTTGCTTTCTTGCTTTCATTGTTGTTATCCATTTTCTTCTTCCACCTGTAAATAGAAAACCTCTTCTACCGTGACGCCGCATACCTTTGCAATCGTCAGGGCAAGGGTGACAGACGGCGAATAGTCGCCCCGTTCAATCAGGCTGATTGTCTGCCTTGAAACGCCGCATAAGCGCCCCATTTCCTGTTGATTGACATTCAGTGCGGCTCTGCGTTCTTTCAAACGGTTTCTCAATATCATACAGCATCTCCATGCGACAATCTCCTTTGTTATATTGACAATTATAATTGTCAAATTGCATTATACTCTTGTCGTTTCTGCTTGTCGATAGGATTTCATAAAAAGTAGATGTTGCTTTCGTCGTAAATTACTTGTCAATTCTGAAATCCTCCAGTATAATATATTCGCACATGAGGTGTGATAAGCATCTATAAAATTGTGAGTTTACAATCGGAATTTGGGAGGCGAATATGAAAGAATATACTTATGTTACTTTAAGACAAAAACCCGAATTAAAAGAAGAAGCAGCTATATGGTTTCATGATAAATGGGGAGTACCACAAGAAGCTTATCTTGAATGTATGGAAGCCTATCTTAATAATGAAACAGAATATGGCTGGTATCTTTGTTTAGACAGAGGACGTATTGTAGGTGGTCTTGGCGTGATCGAAAATGATTTTCATGACAGAAAAGACCTTACGCCAAATGTATGTGCGGTATATACAGACAAGGAGTATCGCTGTCAGGGAATTGCGGGACAATTACTTGATTTTGTTGTGAATGATATGAAGTCCAAAGGAATTACTCCTCTCTATTTGATTACAGACCATACAAGTTTTTATGAAAGATATGGTTGGGAATTTTTGTGTATGGTTCAAGGGGACAATGAGCCTGATATGACAAGAATGTATATCCATAGATAAATTCCAGGTTGCAGAGAAGCTGCCGCGGACATAAAATCGGGTTTGTAAAATTTATGAAAGTCATCATGAAGACACTAAGGGTGTTCTTGTAAGTGATATGCAGACAATTACCCTATATTATAGCAGGAGAAATAGAAGATGAATAAGTATCATTGTTTCTACTCATTTTGCATTAGGCAGTTGACAGTGCAGAAAGGGCGGCATATATGATTGAGATTCGTAAGGCAGAACTGGCTGATGCCAAAAGATTAATTGAAATATACGATTACTATGTCAGAAATACAGCAATTACCTTTGAATATGATACCCCATCAATAGAAGAATTCCGCTCTCGCATGGTACATATTATGAAGCGCTATCCATATCTGGTTATACTGAAAGATGGAATTATCGAAGGATATGCGTATGCGGGAAGTTTTGTCGGCAGGGCGGCCTATGACTGGTCTTGTGAGGTAACCATCTATCTTGATCATAAGGCACAAAAGTGCGGAATGGGTCGAAGACTCTACGAGACATTGGAAGAAGTATTGAAGAAAATGGGAATCCTAAATTTGTATGCCTGTATCGGATATCCTGAAACTGAAGATGAATATCTTACGACGAACAGCGCTGATTTTCATGCACACCTTGGTTTTGTTAAGGTTGGTGAATTTCATAAATGTGGCTACAAGTTTGGTCACTGGTATAATATGATCTGGATGGAGAAAATCATCGGCAGGCACGAAGATCCGCAGCAGGCCATCCGGGATTATTCGTCCTTGATTTGATTGTTGAAACATTGCGATGCGGATGGGAGAAATTGATGTAACTGCTATTCCGGACGGTTTAGAATCCGAGCACGAGTGGAACAACATTTGTTTAGAAATTATTTAGGAAGTTGCCTCTTGTTTGTTTAAAGTGGGTTGTTAAGATACCTGCAGAAAAACAAACAGGAGGTTTTTTTCGTATGTTAAAAGAAGGAATTAACGGATTTTGCATGGCGCTGGCGGACAGTGTACCGGGGGTATCGGGAGGAACCGTTGCGTTTATTATGGGGTTTTACGACCAGTTTATCGGTTCAATCCACAATCTGGCCTTCGGAAAGATGAAAGAAAAGAAATCATCGCTTAGGTATCTGGCAAAGCTGGGGATCGGCTGGGCGGCAGGAATGCTTCTGGCGGTTCTTGCCTTATCTGCGCTTTTTGAAAGTCAGATCTACATCGTAAGTTCTCTGTTCATTGGATTTATTGCGGGAGCAATTCCGCTGATTATCAGAGAGGAGCGCGACAGCTTCCGTGAAGTCGGAAAGGGAATCGGTTTCTGTCTTCTTGGAATTTTACTTGTTGCGGGAATTACATGGCTGAACGGACAAACCGGAGGCAGCACAATGGATCTCGGACAGTTTTCCATCGGACTGGGGATCCGATTGTTCTTTATCGGAATGATAGCAATATCTGCCATGTTTCTTCCGGGAATTTCCGGCTCTACACTGCTTTTGATCTTCGGAGCATACATTCCGGTGATCTCTGCCGTAAGAAGTGTAATGAGCTTTGATTTCTCCGTTCTCCCAAGTCTGCTGTTTTTTGGATGCGGCGTACTTGCAGGAGCGGTTACGGTCGTAAAAGCAATCAAGGTTTGTCTGGAAAGATTCCGCCCCCAGACAGTATACATGATCTTAGGGATGATGATCGGCTCTTTTTATGCGATCATACAGGGACCGACTACGCTAGAGATACCGAAAGCAGCAATGAATTTCGGAAACTTCCAGATCATCCCCTGTCTGGTCGGCGTGGCGCTTGTGGCAGGAATGCAGATGATAAAAGAAAGAAGTGAAAAAGGCGTATTCTAGCAGGACAAATGGGCACAGAACGCATATGTAAAGAATGGATTTACAGTTTCAGAACGATATCCATGCAAAATTCGGTATCTTTATTAGAAAACTGTGCCATGCCGTGATATTTTTCCGCCAGTGTGCGGATGGAGTACAACCCGACGCCATGCCCGTACCCTTTGGAGGAACGCAGAGTTCCCGATTCTTTGACAAGATGTCCGTCAAAGCTGTTGGATGAGACGATATAAAGACTGTCTTGTTCCATGGTCTGTATGGAAAGGCTGAATCGGCGCTGGTTCTCCGGTACGGTGAGGCATCCGGCAACTGCATTTTCCAACAGGTTTCCCAGGATGCTTAAAAGATCCAGCTCGGGGATGGCCAGCGGTTCCGGGAGAGCAATCTTCCAGTCAGTGACAATACCAGACTCTTGTGCCATCGCCATGTAGTGATTGAAAAGGGCGTTTAAAGCAGCGTTTTTACAGAACGGGCGCACCGTATCAAGGACTGCAGCCTGTTCCTGCTCGTAAGCCTTGAGATACAGCTTCACGCTGTCCAGGTCGCCCTGCTCCGCCAGCGTTGAAAGCGCATGGACAAAATGCCGGAAATCGTGGCGCAGACGGCGGGTCTGTTCCATGTGGTTGTGCAGCGTCACATATTGTTCCGCCTGCTGTTCCAGAAACCGGTTATGTTCTTCTTTTGCCGCGTAATCCAGCATCAGTGAGACGGTACGGTAAAAGAGGATGCAGAAAAACAGCAGGAATGCGAATAACCCGCACAAAAGGGCAAGAAAGATTGAAAAAACCCGGTTTACGTGGAGCGTCTGGTAGGACTGTGGGATGAACAGGATATTCAGCACAAGGAACGTGCCGGACACCGGCAGCGTCACATACCAGATTTTTTCCAACCCCGGACGGTCGATCAGGCTTCGGAAATATTTCCAAAAAGGATAAGCAAAGCATACGAGTATAACGACAGAAGCGACGGTTTGGAATACGCCGGCCTGCCATGAAAAATCCGCATAGCCGGAATACGGGTGCAGCCATGCGTCAAAGGCATAGGCGAGAATACAGGCGAATGACATCAGGGAGCAGACAAAAAAGTAGACGGCGAGTGTCTTCGGAAACGGAGCATTCAGCGTCTTTTGGTATAAAAGGAAAAACAGGAGAAGCGCGGGAATCAGAGTAGCATTTCCGTCGGCATGGAAAATGACTGTAACCGCCACGGCTATCGGGAGAAAACACGCAAAGGCCGCCCCGCAGAGTGCGGCAATCCGGCGTCGGGAATATGCCAGATGGCTGCCCATCGGGAGATAACATAAAACAGCAGCGGGGATAATAATCAGAAATTGTAATGCAGCGGTCAGGATTTCCATTGCCAAATGTCCTTTCTTATGTATGTTTCTGTCCTTTGCGGATCTGGGAAAAATGATACTGCCGCAGAGCGTTTTCCAGCCGCTGGCTCTCCCGGAGACGTATGGGGAGCATCGAGCCGTCCGTCAAGATACAGACACCCTGCTTTCCGTCGATCGAGCGGATATAATCAGCATTGACAAGGATGCCCCGGTTGGCGGCGAGAAAACGCGGATCATTTCCTGCAAGCGTAAGGAAGCGGGTCACAGTCATGCGGCAGCGGAAGTGTTCCTCATTTTTTGTCCGGATATCCAGATAATGGGCGTCACTGACAACCGATACAATATCCGAGAGAAGAAGAGGAACGGTCTGCCGTCCGCAAGTAATCTCCAGATAGGGCGGCAGTTCCGGGAGGTGTGCCCGTACGTCAGAAAGTACCCGCAACACCTGCCCGTCGGAGATCGGTTTTACAATATAGTCGAATGCATGAAAAGAAAAAGCGTCAGGCATAAATTCATCGCTTGAGGTCAAAAAGACCAGAAAACAGTGCATGTCTATTTCCCGAAGCCTCCGGGCAGTCTCCACCCCGTCCATGCCGTTCATGAAAATATCCAGAAAAACGACCTGATACGCCTCCGGACAGAACGTTTCCAGAAAAGCCTCTCCCCCGGAAAAGGAAGAAATCGTTACCGTTTCCCCACTTTCTGCCTCAAACTTCCGGCAGAGCTTCGTCATTTCATCAATATAAATCGGTTCATCGTCTACAATCGCCACCTTCATGATCATCACATCCTGTCTGTAAATGAATTAAAGCTGTGTTACTGCGCTGCCGGAGAAATCCGGACATTGAAACTGCCTTTGTAGGCAATTTCGGGTTCTTTGCCTTCGGCTTTACAGGTTTCCAGATAATCATCAATTACACCGTGAAAATCATTCATAGCCGCTTTTTTGTTTCGCAGTGTTTTCCTGCGTTAATTATATTATATTCAGCAGAAGAAAAAATGCAACTAAAAATAGTCGCATTTGTAGATGTTTGCCGGTACGCTGAATAAATCAGACGAGGCAAGATGCTAATGGCTTATGATTCATTGGAGTTTCAAGGCCAGAAAATGCGCGTTCTTGCCAGAAGTATTGATTTTCCCTGGAAATCAAATAGAATGGAAACAGGTAGAAAAGCAAGGAGGCGGTGCAGAATGAAGTCTGTGTTTTATACAAGATCAAAAGAAGAATACCAGGCGCTGTCAGAACAGTTACTGGGGGAAATACCGGATGCACAGCCTTATCATGTGGAACAGGATGGAAACTTCCATTTTATAGACAGTGATCTGGCGGTCATTACGCTGGACGGTGCGCTCGGAATGGAGACGATGCTGGAGTACAGCAACCGCTATCCGCAGGCAATGATCGTGTGGGTAACGGACGACAAATATTTTGCGAGGATGGCGATCCGGCGTCATATCTTTGATTTTATTCCCCGCCCGCTGACCGAGGAGCGGTTTTTGGAAACCGTACGGAATGCGGCTGCCAGAAAGAAAGGACTGCCGGAGTACAGGATACAGGAACAGGAGTGATATAGGCATGAAAAACAGGAAAAAATGGCTGCATCGGACGGCAGCGATTGCACTGGCGGCTGTGCTGGCAGGAAATGCAGTGGATTTCTCCGTTTTTGCGCAAAACCAGGATACGGGAGCGGAGGCGCAAATGCTGAGCGAGCCGCAGCCACAGGAGCAGACAACGAATGAGGCCGGGGATGTGCAGACCGATGAAACTGTGACAGAACCGGAATCAGAAACATCTGTGCCGGAAACGGAACTATCGGATATGGTGACGATAGACAGTACGGAATACGCTCTTGTACTTGGGGGAAACGTGGAATCGCCGGAGATCACGGATGACACTGAGGAAAATGATACCGGGGATTTCACCGTGACCGGAGGCAGTCTGGGAACCGATTATACATATGCGGACGGCGTCCTGACGGTTCTGACCGGGACTTCCTTGACCATCCGTAATACGGATGCGGGTACGGCGACCACGGACCGGATTTATGTGAACGGTGGCGGGAATATCACTCTGGCGGGGGTGAATATTGATGTAAGCGGCATAGATTCTACCGCGGCATTTGAGATTGCATCGGGCAGCGTTACCATTACTCTGGCGGATGGAACCGCCAATATTCTGAAAAGCGGAGTGAATTGCGCCGGTCTGCAGACAGACAGCAGGGATGGTCTGACAATCACGGGCGGTGGCAGCCTGGAAGCAGCAGGAGGTAACTATGGCGCAGGTATTGGCGGCGGAAACGGTATGGCGGGGAGGAATATTACGATTCGCGGCGGCACGGTTACTGCCATCGCCGGAACTTTGGGCGGAGCAGGCATCGGAGGTGGCGAAGGCGGGGCAGGAGAAAATGTTACGATCACCGGTGGTACAGTGTATGCTGCCGGTGGATACGACGACGGCGGTGCGGGTATTGGCGGCGGCAATGACAAGACAGCCAGATATATTACAATCACCGGCGGAACCGTTACAGCCAGAAGCGGTATGGTGGGAGCAGGCATCGGAGGTGGTGAATTTGGAGCAGGAGAATATATCACCATCAGCGGCGGCACGGTTACTGCCATAGGACGCGGCGGAGCAGGCATTGGAGGCGGTGTGTCCGGAACAGGCAGGTATATTACCATCAGCGGAGGTGTTGTCACGGCAGAAAGCGATTCAGGAGCAGGCATCGGGGGCGGTTATAAAAAAGTCGGAGAGGATATCGTGATCAGCGGAGGCTTTGTTACGGCGAAAGGAAATTTGGGCGCAGGCGTAGGAGCAGGCCATTCTCATGTGAGCCAGGGGAGTTTTTCTACCGGGGAAAACGGCAGTGCGTTTCTGATTGCAAGCAGCAATAGAATCAGCAGCATTACGGACAATGACGATAAATCCGGATGGTCCGGAATTATTTTTGAAGGCAGCTCCGGAGCGGTATACGGCGACATAACCCTGCCTGCCGGAAGCTATACGGTCCCGGACGGTTCTGCCCTTACGATTCCCATGGGGAGCAGTCTGGGCGGAGAGGGCGTCCTGACCGGCAACGGAACTTTCCAAAATGAAAATCTGACAGAGGACATGGTTTCTGTGCCGGAGGATTTGATATATGGCGGAGAGGATCTGACAGAAACCATTGCAGAGCAGCTCTTACTTCCTGAAGGGAAGGAAATCTGCGGACAGACATTTTCATATTGCTGGACGGCACAGGTGGAAAAAATAACAGATTTAGAGTATCAGGTTACTTATACAAGCCAGTATAACAGTGAAAATACATTTACCAAATCGGTTACGGCGGACCTGGCAGTGGGCGTGAGTATTGACGGAGGAGAAACAGAATATTTCACTTCAATAGAGGCGGCATGGGAAGCAGCGCAAGGCAATACTGCGGTGGTGATGCTGTTTGCGGATGTGCAGGCCAGCGCAACACTTACGGTAACGTCTGGCAGTGATATCACTTTAACAAGCAGAACGGACAGCAGTGGGAACACCTATACCCTCTCCGGGAATGTATATAATGCATCGAGCGGACTGATCAATGTTACTTCCGGGGCAACCTTTACACTGGAGAGCGGAACCGCTGAAAATGGAGCGGGTGGAAACAATGCCATTGCAGTAAATGGCGGACACTTTGTCTTAAGCGGCGGAACGGTTCTTGCAACGGCGGACGGACATTCCAGCGTCTGTGTGTACAACAGGGGAACGGCGGAGATCCGGACGGGGAACGTCCGCGGGGATATCGGCGTGGCGGCGGCTTCCGATGGAAGTACCATCACGATTTTGGACGGAAACATTGAGGGCAGGGCAAGAGGCGTGTATGTCAGCGGTTCCGGGGCAAAAATCACAATCAAAGGGGGCAGCATCAGCGCATCCAATACAGAAGAGAAAAACGGTGCAGACGGCGCGGCGCTTCGTATTGAGAGAACCGGCAGTGCGCTTCTTTCCGGAGGAACTTACAGCGGCGCATACAGCATTTCCATTCATAGCGGGAACTCCGTTACACTGAAAGAGCTTCTGGATGTAAGCGGGGATGTGAAATATGCTTATTATTCCAATGGGGCGCTGGTTACGGAAGGTTTGGACGGTAAAACACGGACTGGTTTGCTGACCGTAGACGAATGCGAACACAGCTACAGTACATGGACGGATAAAGAAGATGGAGAGAATCACATCGGAACATGCGTGGTATGCGGGCATGAAGAAACAGAACCTCATGACTGGGATACAGATGGCAGATGTAAGGCGAATGGTTGTACTGCACAGGCGACAGCGTACACCATTACCATTCCGGCAACTGCCACTGCGGGCGGAGATGCCGTCAGCATTGGAGTCAATACAGAAGAACCATTCAACTTAAATGGCGGCACGGTCAGCGTTTCTGTCAGTGATGGAATTGATGAAAACGGGAAACTGACCTTGACGAATACAGATGGTTCCGGAAGCGTTGTGACATCGGAAATGTATGTGGGAGAAACTCCCATTACAGCATTTGCAGATAAGATTTTTGCAACATTTACTTCGGCAGAGGTTTCTCCGGTATCCTTATCCTTTAAGGAGCCGACGGAAACGGATGCGTCGGCAGGGACCTACGAGGGAATCGTGACATTTTCTATTGAGTATACAGCGAAAGGGGGGACGACAGAATGAATGAAAACAATCCAAAAGGAAAGACAGGGAAAATCCTTCTTCTGATCGTGTTGGTAATCCTGCTTGTGGGAGCCGGAGTGTTTGTGGGACTGAACTGGAATCACTGGTTCGGGGAAGATACCCCGCAGCGCGGCGGACTGACCACGGATGAAAATGCCGAGGATTGGACGGGGGAACGGGATGTATATGAGGGAGAGAAAAACACGGACACCATCGATATCCCGGGGTACGGGAGCATTACGCTGAAAGCGGATTCTGAGGAACAGTCGGTGAATCTCTACAACCCGGAGCAGAATACCTGTTATTTCCGCATGTCGCTGCTTTTGTCCGACGGCACACAGCTCTGGCAGTCTGACCTTATAGAGCCGGGAAAGGGAATCTATGATATTACATTGGAGCAGACGCTTGACGCAGGAACTTATGAAGACGCGGTGCTGAAATATGAATGCTTTGCAATGGATGACGCACAGACGCCGCTCAACGGCTCTGAAATAAAATTAACATTAAATGTAATCAATTAAAGGAGGAAACGAACATGATGACAAACAGAAAACATTTTACAAAAGGAATTGCAGCAATCCTGGTAGCAGGAATCATCGCGGGAGGTGCGATGACGGCATATGCGGAGGAAGGTTCTACGAATGTGACATTCAGAAAGGACGCATCTACATCCACTTTTACGCTGAATATTCCCACTACGGTTGTGCTGAAAGAGACAGAGGTAGTGGGAGCGAGCGTAGGACTTCATGCGATTAACGTTACATCTGCCGAGAAGGTACAGATCAAGGTGAAGTCCGGAATCACGAACGGCGAGGTAACACTGACCGATACTAGCGATAGCAGTAAAAATGTAACTTCAACGGTAAGCCTTACAAATGGAGGCGCCGGAATCGCAGATGATGCAGTGGTAGCGGAATTTGAAGGCAAATCTATTGTACCGACAGTAGGCGGATCCTTGTATTTCTCGCCAGTCGGCGCGGATGCAGACGCCGGACTGTATACCGGTACGATTACCTTTGAAGCATCGATTGTAAATAAATAGTATGCACCGGGAGGCGGCATAGGCATGAAAATAGGAACAAAACAGAAAGAGAGAGCTGCGGGCGCTGTCCTTGCGGCGGTTGTTCTGGTATCGTCTGCCCTGACAGCGTATGCCGCTGACAGCAGCCAGTCGCAGTCGATGGAACTGACGGTTCAGAAAGACGCAAGCTATATCCTGACGATTCCGAAAGATCAGACCATTTCTTTTGGTGTGGTCGATACAGATATCGGGGAACTTTCGGTAAACGGAAGTATCGGGACAAAGCAGGAAGTCAAAGTCAGCGTCAGCACCACAAAGTTTGTGGATATAGAAGACGCAGACAATAGCTTTCCGTTTGAACTCCGTACAGGAGACAGCGCGTTTGCGGGGAAAACATGGAACAGTCGGGACGTGAAAGAGGAATCTAACGCCGCTCTGACGGTTCACATCCCCAGCGAGACATGGGGAGAGACCAGTCCGGGGACATACCGGGCGTCGGTTACCTTTCAGGCGGAGCTTCTTGATGTAGAATAAGCCGGGAATTTTAGAAGGGAGACGATACATGTGGGACTTTTAAAAAAGAGAATCCGGACACTGACGGGGATTCTGACCCTGTGCCTGCTGTCTGCATTATTCCCGGTATCTGCATATGCACAGGAAATATACGTCGGATCGGACGGCAGCGGGCAGCCTGCGTCAGATTCCGGAGAGCAGGACGGTAAGACGGTGCTGACAACAAAGATCGCAGGACATCCGGATGACGTGGAAAATGGGAAAGGGGAAGTGGAGCTTCCCGACGGGATCATTTTGACCGTGAAGGGAGACAGCCTTCCGGACGGACTGCTGTTTGTTGTGGAACAGATCGGGACAGAGGATACGTCTGTGTATGACTGGATCGCAGAGTGCATGGAAGGCTTGGGAAGCAATCTCCGAGTTTATGACATTTACTTTGTGGACAGCGACGGGCAGAGATATGAAGTGACGGGAACCATCACAATCACCATATCCTTAAACGGGGCATACAAATCTCCGGTGATCTATTATGTATCGCAGGGAAATGATGCTTCTAAAATGGACAGTAGTGTGAAAAACGACAGAATTTCCTTTGCCACCACACACAACAGCTATTATGTGCTGGCGGAGCAGGAAACGGATTCTGATAATCCGGAAAGTACCGGTGTAAAGACCGGAGATAATACAAACTTGATGCTGTGGCTGTTGTCTGGCGTCGGTGCAATTGCAGCTTTAATGGCACTTGTATATGTAGGAAAAAGAAAACAGCAGTGGTAACATACAGAGTAAAGCGAAAAAACGGGAACAGAGCAGATGACGGCTCTTCCCGTTTTTTTAATCTGCTGTGCTGGAAAAACACGATTTTCAGCAGGTTTTTCTTGAATTTCTGCCTTTTCTGTCGGTGAGGAAATGCTAAGATAAGAAAAAAGATCAGAATAGAAAGAAGGCTGCAACGGTGGGGAAGATCAGAGTAAGTGCAAGAGAAAATGGGAAGAAGATGATAAAATACTGGAATACTTGTATCGGAGCAGGAAGAGCCGGTGAGGGATTAAGGGCAGTGTGGCAGAAACAACTGCAAATGGCGGTAAGGGAATGTGGATTTCAATATATCCGCTTTCACGGACTGCTGTGCGATGAAATGGGCGTATATCGAAGAGAAGGGGAAAGGGAATTTTATAATTATGCTTATATAGATATGTTGTTTGATGCTCTGCTGGAAATGGGAATCCGGCCGTTTGTGGAGTTCGGATTTATGCCGGAAGCGATGGCAGGCGGAGACGGAACCCAGTTCTGGTGGAAGGGAAATGTAACGCCGCCTGCCGATTATGAAGCGTGGGGAAGACTGCTTGACGGTCTGGTCAGACACTGGATCGAGAGATATGGACTGGAAGAAGTGGAACAGTGGTATTTTGAAATCTGGAACGAGGCGGATCTCCACGCTTTCTGGCATGGAACAAAATCGCAGTATTTCCGGCTCTATCAGACTTCAGTAAATGCAATAAAGGGCGTCTGCGACAAACTGCGCGTCGGCGGACCGGCGACCAGTAATTTTGTGCCGGATTCCAGATTTGACGGAGAAGTGGAAGACGTAAGTGCACATAAGACGAATCAGGTGAAGGACCTGCAGAGCCTAGAATGGAAAGGCACATGGATCGCGGATTTCCTGCACTTTTGCGAGACAGAACATCTGCCGGTGGATTTTGTATCCACGCATCCGTATCCGACAGATTTTGCAGTAGATAATCAAAGGGAAGGAACCGGACTGAAAGGCAGGTCACGGTATGTGGATGCCCTGAGAGATGATCTGACATGGCTTAGAAATACGGTAGATGCCAGTGCATATAAAGATGCAAAGATCCATCTGACGGAATGGAGTTCCAGCCCGACGTCAAGAGACTGCAGCCATGATTCCCTTGCCGAAGCGGCATACATCATAAAATGCAATCTGGATTCGGAGGGACTGGTGGATTCTCTTTCCTACTGGGTGTTTACTGATATCTTTGAAGAACAAGGACCGGGACCGGAACCATTTCACGGAGGATTCGGACTGCTCAATATGCAGGGAATCAAAAAACCTGCATATCACGCATACCGTTTCCTGAATGCGCTGGGAGAAGAAGTAATCTGGAAAACAGAGGGAACTATAATTACCAAAAATCAGCAGGGGAAACTCCGGACGCTTCTTTATCATTATCCGAAAGAAGTTACAGAATCTGTTCCGATTTCTGCATATCCTGACAGAAGAACGATTGAAGAATTCCAAAAACAGGGAGAACCTGAAGAGTTCTCCGTGTGTATCACCCAGGTGGATGCGTCATCGTCTTTCAGGATGGAGATCCTAGATCAGGAAAGTGGAAACGTAGTAAAGTTGTGGGAGTCATTTGGCTGTCCGTCAAATCTCACACGAGAACAGGAAACGGCGTTGAAAACCTGTGGGGAGAATCTGAAAGAAGAGATGCTGAAGGCGGATGAAACGGGAACTCTGTGTCTGAACCTGACACTGAGACCTTGGAACGTTGTTTTGATTTCGGAGCAGTAGGAAACAGCAGAATGGGGAAAAGAGATGAGAGCAGAAGTATTTGTAAATCCGGACAGGGTGATATCAAAAGTGTCCGCTGGTATTTTTGGAAGTTTTATTGAAAACCTTGGCACATGCATCTATGGCGGGGTTTATGATCCACAAAGTCCTGTTGCGGATGAGGACGGATTTCGGAAAGACGTGATCGAAACGGCGAAAAAAATGGGAGTAACTTCGGTTCGGTTCCCAGGCGGCTGTTATGCGCCGTACTATCATTTTGAAGACGGAATCGGACCAAAGAAAAAACGGCCGAAGACAAGATACAGGACACATTATGATAATCCGGATAATTCATTTGGAACAGACGAATATATCAAGTGGTGCAGAAAAATAGGCGCCGAACCGTTTATCTGCGTCAATATGGGAACCGGAACCCCGGAAGAAGCAAGAAACTGGGTGGAATACTGCAACGGTTCCATTGGAAGCCGTTATGCGGATCAACGATGGGAAAACGGTCATAAAGAACCTTATGGAGTCAGGCTGTGGGGCATCGGAAATGAAGTCGGCGGAAACTGGGAACTTGGGTATTTCGATCATGCAGGAGATTATGTGAAACGGGCGCGGGAATTTGCAATGGCAATGAAAGAGGCAGATCCTTCGATCAAACTGATCGGCTGCGGCGCACATTTCCCGGTGCTGGATGGAGTCTATGATGCGCCGGCCGGATATTCCCCCAATCCGTCTGATAACTGGAACCGGGAAGTACTGGACCGTATGTTTGAATATCTGGATTATATCGACATGCATCATTATATCGGACATGATTACAAGGATGATATCATGCAGACATGGGAAGAGATGGGAACAGAAAAGGTGCATTATTATCTGAATGAGCAGATGCAGATATTGGAGGATGCTTATCGGATCATGCGGGAAGATATCCGTCTGATCAGGCATAAACATGGAGATTTTAAACCTATCGGCATTGCGCTGGATGAGTATAACCCATGGTATCGTGCCGATGAGAATACCTGCTGTAACTATACTGCCGCGGATGGCCTTTTGACGGCGGCTTATTTTAATATTTTTATCCGAAATGCGGATGTTGCGGCGCTGTGTAACATGGCGCAGCTTGTGAATGTACTTCCGGCGGTGATCGTAGAACAGGGAGGCAGCAGATGTTTTCGCACGGCGGTATCTTATGTACAGGAATTATTTCTTCCCAATAAGGAACTGGAGGCGGTGGATCTCTGGGTACAGTCGCCGATATGGGAAGGAACGTATTATAAAGAAGTTCCCTATCTGGACGCTTCCTGCAGTTATGACAGAGAAAAGAAGCGCCTGGTATTGAATCTGGTAAACAGACATTTAAAAGAAGACATCACGGTAAGTCTTGGAATAAAAGGAAAAACGGCGGGAGCAGTTTCAGGAAACTACTTTGGAAATACGGAACCGGATACAGAAAACGATCTGGAACATCCAAACCGTCTTTTCATCAAAGAATTCCGGCATACAGAGTCAGCCGAAATTGTGATTCCGCCGCTTAGCGCGGCAGTCCTGAATGTAGAACTGATATGAAAATCCGGACACCTTTGCCTGTGCAGTCTATTGCACATCAATACTGGTGAAGAAGATTTCGAGGAAGGGGAAAATGATGAAGATCGCATTGCTGCAGACAAAGCAGAACAGGTTGTATGATTTTGAACACAGAGAGAATATATGGCCGGAAGCAGAAATTCTGGAGTGCCAAAAAGAGATGACGGAGAAGAATCTGCTGCTGGCGAAACGGGCAGCGAGTCAGGGGGCGGATGTAATTGTCACTGCGGAAGCAATCAATTTTGCCGGACAGCCGAAGCAGTATCAGGGAGACTACACAAAGCTGATCCGAAAGACGCAGGAAAATATCCTGGGAAAATTTCTACAGACGGCAAAAGATTCGAAGGCATATCTGATTCTGGGAATGTTCTATGCAGACGATCAGAACGAACTTTCCAATTGTGCTTTTCTTCTTGATCCTAAGGGCGAGGTGAAAGTGTGCTACAGGAAAATTCATCTGGCAGGGGACGAGAAAGCGTATCTGAAAGCAGGAGAGGACTTCATGGTAACAGATACGGAATATGGAAAGTTTGGGTTCGCGATCTGCTGGGATATGCAGTTCCCGGAGACGGCAAGGATACTGGCACAGAAAGGCGCGGATATTATTTTCTGCCCAACGTGGGGATGGGAATGGATCTATGGACCCGCAAGGGCCTATGAGAACGGAATCTATACCGCCGCTGCGATGGGGGTGCCGTACTGGATGGATATTCAGGATCTCCGAAGTCCGAGTCAGATTATCTCGCCGGACGGACGGATACTGGCATCCGGCAATTGTAGGGGAGATGACGTGGTCATTGGAGAAGTAGATCTGAAAACTGCAAAACACTACCGGAAAGCGCGGCTTTTGGAGCGGCGGCCGGATTTATATCGAAAATTTTTGTAAATATTGCAAAATTTGCCGGATGGAATTATTATGAAAATAAACAGTTATATGTTTCCAAATATAGATGATACAGAAGCAGATGAGAAATATGGGTGGGACGATGTATAAAGAAAAATTCCGGAAGATCATCAAAAAGAACAACTGGATCAAGATTTTGGCGGTAGGGTGTCTGGCAGTCATGGTTGTGCTTGTACTGCTTTTTGTTTTTTATAACAGGGACAATGAAGCAGAGAATATGCAGGCAGAGGAAAAGACGGTGCTTATCGTGACGTTTGCATCGGGGGACGATGGATGGAACAAATCCGTGAGTCTGGCGTGCGATGCATTTATGGAAAAGTACCCGGAGATTGAGGTAAAGCTGCAGCCTTCCACAAGGACGCAGAGTGGATTTTATGATGACTATCTAAAACGGCAGACTGCCATCGGTGAACTGGGAGATGTGGTAGAGATAAAGGACATAAAGATGGCATATCAGGAAGGGATGTTCTGTCCGCTTCCCGATGAACTGACAGAACTTCTGCAGGATACATGGACGGCTCCTGACGGCTGTGTATATACACTCCCCGGCGCCAGGCTGGAGCAGGGAATGATTTATAACAAAGCTGTGTTTGACGCACTGGGACTGACGCCTCCCGCCACATGGGAGGAGTTTGAAGTCTTGTGTGAGACATTAAAAGAAAAGCAGTATACGCCGCTGGTCGTAGGAGGCGGTGACAGCTGGCATCTGATGTTCTGGTGCAGATATTTCTTTAACTCTTGTGTAACATCGTCAAATCCGACATGGCAGAGCGACTGTACATCGGGAAAGACGTCATGGACGGATGCAGAACCGACAGAAATGCTGGAGCGGTTCACGGGATTATTTGAAAAAGGGTATGTCAACAGCGGTTATGCAACAACAAGTGATGCAGAGACCTGCGAGTATATAGCGAACGGCAATGCGGTTATGCTTTATTCTCTGTGCAACCAGATCCCAAAGATACAGAGTCTCAATCCGGAGATGGAACTCGGCTGGTTCTTTATGCCGGATGATGAAGGTCAGAAATATTCCTTTACCGACAATCAGTCCGGATGGGGTATCTCGGCAGAGTGCAGAAACGATGAGAAAAAGTATGACGCTGCGGTGAAATTTCTGAAGTTTTTTTACTCAGAAGAAATTTATGGAGAGATATGCAGTTTGATGAATGCACTTCCGGTTACAAAAAAAGAAATGCCGTTAGAAAATGAGCAGTTAAAAGAAATCAATGAAGAGGCTGGCGGAGTACTGAAACCGGAGATGCAGATCGGAGATGAGGATACTCCGGAGGGATTTCGGAATTTTTTATGTGCAGGTCTGAAAGAAGTACTCAATGGGGAAAAAACAAAAGAAGAGATACTAAGAGAATATCAGAATGAATGGGAAAGGGCGGTTACGGATGCAGAATAAGAAGCAGACCGGAAAGAGTCATATTTATATCAGTATGTTTGCAAAAATGTTTATCGCTTTTATTCTGATCGGTCTGATCCCGCTTTTACTGACCGGACAGATTCTTTATATGCGGCTTTCGTCCGGTGTGGAGGAAGTGATGATAAGCAATGCGTCGCAGATGGCAGTGAACATGGGAAAAAACGTATCGGACCTGATCGGAAAGTATGATGATATTACACAGTCTCTATACGATTATACTTCAGATGACTATCTGTATTTTTATGAGCTGCTGGATGATAAGGAACTGGAGGAAGAGGAACGAGAGCGTCAGATTACAAATGTTCTCTATAATATCCTGAATATGGACCGGTCGATTGAAAATGTACGTTTTATCTACGACAAGATTTATAATGTAAGCCGGGATTCTACCAAGAATATGAATATCCGTAAAGTGCTGGATGCCCAGTGGAAGCCGCAGGAGGGGGAGCTGAACAGCCTTTATATCATGCCGACGCATTCGGAAATCAATTATTATTATAATTCTGAAAAAAAGGTGTTTACTATGGCGCGGAATTATATGGACGTTTCTACGATGCATGCGGCACGGACCAGACGAATGGGAACACTGTACCTTGATATTGATCCTTCGGAACTGGAGATCCTGGAAGAAGGTCTGAATATGGGCGAAGACAGTGAGATCATTGTAGTTGATGAAAGTGACGGTACGATTATATACAGCGGCGATCCGGAGCAGATGGCACAGAAGGATCAAACAGTCAGCAGTATTCTGGAATCTCTGGAGGGTGAAAGCGGAATATACCAGACAGACAGTGATATCTATGCATATTGCAGTGTGGAAAATACCGGTTGGAAGGTGCTGGCAAGTATGAGCCGGCAGAATATCAAAGGGATGTATCTGGACAGTGGCAGGTTTGTCATTGGGATGCTCGGGGCGGCAGCACTGATTCTTGCCGCATTTTACGGATTTTCCCGATATACCAGCCGCCCGGTCAGAACGTTGAAAGAGGCAATGGGAAGGATGCAAAAAGGGGAACTGGATACGAGAGTTGACATCCACAGCCATGATGAGATACAGGTTCTGGGGGAGGGATTTAATGAGATGGCGGCGCATCTGCAGCAGTATATCGATCAGGTATATGTGGCGGAACTGCGCCAGAAAGACGCGGAACTCTCTGCGCTGAAATCTACGATCAAGCCGCATTATCTGTACAATACACTGGAAGTGATCCGTATGACGGCAATTTCGGAAAATGCCCCCAAAGCCTCCGGATTGATCGACAGTCTTTCCAAGCAGCTCAGGTATCTGATCGGGAATGAATCCGATCAGGTGACGCTGGAAGCGGAACTGGAAAATATTCGGGAATATTTTTACATTGTAAAAGTGCGGTATGAAAATCTTTATGATCTTGAGATCGACGTTCCGGCGGACTGTCTGCGCCTGAAAGTGCTCAAGCTGATTCTGCAGCCTACAATCGAAAATGCAGTAAAACATGGACTGCGTCCGAAAAAAGGAGCCGGAAAAGTCCGGGTCAGTGCGCTACGAAAGGCAGAATGTTTGTGCATCACTGTGATGGATGACGGCGTGGGAATGACGGAGCAGCAGGTACAGGAAATCACCGATGTTCTGGAGAAAGACACCCTTGGAAGACAGAACGGGGAAAAAATATCGATCGGCATAAAAAATACGTATGACCGGATCGTAAAAAATTACGGTAGGGATTATGGATTTCAGATTACAAGCTGCGAGAATCTGGGAACAATTGTGGAATATACATTGCCGGTGCTGGAGGAATGAGAGATGTTGAAAGTGATCATAGCAGATGATGAGCCTGTCATTGTGAAGGGATTAAAAACGTTGATCCCGTGGGAAGAATACGGATTGTCTGTTGCAGACGAAGCGACGGACGGAGAAGAACTGTGGGAAAAAGTGACAGAACAGAGACCGGATATTGTTGTTTCGGATATTTGTATGCCGAAACTGACCGGTCTGGATTTTTTGACGCGTTTAAAGCAGGAACAGATCGAGATCCAGGTGATTTTTATCAGCGGGTATCAGAAATTCGAATATGTGCAGGAGGCGATCCGGCTGGGTGCGGTGGACTATATTTTAAAGCCGGTGTTAAAAGAAGCGATGGAAGAAGCCGTAAAAAAGGCGCTGCTGCGGTTCCGCAATCAGGAGAGACTGGAAATATTCCGGGAAGAAAAGAATGAACTTCAGGAATTACTCGGGAGGCTGAACAGTGATAACGGGTACGCGCCGGAGGAATTCTATGAAAGATTCTGCAGTCTGGGAATCGACTACAAAGGGAAGACTTTTGCGGGCGTTTGCTTTTATCTGGAGGACAAGGGAAAAAGACGTTTGGAAGCGGAGAACTATAAAAAAGCGGAACTGATAAAATTCTCTGTATTTAACCGCATTCAAAATTATTTCCGGGACAATAAAAAGGGAGTTCCGATGAAAAGAGAGGAGGACTGCCTCTATATTCTCTGCATGATCGAGCCGAAAGAGAAGGAAACACTGCTCTCAGACTATGTGCTGCCGGTGATGGATCAGGTGGAGCAGGAAATGAAAATGGAACTTCGATGCGGCGTAGGATCTTTTTCGGAAAAAGCGTCCGATCTGGGGTATATGTACAACTCGGCAAAATTTGCATATGAGATGCGGTATTTTTTGGACAAGAAAGTAATCTGTGCAGACCATATCCATAAGAAATTCACGTATTCCTTTGAGGATTATGAGCGGCTGAAAAAAGAAATTCTGGAAATGCTCGTAACTCGGAGACCGGAAGTGATGGAGAAGTTCGAAGAATGTATTGAACTGATCAAAAATCTTCATTACGGGAACCGCTATGCCGTGATCAACCGCTGTATTCTATTTGCCGGAACACTCAATGAGGACTTAAAGGCATATGGCGCCGCTTTTGGAGAAGAGGAAAAAAGACAGGTTGAATTTATGGAAAAAATGCGTGCTTCGGCTACTTATGATGAATTGAAGCAGGAGTTCCTGGCTTATTACGGTTTACTCACCGGGCAGATCGCCAGCCGTGCGGTTCTCTGGGAGAATCCGGCCATTGCGCAGGTCGTCGATTATATGAGGGCACATTTCGAAGAAGATATCAATATGCGGAAAATGGCAGAAATGGCCTGTGTAAATCAGGTCTATTTCGGGGCACTGTTTAAGAAGACGACAGGGGAGAATTTTAAAAGTTTCTTAACAGATATCCGCATGGAAGAGGCAAAGCGGCTCGTAATCACGACAGATTTCAAAACCTATGAGATCGCGGAAAAGGTCGGCTATCAGAATACAAGACAGTTCACGGAGAAATTCAAAGAGTATTACGGATGCAGTCCGGCAGAATACAAAAGAAAACTGACAGTGAAACAGTAAAGAACTACAAAGTGAAACAGGGAGAATTTATAGAGCGAATCTATGGGAGCCGGATATCCGACTCCTTTTTTTGACGCGGAAGCAGTGTCTTGAAAAGCATCACTTTTTTCTTGAAAAACAACATTTGAAAAAATTTTCAGACTGCTATGATGAGTATAAAGAAAACAGAGGAAGAGAGGTAATAAAATGCAAAGGGCAAAGAAAAAGAACGGTTTCCTTCAGGAAATCAAAAAGCATGGTTTCCTATATGGAATGACAGTTCCGGGAATTCTGCAGATCTTTATTTTTTCCTACATACCGATGCTTGGACTGGTTATCGCGTTTCAAAATTTTAACGTGAAAGACGGAATATTCGGGAGTGAGTTCTGCGGACTGGATAACTTTAAATTTTTCTTTAATGACAGTATCTGGCCGGGACTGAGTAAAGCGGCGATCAATACGCTCTGGCTGAATGTGATCTTTATCATTGCGTCTACATTTGTATCTGTAGTCCTTGCAGTGGTTTTCAGTGAGATTACATCCAAAAAGTACAAGAAGATCACACAAACGCTGTCGCTGCTTCCCTATTTCATCTCATGGACGATTGTTTCCTTGTTCCTGAACAGTGCAGTGATCAGTACGGATAACGGTATCCTGACGAATCTGCTGGAAAGTATGGGAATCCATCTCAATTTTTATCAGGAAGCATGGGTATGGCCGATCATCATGGTGGTGCTGAAAGTGTGGCAGGCATCGGGATACGGCGCGATCGTGTACCTGGCAACCATCACAGGTATTGATCCGGGAATCATGGAGGCTGCGGAGATTGATGGCGCGACAAAATGGCAGAAGATCAAATATATGACACTGCCGATCCTGCGTCCGACGATTATTCTGATGACACTGTTTAATATAGGACGGATATTCTACGGCGACTTTGGAATGTTCTATGCGTTGATCGGCGATAACTCTATGTTGTATCCTACGGTGGACGTCATTGATACATATACATACCGGGCGATGCGGACGCTGAATGAATACGGACTGAGTACAGCAATCGGTATGGTGCAGTCGGTTCTTGGATTTATCATGGTGGTAGGGGCGAACAAGCTGGCAAGAAAATATGAACCGGATTCAGCGATTTTTTAGGAGGTTATTATGAAAGGAAAGGCAGTTAAGAGTCATATCAAGTTAAGCAAAAGCGAGCGGACTCTCAAAGTCGTGTGCTATCTGATCGCAGGAGTTTTCGCATTCTTTTGTATCGTGCCGTTCATTTATATCATAGCCTGTTCATTTTCGGAAGAAGCACTGATACTGAAGAATGGATTTAAGCTGATTCCACAGGGTTTTACCACGGCGGCATATGAGGTCGTGTTTGGCGGAAAACAAATCTGGATCTCTTACGGAGTGTCCATCTTTGTCACGGTGGTCGGTACACTTTTGAGTATGCTGGTAAGTTCCATGCTTGCATACCCTCTGGCGGCGGGAATTAAATATGGTTCCAAGATTAACCTGTATATCTATTTTACGATGATATTCAACGGAGGTCTGGTTCCTACTTATATGCTGGTATCCAGATATCTGCATCTGACTAACACAGTGTGGTCGCTGATCCTGCCGAGTATGATCATTCCATGGAATGTATTCCTGCTGCGGAACTTTTTCTCAGCAATCCCAAGCTCGCTGTCAGAATCAGCAAAGCTGGACGGAGCCAATGACGCGACGATCTTGTTCCGTATTATCCTGCCGTGTTCGAAACCGGCGCTTGCTACCGTCAGCCTGTTTTATGCACTTGGATACTGGAATGAATGGTTCAAGGCAATGCTCTATAATGCGGGAGACAAAAATACATGGCCGCTGCAGTATCTGATCATGCAGTTGATCCGGAAAACAGAAACACTGGCAAATATGGCGTCGCAGGGAGCGGCGGTCAATACGGCGACTTTGCCAAGCACGACCATGAAAATGGCAACGGCGCTCTGTACGATCGGACCGATCATATTGGTATATCCCATCGCACAGAAATATTTTACAGGCGGAATCATGGTAGGTTCTGTCAAAGGGTAAGGCAGTAATGCAACAAAAATATATATCATCTGTAAAAGGCAGAGAAGGAGGAATTATGAGAACAAAAATGTGGAAGAGAACAGCGGCGGCCGCTCTTGCGGTTGTGATGGCGGCGTCTATGGCAGGCTGCGGATCAGGGGATGAGGACAAACAGGCGTCCGGCGGTTCCGGAGAAAAGACAGAACTCACATTCTGGCTCACCAATGAAGGCGAAAACTATGAAAAGGTGTTCGATGAATTTGAAAAACGCGCCGGAGAGGATATGGGGATTGACATCAATTTAAACTGGACGACAAAGCATGTGGAAGAAATGCCGTTGAAGCTGATGAATCAGGAGGCCTGCGACCTGACCTTTGACGCCTACTGGGTGAATCTGGCGTCCAATATCAGCAACGGACTGTATGCAGACCTTTCAGAGTATTTTGACAACGACGAATATCCGGGACTGAAGCAGGCGTTTACACCGGAAATTCTGGAAACGATGGTAAGCAGCGATGGCGCGATCTATGCGATTCCTCTGTTTGAACAGTATGCGGACATGCGGTGTGTGTTCTACCGCGAGGACTGGAGAAAACAGCTCGGATGCGAGCCTGTGACCAGCGAAGAGACGTTCCATGCATATCTGGAGGCGGTAAATGATAATAAGGACTCTCTCGGAATTGAATCTGCTATGGGACTGAAAGACCGCGGATACTTCTACTATCTGTCGGACTGGTATACAGCGGTAGAAAATAACATCGTAGAGGTGGACAACACGGGAGTTACCGCAAACCTGAATTTCCGGGCACTTCTGTCGGATGACGGGAAGACGGTAGAGGACGTAAGCATCTTCGGCGATCCGGATGAACGGTTCGCAGACTATCCGGAAGGATATCAGGAAAACTTTATGACCAAACGGTTTCTGAAGATTGCGGATGAATACGGCGGATTTGGCAACGCAGATTCCGCGACGGTGACAAATGCAGCGGAAAAATTCTATGTAGGAAAATATGGCGCGATCGAAGGAAATCTGGACGATTATAATAACTTTTCCACAAATATGAAGCAGAATGTACCTGACAGTGAACTCGGCGTGTGGTTCTATGAGAAACAGATTGATAATAAAGAAGAAACCTTTACCAATCAGGCATTATCAGCAAACTATGTGGCAGTTCCGTATTATTCCGAAAATATTGACACAACAATGAAGTTCCTTGACTGGATCTTCCAGAGTCAGGAAAATCACGATCTTTTCTGCTACGGAATCGAGGGAGAAGACTGGGAGGATGTGGGCGATAAGACAATGGAAGATCTGACCCCGAGCAATAAATATGTGTTCCCGGGATACGAGTTGTGCTGGAATCCGGAATATACAAGAGTCAATGCCACATGGCCGGAAGAAATACAGGAATATAAAGTATATGCTACAAATAAGGATAATTTTGAACTGAATCCGATCAGCGGCTTCGTATTCGATCCGAACGTATCGACAGAGGTAAAAACAGCGTATGCAGCCTTGAAGCAGATTGGCGGAGAATACAGCGCACAGCTTCAGAGCGGTCTGTTTGGAGATGACACACAGGCAAAGATCGATGAATTCTACGGCAAAGCAAAGAACGATATTGAGGTCGTAAGGGCAGAAGTAGAGAAACAGCTTCAGGAATTTCTGGACGAAAAATAAGAAGCGGGATGGAAAGAACCGCATGTGATTGGATGACAGGCTGTCATGCGGGAAGTTTGGCATGACAGCCTTTTGACAGGGAGGGAACAAAAGGATGGAAAATTATCAGGCCTGGGCGGAGAAAACCGCAGAAAAGATCAGGCAAAAGATGGACTGGACCTGTGATAAGAACCGGGATAAAATTCCATATACTACAGATGAAAACGGGAATTATGACGACCGGTCGGACGCGGAAAAGGCATGGCGGGCAGATGACGGACTGAACTGGTGGACGAACGGATTCTGGGGAGGAATCCTCTGGCTTTTGTATCAGGATACCGGAAAAGAAAAATATGCCGGGACAGCCAGAATTTCCGAATACAAGATGGAGAAATGCCTGGAAGAATATTACGGACTTCATCATGATGTCGGTTTCATGTTCGTGCCGACAGCCGTTGCTGATTATAAGCTGACAGGAAATCTGCGCTCCAGAAGAACAGCAATGCATGCGGCGAATCTTCTTGCCGGAAGATTTAATCCGGCAGGGAATTTTATCCGTGCATGGAACGATCTGGAAGAGGAGGATACAAGAGGCTGGGCGATCATTGACTGTATGTTTAACCTTTCACTTTTGTACTGGGCGTCGGAGGAAAGTAAAGACCCGCGTTTCAGACAGATCGCAATGCGCCATGCAGATACAGTAATGGAACAGTTTGTCCGTCCCGACGGTTCGGTATGCCATATTGTAGAATTTGATCCGGATACGGGGGAGAAGATCAGAAGTCTTGGCGGTCAGGGGTATCAGGATGGTTCTTCCTGGACAAGAGGACAAGGCTGGGCTTTGTATGGATTTATGATAAGCTATCTCCATACAGGAAAGAAAGAATATCTTAACACTGCGAAAACAGTGGCGCATTATTGCATGGCGAACATTCCGGAAGACGGAATCCTTCCGGTCGATTTCCGGCAGCCAAAAGAGCCGGCGCTGGAGGATTCCTGCGGAGCCTGTGTGATCGCGGGAGGACTTATAGAGCTTGCCGCATGTGTTCCGAAGGCGGAACAGGAGATGTACCTAAGAGCTGCTTTTAAGATCTTGAAGGCCATTGGCGGGACAAGAGCGGACTGGGGAAATGACTGCGACGCCATTGTTCAGAACTGTTCCGCAGCTTATCATAACTGTCAGCATCATGTTACGATGAACTATGCAGATTATTTCTTTATCGAGGCGGTGTATAAGCTGCTGGGAAAAGGAATCTTGCTCTGGTAAAAGAAAGATACAGCCGGAAGTGAGAATATTGAAGGAGGAGAAACTGTGAAGAATTTATTTTCGCCTGACAACCGGTTTATGCAGGCATTGTCAAAGATCTGGGATATCATGGTATTAAATGTATTATTTGTGGTCTGTTCGCTGCCGGTATTTACCATCGGGGCGTCGCTTACGGCGCTCTACTCGGTCACACTGAAGATGGCAAGAAACGAAGAAGGCTATATTGCAGCAGCATTTTTTAAATCATGGAAAGAGAATTTTAAAATCAGTACAGCGTCGTGGCTGGGACTTGCCGCCGTGGGAGCTGTGATTCTTTTGGATTTCCGGCTGATACCTGAATTGTTCCCGGAATCGGCGCCTCTTCTGCGGGGGATACTGGTAACGCTGCTTGTACTATATTTGTCCGTTTTGCTTGTCATCTTTCCCTATATCGCAAGATTTGATAATATATTAAGAGATACCGTGAAAAATGCATTTCTGATCGGTGTATTAAATCTGCCGAAGCTGGCGGTGATCGCAGTGGTTTATGGACTGCCGGTGCTGCTGACTGTGATCTGTGGAATACAATACATGATCCCGGGGTGGCTTCTCTTTTTCTTCTCAGCGGCGGCAAGGGGATCGTCTGTTGTATTTAGAAAAATATTTGATCAGTATGAAACTGCAAAGGATCCTGCGAAGACAATAGGCTGACGCAGGGAAAGGCGGGAAACATGAAAGCAGAAAATCCGATTTTACGAGGCTTCCATCCGGATCCGTCCATCATCCGGGTTGGGGAAGATTATTATGTGGCGAACTCAACGTTTGAATGGTGGCCGGGTGTCCGGCTCCATCATTCCAGAGATCTGGTTCATTGGGAACTGATCGAGTATCCGCTGAACCGGGTATCGCAGTTGGATTTGAAGGGGGTAGGGGCATCCCAGGGAATCTGGGCGCCATGCCTGACTTATGATAAGGGGATTTTTTATCTGGTCTATACCGTAGTGCGGTCTTTTTACTGTAATATGTATGATACCGCCAATTATCTGGTGACGGCTGAAAATATCCACGGACCGTGGTCCGAGCCGACTGCGTTAAATAATTTTGGATTTGATCCGTCTCTGTTCCATGACGATGACGGGAAAAAGTACATGGTCAGTATGGTGACAGACCACCGTATCCCGAAAAAATATAAGGGCAGGATTATTTTGCAGGAGTATGACGCGATAGAGAAGAAAATGTGCGGTCCGGTGCGGGATATCTATACCGGAGACCGGATTTATCTGGAAGGTCCGCATATCGTCAAACGAAATGGCTGGTATTACCTGTTCTGTGCAGATACGGGAACGGGAGAGGCGCACGGACAATCTATTCTTCGCGCAAAAAATATCTGGGGACCGTATGAATGGAATGAAAATAATTCGATCCTCACAACCCGGGATACACCGGATTTCCCATTGCAGAAAGCGGGACACTGCGACCTGGTAGAGACTTTGGACGGGGAATGGTATGTCGTGCATTTGTGCGGGCGTCCGCTGGAAAACAGGAACGCAGAGGACGCCCCCAGATTTCCGGGAGAGCGCAGATATCCGCTCGGAAGGGAGACTGCCATTCAGAAAATGGAATGGACGAGTGACGGGTGGCTGCGTCTGACGAACGGGACGAAACTTCCGGATGAGAAGGTGGAAATCACAGGCCTGGAGCCGTGTGCATTTGAAAGAAAGCCATGCAGGGACGATTTTGAGGATGAGACATTGAGTCTGGAATATCAGTCTTTACGTATCCCCATGGACGAACGATTTCTTTCCCTGAAAGAACGGCCCGGATATCTGCGTATGTACGGACGGGAAGGACTGTCTTCGAAGTTCGGTCAGAGCCTGATCGCCAGACGGTGGACGGAATTTCAGTTTGAAGCGGATACAAAACTGGAATTTGAACCAGACGTATTCAAACAGATGGCGGGACTGATCTGTATGTACGATACGGATAACTATTTTTATCTGCACGTAACCTGTGATGAAGATTTGGGAAAATGCATCAGTATCCTGAAAGCAAAGAATAAAACCTACACATATCCGGTGGGATTTGTTCCGATTGAAGAAGGAAAGCCGGTATATCTGAAAGTGTCCGTGGATCACGACAAACTGCAGTTCTATTATGGACTGGGAGAAGAAGTATACGAACAGATCGGACCGATATTTGATGCAAGCATCTTATCGGATGAAGCGTGCATGGAGGGATGGTTTACCGGGGCAATGGTCGGACTTTGCTGTCAGGATCTGACGGGCAGCGGAACTTACGCGGATTTTGACTGGTTTACATATCAGGAAAAAGGGGAGTAAATATGGGAACAAAGAACACAAAGAAATCCATCAGGTTTCTGACTTTCTGGGCTATCAACGGTTCTCTGGAAATCGGCAGATTAAAGCAGCAGTTAAAAGCGATGAAAGATTACGGTTTTCAGGGAACAGTATTTCATCCGAGATATTATCCGAATGATCCGCCCTATCTTGGCCCCGGGTATTTGAAAGTTTTATCCGAATTGATCTTGTATGCGAAGGAACTGGGAATGGAGTTCTGGATTTACGATGAGAATGGCTGGCCGTCGGGACGCGCTGACGGGAAGGTAATGGAAGAACTGGGAGACGGTGTCTGCCAGTGGCTGGCATATCAGGATGGCAGAGTGTGCAAAAAAGAATTCCATCAGGTGAATACTTTGTCTGAAAAGGCAATGGAATGTTTTGTGAGAATTACGTATGACGGATACCGAAACGGTCTGGATCCGGAGGCATTTGAATATGTGACCGGGTTCTTCAGCGACGAAGTGGGTTTCCTGGACGGGCACGGGATATCCATGCAGACGGGGGGAGTTCCGTGGACAGACGACCTGCCGGAGAAATATACAGAAAAATACGGCGAAACGATGCCGGAGCGTCTGGAATATTTGTTTACAGAAGAACCGGGGTATGAGAAACTGAGAACTCGTTTCTGGGAATTGCTGGCGGATATTCTGGCAGAGAATTATTATGGAAGAATCAACGCCTGGTGCAGGAGATACGGGAAAAGATACGCAGCACATTTAAAAGGAGAAGAAAATCTCTTTTTCCAGATATCGCCGGGTGGATCGGCATTTCGCAATCTGATCCGGGTAAACACTCCGGCGGTGGATGCTCTGGGGCGGTATCCGGGAAACCATTACTATCCAAGGATCGCTGCCTCCATCGGCAGGCAGTTTGGCGATGGAAATTCGATGGCGGAGATTCTGGGAGGAAGCGGCTGGGGACTGTCGCCTGAGGATGTGGAACGTAATATTGACTGGCTGGCAGAGTGTGGAATTACAATGTATGTCTTTCATATCAGCCAGTATCAGAAGAATACGGCGTCGATACGCGGGGACTGGCCGCCGGATATTCCGTTCGGAGTAAACTGGCGTGATGTGTTTCCGGCGCTGTTTGAAAAATTACATCAGCGTTGGGACGACCGGGCGGGACAGGAGAGGCCGGTTCTTATAACTGCACCCGTAAGAAGAGTGATGTCCACATATGATCCGGCAGATGCTATGGCGGTGAATGAGCATAACGGAGAAGGTGTGCCGGATACAAAAAGCGGCGGATGCAGCAACCGGTTCAGTGTGTTTGTAGAACAGATGTATCGGCGGGGAATGCGGTTTGATGTGGCTGAAGAATGGATGATCGAGAAGTACGGAGCAATAAGAAACGGAAAATTCTATCTGAACTCACAGGCGTATGATCTGGTAATATACAGTGAAGACTGCCGGTGGGAAGAGACAAAAAGAGTGACAGAATTTCTACAGTCTGATCTCTTCCGGCCGTCAGGAACATTTCAGTGGACTGTAAAAAACGCAGGAAAGAATCAGATTTTGCTAAAGGACTACGAGACAAAGATTGAGTATCACAGTGGGAATGAACGGAAATCAGCGGCATGGAATGTTCTGGCGCTGGATGCATTGTCAAAACTGGAGATTATGGGAGAAGAACTTACCCCCAAAAAGAAAGAGTCAGGGGAATACTGGTATGAGATACCGGAGCAGATCCGGCGGCGGATCATAAGAAATGGATTTGCAGTCATTCACTATGAAGGAACAGCAGAACAGCCGGAACCGCTGGTATTTCTTCAGGGAGAATTTCTGGTAAAGAGTACGGAGCGGTTTCAATCGTATGATCAGAGACAGTTGGTAACCGGAGGTTCATTTTTCCTGGAGGACTATGATCTGTCAATGGTAGACGGTGCACATCTGGCAGAGTCCGGATTCCCGTTTATGAGGGAGTGTATTACACTTGAATGCGAATTTTATATTGACACTGATCATAACTGCAGGCTTGGTGCGGATGAACACATTTATGCGGAAGCAGCAAAAATCTATGTGGACGGACGCGAAGCAGGGTATACATGGGGAGATGAGTGGCGTGTAGACGTTCCGGAGCCTGGACTACATACGATTACTGTGGATTTAATCCCGAGCACCTACAATACTTACGGACCTCATCAATATTACAAGGGAGATTATCACACGATCAGTCCCGCGCAGTACAGGGGAAAGAAAAATTTTGCTGATGCGCCGGATGCACCGGAGCGTACGCATACAGACGAATGGCATTTTGTAAAATTTGGGATACAGTAGTTTTCGCTGTGCATGGTACATTCGTGAACAGGAAATAGAATGTGACAAAAGGAAAGGAGTCAGGATTAATACGATGGTGGATAAAAAAACAGGCGAACCTTATATCAATATTTGGTTCGGTAATTTTTACCGTCCGGCATATGACGACAAGGAATTTGTGAAGGAAAGCATCCGGCTTCTCAGGAAACTGGGATTCAACAGTGTCCTGCAGGATGCGAAAGCATGGGAGGATCTGGAAGAACGGTATAAAGGGAAGGAAGCAAGTCCGTATGTCTCTATGCTGGAATATATGCAGCAGGAGATCAAAGAGAATGGCATGTCCCATGAGTTTCTGGCACTCTATATGAATGGGGATAATCTCTATCCCAATATCCGTTTCAGTCCGCCGGTTTACGGGGAGTCTGTCGTGGATCAAAATGGAAAGGACGGAAAATGGTACCGCTACTGGTCCGAAAAAGCGAAGGATTCTATGGAAACGCATGTGGCAGGACTGATGAAGACTTACGGAGAAAATTATGTGACGGTTGTGACAGACCAAAAAGAAAGAAAACCGATCTGCAGCATGTGGGATCCGATTGTCGCTCCGAGTTTTGATGCGGAAGGGAAAAAGCGGTATCTGGACTGGCTCAGAAATACATATCAGGGAGACATCGGATTGTTTAACCGGGCATATGGCGTGGAAAAAACGGATTTTTATGCTCTGGAACCGGAAGACTACTGGTTTGCGTGCAGATATCCGGATGATGCTGTACTTTCAGAAGCGGATATAAGAAACCGGGATACGAAAGCCAGGATGCTGATGGACAACAGGAAGTGGCAGTGTGACGAATTGTGCCTTTATTTTAAAGATATGAAGGAAAGGCTTCACAAGATCGACGAGTCTCTTTATCTGTGTCCGGACATGGCGCAGTGGGGATATTTCCTGAATGTGGACGGTTCCATGCTGTCAGGCGTAGGATTCGCGGATCTGTGGGATACGGCGGCGCGGGGAATTGATATCTATCGTCTTTCAGAATATGTGGACTGCGCGCACTTTATTTCTGTTCCGGTTACGCCTGCAGGGGATGCGGAAGCCTATGTAACTGCCTGCCATCACAGTATGATGCGCAGTATGAACAGAGGAAGGGAATTCATCGGTGGAATTTACTGGGGACGGTATCTGTATAACGATATCTACGCGGTTCTCACACCCGAAGAGATTGTTGCATCCATTGTGGCAAGCGGGGCAGCGGGATATACGTCTTACGGCATGTGCGGACTGGATGACGGCGGGGTGCTTCACCGGATGGAGCCACGTTTTCTTGAATCTCTTTGCCGGGCGAACGAATGGGTAAAGACAGTAATTCCGCAGTTGGGAGCGAAGAAGAATTCTGATATCGCAATTCTGTTTCCTTCTGCAATGGCTGCATGCGAGACGATGCGAACGGAAGGAAATAAGGAGCGGCGGCTGGATCTGCTGGGATGGTATAAGGCGTGCCGTGATCTGGGACTGGAAGCAGATGTAACAGATGGCAGGAGTTTGTGTAAGGACCGGCTGCTGATGAAATATAAGGTGTTGATTATTCCGGATGACGACTGCTATGAGATGAATGCAGATCCGGAGTTTGAAGCAAGCCTCCGGACATGGTGTGAAGCGGGCGGTATCGTACTCTATGGACCATACAGTGCGGCTGCCGCGAATTGTTTTGATGTAAAGGCGTGCGCACATCAGCCGGATGCGATATACTATCAGGAAGCAGGTATGGTAAGAAGCAGAGAATATTGTACCTATACCGGCGGGGAATGCGTGGCGTCGTATTTGTCTGACGGAGCGCCATGTGTGACAAGATACCGGACCGGAAAGGGATATCAGTATGCGTTTGGATTCAGTTATGGAGCTGCATATGATACGAAGTTCGTGCCGCATGTTCCTGTGGAACAGAAAAACAACGAACTGTATCCGTTAGAGATGATGAATGTAAATATTCTGGAGGATATTTTAAAAAGTACAGCAGGACTGGAGACAAACCTGCAGAAAAAGATAGAGAGAGCCTGCTTTGATAACGGAGAGATCATCATCAACCATACGTCTTATCCGTATGAAGTACGGCAAAGCGGAGAAAAAGTATATCAGTATCCGGCAGATGACGGACTGCTGCTTCCGCATTCTGCGGTATTTGTAAAACATAAGGAGGAATAAAAATGCAGGACAATATCAGAAAGTATAAGATTGATACGGAAGAAAATAAAGCATTTTTAAAGGAGATCCGGGAAAATCTTCTTGATTTTGGCCGAAATTTTCCATCGCCGCAGGGCAGTTCCTATTATCTGGGGGACGATGGAACACCGTGGAAAGAACGGGACCGTGAAACGTGGATCACCTGCCGCATGGCGCACGTGTACAGTATCGGAACGCTTCTGGAATATACGGGAAGTGGGGAACTTGCTGACATGGCGCTGGGAGGATTGCAGGGAGAGCTTCATGACCGGACGAATGGCGGCTGGTATCCGGGCGTTACGGCAGAAGGAAAAATCCTGCCGGATAAGCAGTGCTATGCGCATGCATTTGTAATTCTGGCGGCGTCATCTGCGATGCTGGCAGGACGGGAAGGGGCGGCAGAGCTTTTGGAGGAAGCACTGGCGTTATACGATCTGCGGTTCTGGGACGACGAAGAAGGACTTGCTGTTGACACCTGGAACACCGATTTTTCCGTATTGGACGAGTACCGTGGATTAAATGCCAATATGCATACGGTAGAGGCATTTCTTGCAGTGGCGGATGCAGCGGGAAAGGACGTATACAGAAACCGGGCGGGACGTGTCATTGACCATGTGATCGCATGGGCGTCTGAGAATGAGTGGCGGATCCCGGAACATTTTACACGAGAGTGGAAAGCAGAACTTGCGTACAATCAAGACCGCCCGGCAGATCCGTTTAAACCATACGGGGCGACTCCGGGGCATGGAATTGAGTGGGCGCGGCTGATCACGCAGTGGGCGCTGTCCGTGTATCGTGACAAAACGAAGACGAAGGAGCAGCAAGCGGCGGCAGATTATCTGGAAGCGGCAGAACGTTTATATGAGCGAGCAATTGCGGATGCATGGGCGGCAGACGGCGCGCCGGGAATTGTATATACGACAGACTGGGAGGGAAGACCGGTCATCCACGACAGGATGCACTGGACACTTGCGGAAGCCATCAATACTTCTGCGGTCCTCTGGCATGTGACAGGAAAACAGAAATATGCGGAGGACTACGAACGGTTCATGCAGTATCTGGATGCGCAGGTGTTAGATCATGTGAACGGCTCATGGTTCCATCAGATGAATGAAAAAGGCGAAGTGACAGGAAGCGTATGGCCGGGGAAATCGGATCTGTACCATGCGTTTCAGGCAACACTGATTCCGTACTGTGATCCGGCGGTATCGGTTGCATCTGCCTGCAAAGAAAATAAAATGAAATGATTGGAGGAAACAGACATGGAAATCAGAACAGCAGCATCACCAAGAGATGTAAAACACTACACAACGGAGAGATTAAGAGAGGAATTCCTGATCCCTTCTGTTTTTGAAAAGGATGAGATCAAGATGGTGTACAGCCATATCGACCGGATCATTACAGGCGGAATCATGCCGGTCACGAAAGGATTAGATCTGACAGCCGGAGAGGAACTTCGGGCGGAGTATTTTCTGCAGCGACGCGAGATGGGCGTGATCAACATCGGCGGAGCAGGAGTGATATCCGTAGACGGCAGAACATACGAGGTAGAACCAAGAGACGGAATGTACATCGGAAAAGGAGCAAAGAAAGTTTCTTTTGCAAGCAGGGACGCGGACAACCCGGCAAAATTCTATCTGAACAGTACGCCGGCGCATTGTACATATCCGACGGTTTTGATCAAGAGAGAGGGAGAAGCGAAAGAGGGAGTAGTGATCATCAAGCCGGAAAACCAGGTCCGTCTCGGATCTTTGGAAGAATCCAATCACCGGACCATCTGTAAATACATTCTTCCCGGTCAGGTAGAAAGCTGCCAGTTAGAAATGGGCATGACACAGTTAGAGCCGGGAAGCGTATGGAATACCATGCCCTGCCATACCCATGACCGCAGGATGGAAGTATACCTGTATTTTGGACTTCCGGAAGATGCGTTCGTGATGCATTATATGGGAGAACCGTCACAGACGCGGCATTTGGTAGTAAGAAATGAACAGGCAGTGATCTCGCCAAGCTGGTCCATTCATGCAGGAAGCGGAAGCAGAAATTATACGTTTATCTGGGGAATGGCAGGTGAGAATCAGGATTTCGACGATATGGACGGGGTCGACAATCAGGATTTGTTATAAGATCGTGCAGGAGGTGAGACAGAATCATGGACAGGGAGATAAGCAATTTGTTTTCACTGGAAGGGAAAGTTGCTCTGGTTACAGGAGCGGCATACGGAATCGGGTTTGCAATTGCCGAAGCATATGCGAAGGCGGGAGCCAAAATTGCATTTAACTGCAGAAGCCGGGAGCATATGGAGCAGGCGCTGAAGAACTATCAGGAAAAGGGGATCGAGGCAAAAGGATATTACTGCGACGTTACCGATGAAAAGCAGGTGACGGATATGGTAGAACAAATCAGCCGGGAACTCGGCAGTATTGATATTCTGGTCAATAACGCAGGAATCATCAAAAGGATCCCCATGACAGAGATGGAAGTATCTGAATTTCATCGGGTAGTGGATATTGATCTGGTTGCGCCGTATATCGTAGCAAAGGCCGTCCTGCCGGGAATGATGGAGAAAAAACATGGCAAGATCATCAATATCTGTTCTATGATGAGTGAGCTGGGACGCGAGACGGTATCTGCCTATGCAGCGGCAAAAGGCGGCTTAAAGATGCTGACCAAAAATATTGCATCTGAATATGGCGCATACAATATTCAGTGCAACGGGATCGGACCGGGATATATTGCAACGCCCCAGACGGCGCCGCTGCGCGAGCGGCAGGAAGACGGCAGCCGTCATCCGTTTGATCAGTTTATCATCGCGAAAACCCCGCAGGCACGCTGGGGGACTCCGGAGGATCTGATGGGACCTGCGGTCTTTCTGGCGTCGGATGCGTCGGATTTTGTAAACGGACACATTCTGTATGTGGACGGCGGGATTCTCGCCTATATAGGAAAACAACCGTAATGATACGAAGGCAGCAAATGCTCCCGAAGATGTCTGGAATCAGTCCGGATCTTTGGGAGTAAGTTTGTATGAACAGGAGGAAGGAAAAGATGGAACTGTGCCTGAAAATCTTAGATGCAGATATGCGGACGAAAGCAGTCGGCAGAGGAATCGATGAAGTGAACCTTGTATATAGCCAGAAGTATGAACCGGAGGACAGAATTATCCTTGAAACATCCGAAAAAGATGTGTATGTGTGGCTGCAGGTGGATGATGCGATCGGAAGTTGTCTGGTCTATCTTACGGGAAATGTTACTTATATGGTGCCGTTCGGAGAGAAAAGAATCAATCTGTCCCCCAAGGCGTTTTATGGAGAGAAGCACCTCTTACGAGTCCGTTTGGCAAAGGACTACGAAATTAATGGGTACAGGAATCTTGCTGTGAATCCGTGTGACCAGCATCATGTGAAAAACTTATATCCTCACGCATCGGCTAATGTGGAAACAAGAGGAGAATCTGTTTTTGCTGCGCAGAATGCAATAGACGGGATTACGGTCAGTACCTGCCATGGAGAATGGCCGTATCAGTCGTGGGGGATTAATATGCAGGACGACGCCAGAATTAAAATTGATTTTGGAAGAACTGTAGAGATTGACAGAATTGTGCTTTATACCAGAGCTGATTTTCCACATGACAATTGGTGGAAGTGCGTGAAATTCTCCTTTTCAGACGAAAGCACGCTGGAGATGAAGATGGAAAAGGATGCTCGCCCCCACGAAATCACATTTCCGGCTAAGAAAATCTGCTGGCTGGAGATGCATGATATGATAAAATCAGAGGAACCATCCCCATTCCCGGCGCTGACACAGATTGAAGTATATGGATTCAATGTACTTTAAAAAGACAAGCTGCAGCTTTTCGTTGCAGTTTTTCGTTTCATTGGATATTTACAGAAAAATAAGAAGAGCGTATAATACAGGTTGATGTACAAAGAGCAGTCTTGTACATCAACTTTTATGTTAGGAGTGAGAGAAGTGGACTATCTATTTTCAAAAAAGGATTTATGGAAGCTGTGTGTACCGCTTGTTTTTGAGCAGGCGCTTGCGATTACGGTCGGTATGGCGGACACCATGATGGTTTCCTCTGTGGGAGAAGCGGCTGTGTCCGGCGTGTCCCTTGTAGATATGATCAATATGCTGATATTCAGTGTGCTCTCGGCGCTGGCTACGGGAGGAGCCGTTGTTACTTCTCAGCGCATCGGAGCGGGAAAAGTGGAGGAAGCGTGCAAATCTGCGAAGCAGCTTTTGTATACCGTACTGATCGGCAGTACATGTATCATGGCGCTCGTGGTGCTTGTGCGGAATCCGCTGCTGCGTTTGTTTTTTGGAAGCATTGAGGCGGACGTTATGGAAAATGCGCTGATTTATCTGCTGATTTCGGCGGTTTCCTATCCGTTCCTTGCGGTTTATAATGCATGCGCCGCATTGTTCCGGTCGATGGGAAATTCACAGATCACATTGAAAGTGTCGGTGGTGATGAATGTGATCAATATTGTCGGAAATGCGATCTGTATTTTTGTATTACATATGGGAGTTGCAGGCGTAGCGATTCCGTCGCTTGTCTCGAGGGCGGTTGCGGGAATCATCTTATATGTGCTGCTTCAAAACCCGAAGCATATCGTACATTTTGAGAAAGAATCATTTTCTCTGGATTGGAAAGTAATCAAGAATATCCTTTATATCGGGATCCCGAGCGGAATCGAGAACGGAATTTTCCAGCTTGGACGTGTACTGGTTGTCAGTATTATATCCGGATTCGGAACCGTACAGATCGCGGCGAACGGAGTCGCGAATAATCTGGATGCACTGGGATGTATCATCGGACAGGCGATGAATCTTGCCATGATCACGGTGATCGGTCAGTGCGTGGGAGCAAATGATGAGCGGCAGATCCGGTATTATACGAAACGGATCCTGCTCATGACGTATATCCCGACGATCATACTGAACAGTTGTATTCTCCTTGGGTTATCTCCGATCCTCAGGCTGTATGGTCTGAGCGCGGAGACGACAGACCTTGCGTACAAGCTGGTGATGATCCATGACGGGTGCGCGATGGTGCTGTGGCCGGTGGCGTTTGTCCTGCCGAATATGCTCCGTGCGTGCAATGACGTCAGGTTTACGATGGTCGTATCTATCTTTTCGATGTTTACATTCCGGATCGGATTCAGTTATATCATCGGCGTACAGATGGGAATGGGCGCCATCGGTGTCTGGATCGCGATGGTACTCGACTGGATTTTCAGAGCTGCATTGTTTATAGGGCGATATCTGAGCGGCAGATGGAAAAAACTGTGTCTGGTATAATTGTCCCAAAGGAACCGGGCACTGTATTTGCATCTTGACAGTAAACAAAAAAGGACAGATCCCACGGAGGAGTCTAATGCTGGAAAGCATGAAATCCTACGGGATCTGTCCTTTTTGAGTGGAAACCGGGTTAAAAAGGCATTACCCGGCAATTTGATTTTATTCACCAACCGCTTTATTTGTCAGCATCGTATAATTCAGTTTGGCGATGTTTACTCCGCCCATATGGGTTTCTTTTTCACCAAGGCGGAGCACTTTATTCTGTCCTTTTTGAACCGGAAGCCATTCTGCCAGACCGTCTCCGTTTGGATTGCCGGTTTTGGCGAAGTTTGTGAGATAGGTACTCATCTGACGGCTCAGGTCAAAGTCTTTTTCCGTCATCGGACGCCAGCAGTTCTCTAACGTCCCGAACCAGTACCACAGGTCGCTGCTGTGCCATGCGCCATTTTCGTCGCCGGGGAGCTTCCGGTCGAAGAACCAGGCATAACTTGGCTGTTTACCCTGCTCGGACTGGGCGCGGCACCAGTCGCGCGCCATTTTGAATACGATCGGCGGGACAATGTCATGGCTGGTAGAACCCATCATATAAGGAATGTTTTTCTGCACCCCTTTTTTGAGGGCGTCCACTGCACTCATAGTGACAAACTGTCCATCCATGCAGGGGGATGCGGCCAATGCCATCTTCTGGGAGTCCGCCGCTTTGATTTCCTGCCAGGTCTGGAAGAGCTTTTTCGGTTCGACGGCGCGGAACTCCCGGAGTGTGCTGCAGCCGCACTTTTGCATCACATTCTGCCAGAAGGGATACTGGCTGTCCGCAGAAGCCGGCGCCGGGAACAGTTTACTTGCTCCGCCCCCGCTGCTCATCACTGCCTTTGCAAACAGACTGTCGGTCAGAGGACTGATACAATGCTGTTGTACGCTCATCGCTCCGGCACTCTGTCCTATGAGCGTGACATTTTCCGGATCGCCGCCGAATGAGGCGATGTTTTTCTGCACCCACTGCATAGCGGTAAACTGGTCGTATAAGCCGTAATTCCCCGTGTGTCCTGCTTCCTTTGCAAGCTCGGGCAGACACAAGAATCCCATCGGTCCGAGACGGTAGTTGATCGTGACAGCGACAGTCCCTGAAGTTGCCCATACCGGACCGTCAAAATGTTTCTCGTGTCCGCATCCGCCGGTGAATCCGCCGCCATGGATGTAGAACAGTACAGGAAGTTTACTTTCCGGGGTTACATTTTCCGGCGTCCAGATATTTAAAAACAGACAGTCCTCATCGTAGGTGTAGGTTTCTCCTTTTCGGAATTCATTGTAATAAAATGCTTTTTCCGGCATGTCTTCTTCATTATAAAAGGCACGGGGCTGATAACTGCAGTTTCTGTATTTAGATGCGTCGTAAACACCCTCCCAGTGTTCTACGATCTTCGGATATTCCCAGCGCCCGGCCGTTGCATACCGGATTCCCTTGTATGCAGTTACACTGGGAAGACGGCAGGAGGTTCCCTGAATCTCCCCGCAGGGGGTAGTAATTGTATTTGCCATGATAAAACGTCTCCTTTCTTTATTACGCTTCTTCGTGCCGCTGCATCAGTTCTTCATGAATCTTTGCGCTGTCCTCTTTTTTCAGGTTATAAATAACACCGAGGCCGACACAGATCAGGATATTGGCAATGAGCGGAACGGCGGTTACAAGGTAGCGGATCCGGGATGCAACTTCCGGAGTCTGTGAAGCAATGCCGGAAACATATCCGATGAATCCCAGTGAATAGCTTGCAAATGCGGATGCCAGCGCGCTGCCGATCTTACGGGAAAATGTATAAATGGAATAGATGGTTCCATTTGCACGCTGTCCGAAATGGTATTCGTGGTACTCGATACAGTCAGAAGCAATTGCCCAGCAGTTCAGTGCGTAACACATCGGTCCGATTACCGCGACTGCGTTGATCAGAAGATAAATATACGGATTCTCAATCGGCACAAAGAACAGAAATCCGCTGATGACAACTCCGATCAGGCACGGATACAATACAGAGCCGACTTTTCCGAATTTGCGGACCAGATTCGGGATAAACGGGAAAATGATCAGCATCAATGGCATTGTGATCAGTGTCGCGAGGGTGATGATATTCGTGTTGTGGTAATATTCCTTAAACAAGTAGGAGGATACCTGACCGAATCCGGTGTTGTAAAACAAAAATCCGATCGCGGCAATCATGCAGCCGATCAGCGGACGGTTTTTCAGCGCATTCTTCAGTACTTCGCTGAATTTATAATCATCCTTCTTTACTTCGTAATGAATACGTTCTGTACTTCCGGAAAGCAGGATCGTGTAGGCAAGAATGCTGCCAAGACCGAATACGATCGCAATCACGAAAAAAGCCATCGGAACCGGGTTGGTATCTTTATCATAAATGAACTGTGGGACAAATGCAAGCAGGATTCCGACGATACCGCCGCCGAAAGAGCGGGCGCGGGACAGCTTCGCATTTTCAACCGGATCGTCTGTGATCACAGTTGCCAGTGAACCATAGGGCATGGATGCTCCGGTGTAGCACATGCCATATGCAATATAGGCAAAGCATACCCAGATATGTTTCCACAGATCCGGAAAACCGGATACATTCGTAAAGCAGAATACGCCGCTTAATGCCAGCGGGATCATGAATAGCTTTATGTACGGTTTAAAACGGTCGCCGCTTTTTCCGAGGATATGCCTGTCCGGAATCGAACCGATCAGTGGATCATTGACTGCGTCCCAGATCCGGGCAACCAGGAACAGCGTTCCCATAAAGTAGGTGCTGATACCAAGCACATAGGTGCAGAACACAAGAAAATATGCGTCCACATACAAGTTGACAAAACTTCCCCCGACGTCTCCGAACAAGTAGCATACCTGGTCCTTGACGCCAAATTTTTTTTGTTTCTTTTCCATTTGAATCTCCTTCCCCGGCATAGTGCATAAAAAATGCCTTGTCATTTGCATTGTATTGTGCTATTTTGAGTATAAGAAAAAAGAATCACATAATAAATTGTGAATATCATATTTTTTATTGTGATTCTGGTAAAAAATCTGATGTAAACTCGGAACACAGTGGGGGATAAAGAGAATGGAAAGCGAAATTGAAAAACAACGGAATATGGAAGAGGCAGTCAAAAAAATCGCAGTGGGAGAGATCGCATACTTTGATATCAAGCATCTTTATCCGCACCTTTCTGTTGCGGAACGGATGCGGTTTCGAAAAATGCTGGGGGAAACGGCGAAAAAAGAGGGAGTGTGCATGACTTACCAGGATTTGGAGATGAAATCGGGACTCGTGGACGCGCACCGTGATATCAATGCTTATGATGATATCGTACAGCTCCATAGCCATTCATTTCTGGAAATATTGTTCTGCTGCAGCGGTGATGTGGAATATCTGCTGGGGACACGGCGCTACCGGATCCGCAAACGGGACGCCATCATTATTCCGCCCGGAGTGAATCACTGCCCGCTGCTTCAGAGAAGGCCGGATGCCGGGTATTATGAACGGATTGTAATCTGGATCAGTGCAGAGTTTGTAGGAGACTGCTATGATCTGTATCAAAGATTTTATCCGGATGCCGCTAAGAGTGCCGAAGGAGTCATTCGTTCGGATGGGGCCGGCGCGGTCCGGCGTTTTTATCCGATTCCTTCCGATACGGACGGGGAAGAAACCGGAAGTCAGCCGGAAGGCTTTGTGCTTCATCTCGGAAGCGGAAAATGGGATTTCATAGCAGATTCTTTTCAACAGATCTGCAGGGAGTCTGAAGGGGAGAAAAAAGGCTGGGAGATTGCCGTGTGCGGAGGCGTTGCCGAACTTCTGGTGCAGCTTGCCCGTGCTGTGGAGGAAGGCGGACATATCCCGACAGAAAAGGAAGAACTGCTGGATTCGGTTGTAGAGTATGTAAGTACACATCTGGATGAACGAATCACACTGGAGGATACCGCACGGCGGTTCCTGGTCAGCGAGAGTACACTGGGCAAGACATTCCGCAGCCGTATGAATGTGAGCTTTTATCAGTTTGTAACAAGATGCCGTTTAAATGCAGCAAAACGGATGATAGAAGAGGACATCCCGCTTGGAGAGATTGCGGAGCGTACCGGTTTCTGTGATTATACTTCTTTTTACAGGGCGTTTAAGAAAGAATACGACCTTTCTCCTGGGCAATACCGGGAGCTGATGAAAAATACGTAGTGCAAAGCCGGATATCACAAATTAAAAATGATATCAGATACGACAGCATTCTGCTTTTTTCCCGCAGAGGATATGATAGTATCAGGATGTGCCTGCATGGGGCATGCAGGATATCACTGGTAAAGTACGATTGATTTTGCGGAAAAAAGGAGGAATCTGACCATGGAACGAAAGGGAAGAATATACCGGGCGGTTTTTGTGAGTATCCTGACGGTGGCGCTGGCGTTTACCGTGCTGCTCGGCTGTGCACAGTTTGACGCCCCGGCGTATACGCAGGCGGTGCTGGATGTGATCTACAAAAACCAGTGTGAGGGATATACGGAGCTGACCGGAGCGTCACAGCAGGAGGCAGAGGCCATATTCCAGAAGAATCTGGATGCAACGATGAATGAATTTAAGACGCTGAAATTACCTGAAACACTGGAAAATAATTATAGCATGCTATTTAAAGACGTGGTACAGCAGGTTCACTATACGGTAGGGGAAGCTGTGGAGACCGAAGATGGGAATTACCGGGTTGCCGTGTCTGTCGAACCGATGCTGCTTTTTGACGATACGTATGAAACATTTCAGGAGGAGACAAAAGCATATGCGGAAAGCATCACGGATTCGGTGATGAGCGGCGGCGAGATGCCGGGAGAAGAGGAAATAGAAAATCAGGTGTATCAGCTATATTATGACATCCTTCAGAGCGCAGTTGATGCAGGCGTCCGGTATGGCGAGGCTCAGAATGTGATCATACATATCAACAGAATGGAAGACGGCACATATGAAATACCAAAGGAAGAGATCGGGAAATTGAACCTGTGTCTGATTTCCAGAGAAAAACTGCAAAATTCTTGACAACACAGTGAGGGAGTGTTATTCTGTTTTCAAGAGCAGAAACGAGATAGAGGTTGCGTTTTTTATGAGTATGGTGCCGGATGTTCAGGAGCAGAAGAAAGCATCAAAAAGGGGAAAATGCCGAAAGGGTATGGCTGCCTGAAGCTGTACTGCTTGGGCGTGGCGTGAAGAATGCCATGACTGTCATCGCAGGATGGGGAGCTATCTGAATTATACCGGATGTATATTTTGGAACGGCACACCCTGCCGTTTCTTTTCATGTTATTAAAGGAGGACAATACAGTGGCAATTTTTAAAGGCGCAGGTGTAGCGCTTGTTACACCGATGAAAGAGAACGGAGAGGTGAATTACGACAAGCTGGATGAGATTCTGGAAGAACAGATTCAGGGCGGGACAGACTCCGTTATCATCTGCGGGACGACCGGCGAGTCGGCGACGATGACCGAGGAGGAACATGTGGAGGTGATCCGGTTCGCGATTGAGCGTGTCAATCACAGGATTCCGGTGATTGCCGGGACCGGTTCCAACTGTACGGCGACTGCGATACAGTTGTCGAAGGATGCGGAGGCGGCGGGAGCCGAGGGACTTCTCCTGGTAACGCCTTATTACAACAAGGCGACACAGAACGGACTGATCGCGCATTATACGGCGATCGCCAATGCAGTAAAGATTCCGGCGATTCTTTACAATGTGCCAAGCCGTACCGGATGTGCGATTCAGCCGGCAACAGTGGCGCATCTTGTAAAAGAGGTTGATAATATCGTAGGGATCAAAGAAGCCTCCGGCGATATCGGAAATGTTGCAAAGATCATGCATTTATGCGATGGGAATATCGACCTGTATTCCGGAAATGACGATCAGGTTGTGCCGCTGCTTTCCCTTGGCGGGATCGGCGTGATCTCCGTACTTTCCAACGTGGCTCCGGCCTATGTCCATGATATGGTTTCCAAGTATCTTGACGGAGATACAAAAGAAGCCTGCAAGATGCAGCTGGATGCACTTCCTCTGTGCGACGCATTGTTCTGCGAGGTGAATCCGATCCCGGTGAAGGCTGCAATGAACCTGATGGGAAAAGAAGTCGGACCACTCCGCGCACCGCTGACGGCGATCGAGCCGCAGCATGAGGAAGTCCTGAAGAAAGCGATGAAGGAATTCGGGATTCTGTAGTCAAGAATAAAAAATTCGATGTAGGACAGCAGAAAAAGGAAGCTGATTTGTTTTTATTCCTCTTGACACAGTATATATCGGAGTATATACTTAAAGCATAAGGAGGTGCGTTGTGATGATGACTGCAAAGCTATTTGAAAATGGCAGAAGCCAGGCGGTTCGACTGCCAAAAGAGTGCCGTTTTTCCGGTAATGAAGTTGCTGTGAACAAAATCGGTGACATTGTTATCTTAATGCCAAAGGAAAATAAATGGTCAGGATTTTTAAATAGTCTTGAACTTTTCACAGATGATTTTATGGCTGATGGTCGGGAACAGTCGTTGACACAGGAGCGTGAATCGTTATGAAGTATATGCTGGATACGAACATTTGCATCTATACGATTAAGCATAAGCCGGAAATCGTGGTAAAGAATTTCTTAAAGCATGATCCTGATGAAATGTGTATATCTGCAATTACTTATGCAGAGTTGATGCATGGAGTTGAAAAAAGTCAGGCAAAAGAAAAGAATCGTTTAGCGATTACGATGTTCCTTTCATCCATTTCGATTCTGGAGTTCCATAATTATGCGGCAGAGGAATATGGAAAGATAAGGGCGGAACTCGAAAGAAAAGGAACGCCGATCGGCCCCATGGATATGTTAATCGCCGGTCATGCAAGATCGGAAGGGTTGATTTTGGTAACGAATAATACCAGAGAATTTTTCCGGGTGGAAGATCTGGAAGTGGAAGACTGGACAATAGAATAAGAATCGGCAAAAAAACAGAGAGTACACACTCTCTGTTTTTTTTCTTGCTTTCAGCACATATCCAACATATAATAATGAATAGGTGAGTCAGAAAAAAAAGGAAGAGGAATCAGAAAATGAGGTATTTTGATTGTCATGCGGATACACTTACCGGAATGAAAAGGCAGGACGATACACTGAGGAATAATCATGGGGATGTCGATCTGGAACGTGTCGGAGCATTTGCAGAAGTGTATGCGCAGATTTTTGCAATCTGGGGGAACCGTGCGGAGATGGACCGGGAGCATCTGGAGTCGGAATTTGCCGGGATGTATGACCGGGCCAAAGCGCTTCTGGAAGCGGAAAGGGAACGCCTTGTATGGTGCAGAAGCGGCGAAGACATGAAACTGGCGCATGCGGCAGGAAAAGCAGCTGCATTTTTGTCTGTGGAAGACGTATCCATTATGGGAAAGTCTGTGGAGCAGATCCGGGAACTCGGGATTCGGTTTGCGATGCTGACATGGAATTACGAGAATGAATATGCCTGCGGATCGGTGGCGGGCCAGGAGAGAGGTCTGACAGAGGAAGGAAAGCAGCTTGCAAAGTGGCTTCTGGAACAGGAAATCGTACTGGACGTTTCTCATTTGTCAGATCAGGGGGTGGAAGACCTGCTGAATCTGACTGATAAACCGCTTATCGCATCACACTCCAATGTCCGGGAAATCTGCCGGCATCCGCGGAATCTGAGCCGGGAACAGATCCGTGAGCTGATCCACAGAAATGGTCTGATCGGGATGAATGTTTACCGGAGTTTTGTGGGGACTGATCCGGACTGCGGCGTGCAGGACATCCTGCGCCATATGGATGTTGTTCTGGAGCTGGGCGGAGAGGATGTGCTGGCTCTTGGTGCGGACTTTGACGGCTGCGGCGGCGTATTCCCGAATGGGATCAGAGGAGTACAGTCGATGCCATATCTGCGGGAATGCATGGAAAAGGCAGGATTTGGAACTGCGCTGACAGAAAAAATCTTCTTTGAAAATGCAGCGCGGTTTGTGAAGGAACAAGTGAAATAATAGATATGAGGGAATGGGAAAACGATGAAAAAACAAAAGAAAAAGAAGCTGATCGTACGAATTGCGATCGTAGTACCTGTGGTTTTGATCGCGGCATATTTGGGGGTGGCACTCTACTTTACAAAACATTTCTGGCTCAGGACAGAAATCAACGGGGAGGACATGTCACTGAAAACTACAGAGGATCTGGAAGCATGGCTTGATACAGAGACGGCAGACTATGAACTGACATTTCTGGAAAATGACGGGACAAAAGAGACGATTTCCGGCTCGGAGATTGAACTGCGCAGGAAAGAAAACGATGAAACGGAAAAGTTGCTGAAGAAGCAAAATGCATTATTATGGCCAAAGTCTCTTTTCGAAAAGACAGTAGAGACCGTTCCGGTTGAGGTGGAATACAGCGAACAAATGCTGATGGAGAAAGTGCACAAGCTCCGGTGTTTCGCAGAAGAACAGACATTGCCGGAGAATGCCAGACCGGAATACAACGGGAACGAGTATGTGATCCGGGCGGAAATACCCGGCAGCGGGGCGGATCAGGAAAAGCTGGAAGAAAAGTCGAAAGAGTATGTGGCGCAGCTCCTTCCGGAACTCGACATGGAGGCGGAAGCGTGTTATCTGATGCCGAAGTATACTTCCGGGTCCGAGGAAGTAAAGAAGGCATGTGAAACTTTGAACCGGTACATTCAGGCAAGCATCACATATACAATGGATGTTCCGGTTGTTGTAGACCGCAATCTGATCTCTACATGGCTGTCGGTAAATGACAACATGGAAGTATCGTTCAATGAGCAGGGAGTGAAAGACTGGCTGACACAGTTTGGAGATACTTATGATACCCAGGGAACGACAAGGACACTTACAACGCCGGCAGGAAAAGAGACTACCGTGTATGGCGGAACTTATGGCTGGTCGGTTGACGAGGATACCGAGTTCACCTATCTGGTCGACGCGATAAAAAACGGGAAAGTAGAGACGAAAGAACCGGCATACTATGTCGGCGGGACTGCGGCTTCACATGGTCCGCAGGACTGGGGAACTACATTTCTGGAAGTGGATCTTTCCACACAGTATATGTGGTATATCGTAAATGGAGCGGTCGCACTGGAAACATCGGTTGTAACCGGAGAACCGATTCCGGAAAAAATCACACCGCAGGGTGTGTATTCGATTCTGGAAATGCTGCAGGATACCTATCTAAAAGGCAATCTCCGTCCGGACGGGACAAGAGAGTACGTAACGCATGTGGATTACTGGATGCGGGTAACATGGACCGGTATCGGATTTCACGATGCGATATGGCAGAGGGCATTCGGCGGGAGCCTGAATCAGATTCCGGGGGTTGGTTCTCATGGGTGCATCAACATGCCGCTGGATAAAGCACAAGAACTGTATTCCATGCTGGAACTTGGAACACCGGTTGTAATTCATTATTAGTACGACGAATGGAAAAGGAGATCAATATGGAAATCCGCAGGTCAACGAATGCTGATTTATCTGTAATTTTGGAATTATATGCGCATGCAAGAGAGTTTATGCGAAGTCATGGCAATCCTGAGCAGTGGGGGAGTACATACCCGCCGCAGGAGCTTGTTGAGGCAGACATACATTCCGGATGCAGTTACGTGTGCGTGGAGCAGGGCAGGATTGTCGGAACGTTTTATTACAGTACAGAACCGGAATCGGATTACGAGAAGATTAATGACGGAAAGTGGTTAAATGATGCCCCTTATGGAGTTGTCCATAGAATTACTTCCGACGGCACGGTGAAAGGGACGGCATCCTATTGCCTGGACTGGGCGCTGCAGCAGTGCGGTAATCTGAAAATTGACACGCACCGTGATAATACGGTGATGCAGCATACCCTGTCCAGAAACGGATTTCAATACTGCGGCATTGTTTTTATCAAAGATGGCAGTGAGCGACTTGCTTATCAAAAACACATGCCAAAAAAGTGATACAGATGCTATGATTCGAGAGGCTGCTGTGCGGTCTCTTCGAGAATCGATGTACAATGCGGGCATCTGGAGGCGTCAATCCCAATTTCGCTTTTACAGTAGGGGCAAATTTTTGTTGTTGCCGGCGCTTCTGTTACTTCATCGCTTTTCTGGATCTTCTTTGCGAGCGTATTGATTACTTTTATCAGGCAGAACAGCACCAGAGCCGTGATCAGAAAATTGATGACGGCTGTGATGAAACTTCCATATGCCAATGCACAATCTCCTCGAAGTGTTAACTTTAACCCGGAAAAATCTACGCCCCCGAAGATTCCCAGAATCGGCGTGATGATGTCATTGTTCAATGACGTGACAATTCCGGTAAATGCTCCGCCTACGATGACGCCGACTGCCATGTCCAGAACATTTCCGCGCATAATAAATGTTTTGAATTCCTCAATAAATTTTTTCATTCCTTTTCTCCTCTTTCGTGTTTTTTTTCTATCATAACAAAAGTACGGACGGCAGAAAAGAAGAGATTGAGAAAAAATAAATTTTTTGAAAAATCATAATAAAAACAGAGAATATTCCGACGTTAAATGTTCTGCATTTTCCTTGACAAATCAGAGCAAGATGAGTATAATAATCGAGTGGTCATTCGAAAGCACAAGTGAGTGCCGGAGAATTCCATAGATAGGGGATTGGTCAAATGGTATGATAGGGGTCTCCAAAACCTTTGGTGGGAGTTCGATTCTCTCATCCCCTGTTAATTAAAGAGCCGGAAAACCTTGATTTTACAAGGTTTTTCGGCTCTTTTCTTTTTAACAAAAACGGGAGGTAATCAGAACTCTTGCGCGAATTATACGAAAGGGGAAAGTTTAATTACGTCTTAATAAAAATAGTGTATAAAGAATGTGTTGGGCGTTGTATAAATACATTCTTTTTTTTCAGATAAAAATATCACAGATAAAGTTTCTCTAAATGAGACAAAATATCAAGATGATGTGTTTTTTACAGATATAAAACCACAAATTGTACAAAATCATGTACAAGGCAAAAAAAACATGATTTGACCTTGTCTTTTTTTTGACAAAATGTTATAGTGTGACAGGACACGAAAGTAATAAGTGATTTTTTGCGAGGAGGTTGCGGCACGATGACAAATCATCAGTTTGAGCAGTGGAATGGATTTACCGGAAAGAATTGGAGAAACTCCGTAGATGTGCGGGATTTTATCCAGAACAATTACACACAGTATGACGGCGACGAGTCGTTTTTGGAGGGACCGACAGAGGCAACAGACAAGCTCTGGGGCAGACTGCAGGAACTTCAGAAAGAGGAGCGTGCGAAGGGCGGCGTACTGGACATGGAGACAGAAGTGGTTTCCGGTCTGACAGCGTATGGCCCGGGATATATTGATGAGAATATGAAGGATCTGGAGACCGTAGTTGGTCTGCAGACAGATAAGCCGCTGAAGCGGGCGTTTATGCCGTACGGCGGAATCAAGATGGCAGAGCAGGCGTGTACGACTTATGGATATCAGCCGAGCGAAAAGCTGCATGAGATTTTTACAAAGTATCACAAGACACACAATCAGGGCGTATTTGATATCTACACACCAGAGATGAAAAAGGCCCGTCACAACAAGATCATTACCGGACTTCCGGATACATATGGACGTGGACGTATCGTTGGTGATTACCGCCGTGTGGCACTGTACGGTATTGATTTCCTGATCGAGAAGAAGCAGTATGATTTTGAGCGTTATGCGCGACATGGTATGAAGAGTACGGACTTCCGTCTGCGTGAAGAGATCGCGGAACAGATCCGTGCACTGCAGCAGATGAAGGAGATGGCGGCTGCATATGGCTATGATATCTCCAAACCGGCGAAGGATGCGCGGGAAGCGGTACAGTGGGTATACTTTGGATACCTTGCTGCGATCAAGACACAGAACGGCGCTGCGATGAGCGTTGGCCGCATTTCTACATTCCTTGATATTTATATCGAAAGAGATCTGAAGAACGGCGCGATTACGGAATCAGAGGCACAGGAACTGATCGATCATATGGTAATGAAGTTCCGTATGGTGAAGTTTGCGAGAATCCCGTCTTACAATGAGCTGTTTTCCGGTGATCCGGTATGGGCGACACTGGAAGTAGCGGGACTTGGCCAGGACGGACGTTCTATGGTGACAAAGAATGATTTCCGTTTCCTTCATACACTGGAAAATATGGGACCGGCTCCAGAGCCGAACCTGACCGTGCTGTATTCCTCCAGACTGCCGGAGAACTTCAAGAAGTATGCGGCGAAGATTTCCGTAGATACAAGCTCAATCCAGTATGAGAACGACGACGTGATGCGTCCGGTATGGGGCGACGACTACAGCATCTGCTGCTGCGTATCCGCGACACAGACCGGAAAAGAAATTCAGTTCTTCGGAGCGCGTGCAAACCTGGCGAAGTGCCTGCTCTATGCGATCAACGGCGGTGTGGACGAGAAGACCAGACAGCAGGTGGGACCGGCTTACCGTCCGATCACGTCCGAGTATCTGGATTATGATGAAGTGATGGAGCGGTATGACGATATGATGGAGTGGCTGTCCAAGCTGTATGTGGA
>CATXUX010000012.1 GCA_958402795.1 uncultured Lachnospiraceae bacterium | reverse complement strand
AAAAATAAAAAAATGAAAACGTCGGAATTTTCCTAGTACTACGACGGAAGACGGGAGATTGCAAAATGGTTTCTTTTATAGAAGAATGACAGTCGAATGAATCTGACAAAAAAATGACAATTTCTTCAATTTCTTCATTGAAATTTCAGGAAGTCTATTATATACTAGAATAGGCAAAAATTTTGATTTAGTTTAATTCATTTTAAACAAAATTATTACAATATGGAGGGTTAGAATATGAGCAACAATGCGACTGAAACCCCCGCAGGCAGAAGAATTGCCAGACTGCTTGACCAGGGGAGCTTTGTTGAAATCGGCGGCGCCGTTACGGCGAGAAGTACTGATTTTAACTTGCAGGAGATGGATACTCCGTCTGACGGCGTAATCACCGGATATGGAGTAATCGATGGAAACCTTGTGTATGTATACTGCCAGGACGCAACCGTTCTGAAAGGATCCATCGGCGAGATGCACGCGAAGAAGATTGTCCGTATCTATGATATGGCAATGAAGATGGGCGCGCCTGTGATCGGTCTGCTTGACTGTGCAGGTCTTCGTCTTCAGGAAGCGACAGATGCACTGGAGGCATTTGGAAGCCTGTATCACAGACAGGCGCTTGCATCCGGCGTGATTCCTCAGATCACTGCAGTGTTTGGCATGTGCGGCGGCGGACTCGCTGTCGTTCCGGGACTGACAGATTTTACATTCATGGAGAGTAAGAACGGAAAACTGTTCGTCAATTCTCCGAACGCACTGGAAGGAAATGAACTCTCCAGATGCGATACTGCATGCGCAGAATATCAGAGTGCATCGACCGGTCTGATAGACGGAACCGGTACTGAGACAGAGATCCTGGACCAGATCCGTGCTCTGGTTACGATGCTTCCTGCAAATAACGAAGATGACGCTTCCTATAGTGAATGTACCGATGATCCGAACCGGATCTGTCCGGATCTGGTGAACGCATCGGAGGATACCGGCATCGCGCTTGCAGAGATTTCGGACAACCGTGTGTTCTTTGAGACGAAAAAGAACTATGCGAAAGAGATGGTGACCGGTTTTATCCGTCTGAACGGAATGACGGTCGGCGCAGTAGCAAACCGTTCCAAGATTTATGATGCGGAAGGGAATGCAGAAAGCCTTGATACGGTTCTGACTGCAGAGGGCAGCAGAAAAGCAGCAGATTTCATCAACTTCTGTGACGCGTTCTCGATCCCGGTACTGACACTGACAAATGTAACCGGATTTGAAGCGACAAAAGAATCTGAAAAAGAGATGGCTTCCAGCGTTGCGAAGTTAACTTACGCATTTGCAGACGCAACGGTTCCTAAGGTAAATGTGATCGTTGGAAAAGCATACGGAAGCGCTTATGTCGCAATGAACAGCAAATCTCTCGGTGCAGATATCGTGTATGCATGGCCGGGAGCAGAGATCGGGATGATGGATTCTGATCTGGCAGCGAAGATCATGTATGCGGATGCAGATGCGAAGACGCTGAAAGAAAAAGCGGCTGCGTATAAAGAACTGCAGTCCAGTCCGGCATCTGCGGCGAGAAGAGGATATGTAGATGCCATCATTGAACCGGCAGAGACCAGAAAATATGTGATCGGCGCTTTTGAAATGCTGTTCACAAAGAGAGAGGATCGTCCCGACAAAAAGCACGGTACGGTTTAGTGAGGTGAGGCGAAGTGAAGAAAAAGATCAGTTTATTGGGACTCGTTGTGATTCTGACTTTGGGACTTGCCGGATGCGGCAGCAGTACAGAGACAGAATACGATGAGGCTGCGATGGAACAATATGCGGATACCCTGATCTACAGTTTCAGCAATATGACTGATGATGATTTTGCGGTATTCGAAGATTATACAGATTTGCAACTGGATCTGACCTTGTTGAACAGCGGACTTCCGGTTGAATCTGATGTTTTTCTGGAGATGATCGAGTCCTGGCAGTCAGGTGTAGAAGAATGTGGAACACTGACAGATATCGGCGATTACGAACTGGATATCCAAAATGACGGCGCCGTGCTGAAAGCTCCGGTTACCGGAACAATCCGCAACGGAGAGATCCAGATTGCATTTGATGAAAAGCTGAATATGGAGAGTCTTGCGATGACCGGAGACTATACGATCGGCGAGATTGCAGGAAAAGCCGGAATGAATACCCTGATCGGTATGGGAACCGTATTCGTTATGCTGATTCTGATTGCCTTTATTATTTCTTTGTTTAAATATATCCCTGTGATCCAGGCGAAGTTTACAAAGAAAAATACAGAAGCTCCGAAAGCGGCGGCTCCGGCGGCGGCAAAACCGGCAGCTCCGGCGGCTCCGGTACAGACAGCTTCCGCACAGGATGATAAGGAATTGATCGCAGTAATCTCTGCGGCCATAGCGGCGGCAGAAGGAACCCCGGCGGACGGATTTATCGTTCGTTCCATTAAGAGAAGAAAGTCCAACAAGTGGAGTTAATCAGGAGGAAAGGAAATGAAAAATTATACAATCACAGTAAACGGCAATGTGTATGATGTGACAGTAGAAGAAAAGGGCGCGGGCGCACCGGCGGCAGCTCCTGTAGCGGCACCGGCGGCAGCTCCGACAGCGGCTCCTGCTCCGGCATCGGCAGCAGCTCCGGCGGCAGCGGGCGCAGGCAGCATTGAGGTAAAAGCAGGCGCGGCAGGAAAGGTATTTAAGATTGAAGCGAGCGTAGGACAGAGCGTACAGGCAGGCGATGCGGTCGTGATCATCGAGGCAATGAAGATGGAGATCCCGGTCGTTGCGCCGGAAGCAGGAACCGTAGCCAGCATTGATGTGGCAGTAGGAGACGCCGTGGAGGCAGGAGCAGTTCTGGCCACATTAAATTAAGGCGCAAAATTGGAGGTTTAACAAATGGAATATATCACAAGTACACTGAGTAACCTCTTACAGCAGACTGCGTTTGCAAATCTTACCGTCGGCAACCTGATCATGATCGCTGTCGCATGTGTATTTTTGTATCTTGCGATTGTAAAGGGATTTGAACCGCTTTTGCTTGTCCCGATCGCATTCGGCATGCTGCTTGTAAATATCTATCCGGATATTATGATCGCACCGGAAGACGCGTCAAACGGCGTAGGAGGTCTTCTCCATTATTTTTATCTGCTGGATGAATGGTCGATCCTGCCGTCCCTGATTTTCATGGGCGTCGGGGCAATGACAGACTTTGGTCCGCTGATCGCCAACCCGATGAGTTTCCTTCTCGGCGCGGCGGCACAGTTCGGTATCTTCGCGGCATATTTCTTCGCAATGCTGCTCGGATTTTCCGATAAAGAGGCGGCGGCAATTTCCATCATCGGAGGTGCAGACGGTCCGACATCGATCTTCCTTGCCGGAAAACTCGGACAAACACATCTTCTCGGACCGATCGCAGTGGCTGCCTACTCTTATATGGCATTAGTTCCGTTGATTCAGCCGCCGATCATGAAAGCACTTACGACAGAGGAAGAGCGGAAGATCAAGATGGAGCAGCTCCGTCCGGTTTCCAAACTGGAGCGGATTCTGTTCCCGATCATTGTTACGATCGTAGTATGTATGATTCTTCCGACCACGGCACCGCTTGTCGGTATGCTGATGCTCGGAAACCTGTTCCGTGAGTGCGGCGTGGTGAGACAGTTGAGCGAGACAGCGTCCAACGCGCTGATGTATATCGTTGTAATCCTGCTTGGTACATCTGTAGGCGCAACGACAAGTGCAGAAGCATTTTTGACGCCAGATACGCTTAAAATTGCGGCTCTTGGACTGATTGCTTTCGCATTTGGTACGGCAGCCGGAGTCCTCTTTGGCAAGCTGATGTGCAAGGCAACCCATGGAAAGGTAAATCCGCTGATCGGCTCCGCCGGTGTATCTGCAGTGCCGATGGCTGCCCGTGTATCCCAGAAGGTCGGAGCGGAAGCAGATCCGACAAACTTCCTGCTGATGCACGCGATGGGACCAAACGTTGCCGGTGTAATCGGTACGGCAGTCGCCGCAGGTACGTTTATGGCAATCTTTGGAGTGAAATAAATCAGAAAGTGATGGAGGAATAGATTCATGGCTGAAGTAGTAAAAAAACCAGTTAAAATTACAGAAACCATTCTGCGTGACGCACATCAGTCCTTGATTGCCACCAGAATGACAACGGAACAGATGCTCCCGATCGTGGACAAGATGGATAAGGTTGGATACCATGCGGTAGAGTGCTGGGGCGGCGCAACCTTTGACGCGTCCTTACGTTTCCTTAAGGAAGATCCGTGGGACAGACTCCGGAAGTTCCGTGACGGCTTTAAGAACACAAAACTGCAGATGCTTTTCCGCGGACAGAATATTCTCGGATACAGACCATATGCAGATGATGTGGTAGAATATTTTGTACAGAAATCGGCTGCAAACGGGATCGATATCATCCGTATCTTTGACTGTATGAACGATCTTCGGAATCTGCAGACCGCGGTAAAAGCAGCAAATAAAGAAAAGGCTCACGCACAGGTCGCAATGTCCTACACCTTAGGCGATGCGTATACTCTGGAATACTGGGTAGACCTCGCAAAGAGAATCGAAGATATGGGTGCAGATTCTATCTGTGTAAAGGATATGGCAGGACTTCTCTGCCCGTATCAGGCAACGGAACTCGTTACAGCGCTGAAGGAAGCAGTAGACATCCCGATCGAGATGCATACCCACTATACTTCCGGTGTAGGTTCCATGACCTATCTGAAGTCCGTAGAAGCAGGCGCAGATATCATTGATACCGCAATGTCACCATTCGCACTGGGAACCTCCCAGCCGGCAACGGAAGTTATGGTTGAGACGTTTAAGGGGACACCGTATGACACAGGCCTTGACCAGAATCTGCTTGCAGAGATTGCAGATTACTTCCGTCCGATCCGCGACGACGCGCTGAAGACCGGATTACTCAATCCGACTAACATGGGCGTAAATATCAAGACGCTTCTGTATCAGGTACCGGGCGGTATGCTGTCCAACCTGACAAGCCAGCTCAAAGAGCAGGGAGCGGAAGACAAGTTCTACGAAGTGCTGGAAGAAGTACCGCGTGTAAGAAAGGATCTTGGAGAACCGCCGCTTGTTACACCGTCATCCCAGATCGTCGGAACACAGGCTGTATTCAATGTCCTGACCGGCGAGCGTTACAAGATGGCTACCAAGGAAACGAAAGACGTACTTTCCGGAAAATACGGTGCGACTGCAAAACCGTTCAATCCGGAAGTGCAGAAGAAAGTACTTGGCGAGGATGCAGAAGTCATCACCTGCCGTCCGGCAGACCTGATTCCGGACGAGCTGGATACCCTGCGTGCAGAATGCGCACAGTGGATCCAGCAGGATGAAGATGTGCTGACCTATGCTCTGTTCCCGCAGGTGGCTGTAGAGTTCTTTAAATACCGGGAAGCTCAGCAGACAAAGGTAGACGCGACTGTAGCAGATACAGAAAACGGAGCATATCCGGTCTGACACAGTAAAGCAATGTAATATCAGATTTTAGATTTGAGGCGCAGGAGTTCTCCCCTGACAGAAAAGGGAGTCGGCTGCGTCTCAAATTTTTATACCTTTTTTTTCATTTTGTGTTATACTAGTCAGGTGGTATCTGATCGGATGCAGATTCAATAAGAAGAATCCGATCCTGCAGATATCATGTAATACTCGAATCAAAGAAAGGCGTGTGAAGTATTATGACAGCACAAGAGAGAATCTCTGCACTCCGGCAGCTTATGGATCGGGAAGGAATCGATGCGTATATTGTGCCGACTGCAGATTATCATCAGAGTGAATATGTTGGGGAGCACTTCAAGGCAAGAGCCTATCTGACCGGATTTACCGGTTCGGCAGGAACCGCGCTGGTCACGAAGCAGGAAGCGTGTCTCTGGACAGACGGGCGGTACTTCCTGCAGGCGGCAAGCCAGCTTCAGGGAAGCGGGATCACCCTCCAGAAAATAGGCGAACCGAATGTACCGACGATTGAGGAATATCTGGAATCCGAGATGGAAGAGGGCGCCGTGATCGGATTTGACGGCCGTACCGTCGGAATCCGGGAAGGAAAAAAATACCAGGAGATTGCTGAAAAGAAGCATGGTAAAGTAACGTATGAACACGATCTGGTCGGAGAGATCTGGGCAGACCGTCCGCCGCTGTCGAATGAACCGGCTTTTGCGCTTGATCTGAAATATGCCGGAGAGACAACAGCCGAAAAGCTCAAAAAAATCCGGAAGGATATGGCGGAGAAAGGCGCGACGGTGCAGCTCCTCGCAAGTCTGGATGATATTGACTGGATCCTGAATATCCGGGGCAGAGACGTAGAATATTTTCCGCTGATGCTTTCCTACGCGATCGTAAAGATGGATGAAGTAGAACTCTATGCAGACGAGAGTAAGTTTGACGCAGATATCCGAAAAGGATTCGAAGAAAACGGAGTTCATATCTATCCCTATCAGGATATATACAAACGTGTAAAGGAAATCAGAAAAGACGAGACGGTGCTTCTTGATCCGGAACAGGTGAATTATGCATTATTCTGTAATATTCCGCCGGAGGTAAAGACGATCGAGGAGCCGAATCCGGTGATTCTTATGAAGGCAGTGAAGAATGAGACCGAAGTGGAGAATATCCGCCGGGCACACATCAAAGACGGAGTTGCAGTTACGAAATTTATGTACTGGCTGAAGACTCATGTGGGAAAAGAAACGATCACGGAACTTAGCGCTTCCGATAAGCTGGAAGCATTCCGGGCGGAGCAGGGCGGTTTTATCTGCCCGAGTTTTGGTCCGATCTGTGCCTATAAAGAGCATGCTGCGATCGTGCACTATTCTTCGTCCCCGGAGACGAACGTGGAGTTGAAACCCGAAGGTCTGTTTCTGGCGGATACCGGCGGAAATTACTGGGAGGGTTCCACAGATATTACAAGAACGATCGCACTGGGCGCACTGACGCAGGAAGAGAAAGATCATTTTACGCTTGTCGCCGTCAGCAACCTGAATCTGGCGGATGCGCGTTTCCTGTATGGTTCCACAGGGATGAATCTGGACTACGTGGCGCGGGAGCCGTTCTGGCGCAGGGGACTGAACTTCAATCACGGAACCGGGCACGGCGTCGGATACCTCGGCAATATCCATGAGCCTCCGCAGCGGTTCAACTGGAAGTACAGCCAAAGCGCCGCGGCAGTTCTTGAAAAGAACATGGTGATCACAGATGAGCCGGGTATTTATATTGAAAATTCTCATGGGATCCGGACGGAAAACGAATTGCTTGTCTGCGAAGGTGAGAAGAACGAGTACGGACAGTTTATGTACTTTGAACCGATCACATATGTACCGATCGACCTGGATGCGATCAACCCCGAACTGATGACAGACCGGGAAATCCAGCTGCTGAACGATTATCATAAGCAGGTGTTCGAACAGATTTCTCCGTATCTGGATGAAGACGAAAAGGCGTGGCTGCGCGTTTATACCCGTGCGCTCTGATAGATAGATAAAAACCAGAAGAGGACAGCGCCGTGAAAGAAAAGGAAACAAATGATTTATTAAAACGAATCGAAGAGAAGTATAAAAGCCTGAGCAAAGGCCAGAAACTTCTGGCAGACTATGTAAAAAAGAATTATGACAAAGCGGTATTTCTGACGGCGGCAAAACTCGGCGGGGAAGTTGGAGTCAGCGAGTCCACAGTTGTGCGCTTCGCGACACAGATCGGTTACAGGGGATATCCGGAATTCCAGAAAGCACTGGAGGAGCTTGTCCGCAATAAACTCAACTCTATCCAGCGGATGGAAGTGACCTACGGGCGGATCAGCCAGTCTGAAATTCTGGAATCGGTGTTACAGTCGGACATCGAAAAAATCCGTCAGACACTCGAAGAAACCGACCATAAGGCATTTGAGGTTGCCGTGGATACGATCCTGAATGCCCGGAAGGTCTATGTCATCGGAATCCGAAGCTGCGCGTCGCTGGCGTCGTTTCTCGGGTTTTACCTGAACCTGATCTGCGAAAATGTGACGATTGTAACGACAAACAGTTCCAGCGAGATTTTTGAGCAGCTCATCCGGATCAATGAAGAAGACGTCATCATCGGAATCAGCTTTCCGCGTTATTCCATGCGGACACTCAAAGCGCTGGAATTTGGCAGCAACCGCAAGGCGAAAGTCATCACACTGACGGACAGCGTACATTCTCCGATGAACCTGTATTCTTCCTGCAACCTGATCGCAAAAAGTGATATGGCGTCGATCGTGGATTCCCTCGTGGCTCCATTAAGCGTGATCAATGCGCTGATTGTCGCACTCTGCATGAAGAAACAGGACGACGTTGTAAAAACGCTGGAAACACTGGAAGAGATCTGGAATGAGTATCAGGTATACAGCAGCGATGAGCTGAACCAGATCGGCGATATTCCCGGTCAGATTGATTAAGGAAAGAACCGGCGGGCAAAAAGGGGTAAAAATGGGAAACGTATTAGTAGTCGGCGGCGGCGCGGCAGGCTCGATGGCTGCAATTGCCGCCGCGCGAAACGGTCATACCGTACAACTGTTTGAAAAAAACGAAAAGATCGGAAAGAAGCTTTTTATTACCGGAAAAGGCCGCTGCAATGTCACAAATGCAGCGGACATGGAAACACTGTTTGAAGCGGTAAACGGAAATGCAAAGTTTTTATACAGTGCATTCTACAGTTTTACAAATGAACAGGTGATGGCATTTTTTGAAGAACTCGGCGTGCACCTGAAAACAGAGCGGGGAGACCGCGTATTCCCGGCAAGCGACCATTCTTCGGATATCATTCAGGCATTGTGCCGGGAAATGAAGCGTCTCAGAGTCGACATCTGTCTGAATACAACCGTACAGAAAATCCTTGCAGAGGATGGCCATTTTACCGGAGTACGGCTGACAAACGGCAGACAGGTGCGCGGTGATGCCTGCATTGTGGCAACCGGCGGAATTTCCTATCCGTCGACAGGCTCTACCGGAGATGGTTATCAGTTTGCGAAGGAATGCGGACATCCGGTTACGCCGCTTTTCCCGGCGCTGGTTCCCATGGAGGTAAAAGAGACCTGTGCAAAAGCGCTGCAGGGACTCTCGTTAAAAAACGTATCCATTTCCATCCGTGACGGCCGAAAAAAACTGTATGAAGAATTCGGAGAAATGCTCTTCACCCACTACGGCGTGAGCGGACCTGTGATCCTAAGCGCCAGCAGCGTGGTAGGGAAACGGTTAAGCGAGAAGGAACTGACGCTTCTCATTGATCTGAAGCCGGCTCTTACCATGGAACAGATGGACCGGCGGCTTCAGCGAGAGTTTGCGGAACATAAAAACAAACAGTTTAAAAATGCGCTTGACCGGCTCTTCCCTGCAAAGCTGATCCCGATCATGGTTGAGAAAAGCGGGATCCTCCCGGAGAAAAAAGTGAACGAGATCACACGGGAAGAACGGCTGCGTTTTGCCGGTCTGATCAAGCATTTTGAGCTGACGCTCACAGGACTGCGCGGTTATTCAGAGGCGATCATCACCAAAGGCGGCGTCCGGGTAAAGGAGATCGATCCGGGCACGATGGAATCCAGACTGGTTAAGGGACTCTATTTTGCTGGGGAGGTACTGGATCTCGACGCGAAGACCGGCGGATTTAATCTGCAGATTGCATGGTCTACCGGATATGCTGCCGGGAACGCGGCATGCAGAATATAAAAGGAATTACAGTGAGGAAACAAAATGGGATATAATGTAGCAATTGACGGTCCGGCCGGAGCCGGAAAAAGTACCGTTGCAAAACTGGTGGCAAAGAAAAAGGGATATATCTATGTGGATACCGGCGCACTGTACCGCGGACTGGCGGTTCATTTTCTGAACCATAACATCCGTCCGGAGGAAACAGAGAAGATCAAAGAGGCATGTAACGATGTAGATGTCGCCATCGCTTATACCGACGGTGCGCAGCAGGTGTACCTGAACGGGGAAAATGTGACGTCCCGTCTCCGCACAGAAGAAGTGGGAAACATGGCGTCTCAGATCTCGGCGATCCCCGCAGTACGCGAAAAGCTACTCTGGCTGCAGCAAAATATTGCCAGGAACAACGACGTGGTCATGGACGGCCGGGATATCGGGACAAATATCCTTCCGTCTGCGGATGTAAAAATTTATCTGACAGCGAGTGTTCCGACGCGCGCCAGACGGCGCTATGACGAACTGAAAGCCAAAGGCGAGGCATGTGACTACGGTCAGATCGAACAGGAAATCCGTATGCGGGATGAACGCGATATGACAAGAGAGATCGCACCACTGAAGAAAGCTGAAGATGCCATTCTCGTAGACAGCTCTGACCTGACGGCCGATGAGGTTGTATCGCTGATCTGCAGTTATTGTGATCGTGCATAACAAAAATTATCCTATCATACAGGAGACAAAGAATATGAAAGTGATGCGGGCAAAAACAGCAGGATTCTGTTTTGGTGTAAAGCGCGCGGTGGATACAGTCTATGAGCAGGCTGCGGTTTGCGGAAAAGAAAAGGTCTACACGTACGGACCGATCATCCACAATGAGCAGGTGGTACATGATCTGGAATCGAAAGGGGTCACGGTCCTGCGCACCAAACAAGAGCTGGACAGTCTGACGGCAGGGATCGTGATTATCCGGTCCCATGGTGTGGAAAAGGCGGTTTATGACAAAATGACGCAGAAAGGCCTCCATATCGTAGACGCCACATGTCCGTTCGTAAAGAAGATCCATAACATCGTGCAGAAAGAAAGTTCCGAGGGGAAATGCATCGTGATCATCGGTGATCCGAAGCACCCCGAAGTACAGGGAATCCGCGGATGGGCCGGAGAGCGGACTTTTGTCGCACAGTCAAAAGAAGAGTGCGCCGCTCTTCCCATTGAAGAGAGCGAAAAGGTGTGCGTCGTCGCCCAGACGACATTTAATTACAAGAAATTTCAAGAATTAGTTGAAATTATTCGGGAAAAGAGTTATGATGTAAGTGTTTTAAATACAATCTGCAATGCGACAAAAGAACGCCAGACCGAGGCGGCGCGTATTGCGGAAGAGGTGGATGCTATGATCGTGATTGGTGACAAGCATAGTTCCAATACCCAGAAGTTATTTGAAATATGCCGGAAGGCATGTAACAATACGTACTACATACAGACACTTGACGATTTGAATTTGAATCAATTAGGGTCAGTGGAAACAGTAGGTATTACAGCAGGGGCATCCACGCCCAACAATATAATTGAGGAGGTTCAAAATAATGTCAGAATTATCATTTGAACAAATGTTGGACGAGTCATTCAAAACAATTCACAACGGAGAGGTTGTAGAAGGTACAGTCATCGATGTGAAGCCGGAGGAGATCATCCTCAACATCGGCTACAAGGCTGACGGTATCATTACCAAGAATGAGTATACGAATGACCAGTCCGTGAATCTGCAGGACGTAGTCCATGTGGGGGACACCATGACGGTGAAGGTGTTAAAAGTAAACGATGGAGACGGTCAGGTTTCTCTTACATATAAGAGACTTGCCGCAGAGAAGGGCAACGAGAGACTGCGTGAGGCTTATGAGAACAAAGAAGTGCTCAAAGCGGCTGTGACACAGATTCTCGGCGGCGGAATCTGCACAGAAGTAGAAGGAATCCGTGTATTTATCCCGGCAAGCCTTGTTTCCGATTCTTATGAGAAGGACCTGAGCAAGTATGCGGGTCAGGAGATTGAATTCGTGATCAGCGAATTTAATCCGAGAAGAAATCGTGTGATCGGCGACAGAAGACAGCTTCTGGTTGCGGAGCGCGAAGCACGTCAGAAGGAACTCCTTGAGAGACTTCAGATCGGCGACAGAGTAGAAGGTGTTGTAAAGAACATCACAGATTTCGGCGCATTTGTCGATCTTGGCGGCGTTGACGGACTGCTTCATATTTCCGAGATGTCCTGGGGAAGAGTTGAGAATCCGAAGAAGCTGTTTAAAGTCGGAGATACGCTTGAGGTGCTTGTAAAAGATATCCGCGACACGAAGATCGCACTTACGCTCAAGTTCCCGGAGACGAATCCGTGGGCGCATGCATCCGAAGATTTTGCAGCCGGTTCTATTGTGACAGGAAAGGTTGCACGTATGACAGATTTCGGTGCTTTTGTTGAACTCGCACCGGGAGTGGATGCACTGCTTCATGTATCACAGATTTCCAGATCACATGTGGATAAACCATCTGATGTACTGAGTGTGGGACAGGAGATCACTGCAAAAGTGGTAGATCTGAATGTACCGGACAAGAAGATCAGCCTGAGCATGAAAGCTCTGGAGAATATGAACGAAGAGTAGTTTTAACTTCACGATTTTAGAAAATAGGGTGACAAAGAAGACCGGTCTGCTACAGAGAAGGGATTGGTCTTCTTTTTATTGCAACATTGATCTGCGTATGTTAAATAACAGACAAGCTGTTCGTCAAAAGATACAATAATTCGGGAATATTTACTGGATTTTGTATACAAAAAAGAGTACAATAGGTTTATGTGAGAACCAAGAAAGGAAGGAGATTTAGAATGGGACTTTTAACATTTAAAGGTGGAATCCATCCGAACGATGGAAAAAGTCTTGCCAAGGATCAGCCGATCACGGACGTACTCCCCAAGGGCAAGATGATTTACCCACTCTCCCAGCACATTGGCGCACCGGCCGCCCCTGTAGTGAAAAAAGGGGATCATGTACTGAAAGGGCAGAAAATTGCTGATGCAGGCGGATTTGTGTCGGCGCCGATCTATGCTTCTGTATCCGGAAAGGTCACAGCAATTGAAAAGCATCTGAACCCTACCGGCAGCAGCGTAGACTGTATCGTGATCGAGAACGACGGCGAATACGAAGAGGTGGAATATCCTCCGGTAAAACCGTTGAATGAACTGTCACGCGATGAAATCCTGAACATGATCGGAAATGCAGGCATTGTCGGCATGGGCGGCGCCGGATTCCCGACAAGAGTAAAGCTGACGCCGAAAGAACCGGAAAAGATCGACTACATCATCGCGAACTGCGCAGAATGTGAGCCGTACATTACGGCGGATTACCGCAGGATGCTGGAGAACACAGAAGACCTTGTCAGCGGAATGCGGGTCGTTCTGTCCTTGTTTGACCATGCAAAAGGAATCTTTGCGGTTGAGGATAACAAACCGGACTGTATCGAAAAATTAAAGCAGGCTACAAAAGACGAGCCGCGTATGGAAGTCTGTACACTGAAGACGAAATATCCGCAGGGTGCAGAGCGTCAGTTGATCTATGCGGTAACGAAACGCGCGATCAATTCCAGTATGCTTCCGGCTGACGCCGGCTGTATCGTAGATAACGTGGAAACCATGATCGGCATCCACAATGCGGTCATCAACGGGAAGCCGCTTATGGAGCGCGTTGTGACAGTCAGCGGAGACGCGGTACAAAAACCCGGAAACTTCCGGGTGCTGCTCGGAACGAACCACCAGGAAGTGGTAGAAGCTGCCGGCGGCTTCAAAACAGAACCGGAAAAGGTGATTTCCGGCGGACCGATGATGGGATTTGCCATGATCACACTGGATACACCGATCACAAAGACTTCCTCCTCGATCCTTGCATTTGAGAAAGATGTTGTTTCACAGTCAGTTGAGACAGCATGTATCAACTGCGGACGCTGTGTAGAAGTATGTCCAAGCCGGCTCATTCCGTCCAGGCTTGCAGATTACGCACAGCGCCACGATGAGGAGACTTTCGTAAGTCAGAACGGCCTGGAATGCATGGAATGCGGTTCCTGCAGTTATGTATGTCCTGCAAAACGCCAGTTAAAACAGGCGATCGGCTCCATGCGTAAGATCGCGCTTGCGAACAAAAAGAAGAAATAGTGAGGTGAAAAAACAGTGAATGAGCAGTTAAAAATATCATCGTCCCCACATATAAGGGATCATGTGACAACGAGAGATATCATGCTGAAGGTAGTGATCGCACTGTTGCCTGCTACCATCTTCGGTATCTACAATTTCTGGCATGAAGGCGCGCTGCTTCTTGTCATCGTGACAACAGCGGCGGCAGTACTGACAGAATACATATATGAAAAGTTAATGCACAAACCGATTACCATCGATGACTGCAGCGCACTGGTGACAGGTCTTCTGCTTGCCCTGAACCTGCCGCCGACCCTTCCGGTCTGGATGGGTGTGCTTGGATCTGTATTTGCGATCCTTGTTGTAAAGCAGCTTTTCGGCGGACTTGGACAGAATTTTATGAACCCGGCGCTGGGTGCAAGATGTTTCCTTCTGATTTCCTTTACCGGACAGATGACGACATTTGCCTACGACGGCGTGACCGGAGCAACTCCGCTTGCGCAGTTGAAAGCCGGCGAGAGTGTCAATGCTCTGGATATGCTGTTCGGATTTACCGGCGGAACAATCGGTGAGACATCCGCCATTGCGATCCTGATCGGCGCGATCTTCCTGCTTGCGACAGGTGTGATCGATCTGCGGATCCCGGGAACCTACCTGCTGACTTTTGTGATCTTTATCATCCTCTTCAGCGGACATGGATTTGACCTTCAGTACATTGCGGCGCAGCTTTGCGGCGGCGGTCTGATGCTGGGCGCATGGTTCATGGCAACCGATTACGTAACTTCGCCGATCACGAAGCAGGGACAGATTTTATATGGTATCTGTCTCGGAGTCCTGACCGGACTGATTCGTCTCTTCGGCGGCTCCGCAGAGGGCGTTTCTTATGCCATCATTATCAGTAACCTTTTAGTTCCGTTGATCGAAAAGGTTACTCTTCCAAAACCATTTGGTAAAGGAGGAGAAAAGTAATGAAAAAAATAATAAAAAATACTGCAATATTAACCGCAATTACCGTTGTTCTGGGAGCGCTTCTCGGACTGGTTTATGAAGTCACGAAAGCTCCGATCGCGGAAGCACAGGAGAGTGCAAAGCAGGAAGCATACCGGACTGTTCTTGCCGACGCGGACTCTTTTGAGACCTATGACGGATTTGATTCTGACAAGGCGGCGGAGCTTCTCTCAGACGCAGGATACGACAGCGATGACATTGATGAAGTCGTAACCGGACAGGATGCAGGCGGGGATGTGATCGGATATGTTGTCACGGTAACGTCTCACGAGGGATACGGCGGGGATATCCAGATTTCTGTCGGCATCACGCAGGACGGCACAGTGAAAGGCATTGAAATGCTCAGCATCAGCGAAACTGCCGGACTGGGCATGAAGTCCACGGAACCGGAATTCAAAGACCAGTTTAAAGACAAACAGGTCGAACAGTTTGCCTATACGAAGACCGGGGAAGAGGGCGACGATAAGATCGATGCACTGAGCGGCGCAACGATCACAACAAACGCTGTAACAAACGCAGTAAATTCCGCGCTGGTTTATTTTCAGGGCGAGTTAGGAGGCAGTGTCAATGAATAAATATGTAGAACGGCTGTACAACGGCATCATAAAGGAGAATCCTACGTTCGTACTGATGCTTGGTATGTGTCCGACGCTTGCGGTCACCACTTCAGCAACAAACGGTTTAGGTATGGGACTTTCCACAACAGTAGTGCTTGTACTTTCCAATATGCTGATCTCCATGCTGCGGAAGATCATTCCGGATTCCGTACGTATGCCGGCATTTATCGTAGTAGTTGCTTCCTTCGTAACGATCGTACAGTTCCTGCTGCAGGGATTTGTTCCGAGTCTGTATGACTCACTCGGATTATATATTCCGCTGATCGTAGTAAACTGTATCATCCTCGGAAGAGCCGAAAGTTATGCGTCCAAGAACTCAGTCGGATTATCCATGTTCGACGGAATCGGTATGGGACTTGGATTTACGATCGGTCTTACCTGCATCGGTCTTGTCAGAGAGCTGCTTGGCGCAGGCACGATCTTCAATGTACAGATTCTTCCGGATTCTTATACACCGATCACGATCTTCATCCTGGCGCCCGGCGCGTTCCTTGTACTTGCTGCACTGACTGCACTGCAGAACAAGGTAAAGAGAAATCTGCTTGCAAAAGGCAATAAAGATGCAGAAAAGATCGGCAGCGGCTGTGCGGCGGGATGTGACGGATGTTCGCAGAGCGCGATTTGCGGCGGAAAATCAGGACAGGAGGTTCAGAAATAATGAAAGAATTATTATTGATCGCGGTCAGCGCCGCACTTGTAAACAATGTCGTACTGAGCCAGTTCCTTGGAATCTGTCCGTTCCTCGGCGTGTCAAAAAATGTAAAGACAGCGGCAGGCATGGGCGCGGCAGTTGTATTTGTTATTGCGATCTCTTCCTTTGTAACAGGACTGGTTTATAAATTCCTGCTTGTACCGACCGGGTTTGAGTATCTGCAGACGATTGCATTTATCCTGATCATTGCGGCACTGGTGCAGTTTGTTGAAATGTTCCTGAAAAAATTTGTACCGGCTCTGTACAGCTCACTCGGTGTATATCTTCCGCTGATTACGACAAACTGTGCTGTACTTGGTGTCGCACTGACAAATGTACAGAATTCCTATACCATTCTGGAAGGCGTGGTATATGGCGTTGCAACCGCACTGGGATTCCTGATCGCCATCGTAATCATGGCAGGAATCCGTGAAAAGATTGAATATAATAATGTTCCTGAGTCATTCAAAGGTACGCCGATCGTTCTGATCACGGCAGGCTTGATGTCCATCGCGTTCTTTGGATTCTCCGGACTGATTTAGGAGGGAGAGAACATGAGTATTACAAGTATATTGGTTTCCGCTGCGATCGTAGGCGGGATAGGCCTGTTCATCGGGATCTTCCTCGGAATCGCAAACAAAGCATTTGCGGTAGAAGTCGATGAACGCGAAGAAGCCATCACAAATGTCCTTCCGGGCAATAACTGCGGCGGCTGCGGTTACGCAGGTTGTTCTGCTCTTGCAGCAGCGATCGTAAACGGAGAAGCTCCGGTAAACGGCTGTCCGGTCGGTGGTGCGCCGGTTGCCGAGAAAGTCGGCGAGATCATGGGCGTTTCCGCAGGAGAACAGGTTCGTATGACCGCCTTTGTAAAATGTGCGGGAACCTGCGAGAAAGCACAGAATGAATATGTATATGACGGAATCAAAGACTGCACAATGGTAAATATGATGCAGGACGGCGGTCCGAAAGGCTGCGATTATGGCTGCCTTGGCTTTGGCTCCTGCGTAGAGGCGTGCCAGTTTGACGCGATCCATATTGTAAACGGGATCGCGGTCGTAGACAAAGAAGCATGTAAAGCATGCGGAAAATGTGTAGACACCTGCCCGAAGAAGCTGATCGAGCTGATTCCATATGAGCAGAAGACATTTGTACAGTGTAATTCCAATGATAAAGGAAAATCACTGATGGATGTATGTGCGGTTGGATGTATCGGATGCCGTCTCTGCGAAAAGAACTGCGAAGCGGGCGCGATCACGGTAACAAACTTCCTTGCACATATCGATGCAGAAAAATGTACAAACTGCGGCGTGTGCGCGGATAAATGTCCTCGGAAGATCATTACACCGCGGAAGATTCCGGTATCATAATCATGACCAAATAACCGGATCAGTGAAAAGGGTATTGCATACAATAGATAAAAAGTGTGCAATGCCCTTTTATTTGAAGTATCTGCAAAGCAGACAGACTACACAAATGGAGTGTGGATAATATGTATTTTAAGGAACGAGAAGAAGAGATAAAGGGCAGGAAAATTACGTTCCGTAATGCAAAGGACTCGGATGCAGAACAGTTGATCACCTTTTTAAAGCTTACATCAGAAGAAACTCCTTTTTTAATCCGCGAACCAAAGGAGATCACAGTCTCTCTCCAACAGGAACGTACATTTATTCAAAATAATCTTGACTCGGAACGAAACCTGCTGATTTTGGCATTTGACGGAGACAGACATATCGGTAATTGTGCAGTAAACAGTATTGGAACATATACACGCTACGCACACAGATGTGAGATTGCAATTGCACTTTATCAGAAGTATTGCGGAAGAGGGATTGGAAAGAAGATGATGGAGCTGGCGCTGGAAAAGGCTGCTGAAATGGGATATGAACAGGCTGAACTGGAAGTAGCCGCATCCAATGAAAACGCAGTCCATCTATATGAAAGCCTTGGTTTTCGGAAATACGGGACATTCCCCGATAATATGAAGTATCAGGATGGAAGCTATGAAGATAGCTTCTGGATGATGCGGAAACTGGCGTACTGCCATTTGAAATAGCTGTGGTAACAAAATGGGTGTGCTACATTTTACACACCTAAATCATATTTTACATATGTAGCACACCTAACAAACACAAAAGGTACTTAACAATTGTATCAGTTTTTCATTTGTTCCATGTGACAGAATAAAATCATATACATTTTCCCTTTTCTGTAATGAAGAAGAGACAAACTCATAATCCAGCGAAGGAAGTATTTCCAACATCGTTTTCTTCGTAACGGTATTGATTTCTTTCAGCATTTGAGCATCTTTCTGTTTACGCAGAGCATCCTCTGCCGGATAGCCTGTGCCAAATGGTTCTGAGAACAAACTGTTCATCGAACTTTGCAGATTAATCTCACCGGCCCAGCCAAAGTTCAGTCCTAACGGATAAGAAACAGCATTTCCGTCATTGATTCTGCCGAACAGATATGCATCGGCGGGTGTTGCTGTGTAACCGCACAATACCCCCGGAAGACTGTTACAGGCCAGCATCATTCCCTGTCCGGAAGAACAGCCGGTTACTACAAAGTCCACGGCTTTACTTTCCAGAAGAAGACTGATTAAAAATGCGGTCTGGACATAAGAAACAGATACGTTTTCCTCCGGATAGACGCCAAAATTTATTACTTCATGCCCATGGGATTCTGCTGCTTTTGTAACGCATTCAAATAAAATACTGTTTTTATCTTTCACAGAACTCGCATGAATCACTGCAATTTTCATCCGTATTCCCCCTTCCATATGTTTGTGTTATAGTATCATAAACAGAAAAAACTTTTGCCAGTCACATTGTAACACACAAAAATAATATTTACTATTTCTTTTGCCGATGTTTCAAATTGTCAAATTGTTGTCGCTCTTTTTGGTTCTCATACGTTATATAAGTGTACAAGTTACAACTATGTCATGTACTATGTAGTTGCTAAAGTGAAAGGGGGATGATTATGGATGAGGAATTGATTATTAGCTTGTATGAAAAGTATCGTGTTGGAATCTACCGTTTTGCACTTTCCATACTTGGTGACAGTCAGCTTGCGGAAGACGTGATGCAGGATACTTTCCTGAAGGCGTGGAAACGCACCGACATTTTATACTGTAACAGCGAAGTGCAGTCATGGCTCTACCATGTTGCGAAGAATGCCTGCTATGACATCCTGAGAAAGAGAAAGAGGGAGCAACCCGATACAATATTTCAGGAAACAGCTTTTAGTAATAAACCAGATGAAGTTGAATCAGAATTGACATTTCTTGAAATGATATCCGGACTCGGAGAAAAAGACAAAATGATTGTCAGTCTCAGAATCATTGGGGAGCTGCCTCATAAAGAAATTGCTAAGATCATGGGCATGACTGTGCATAGTACAAAAAAACGATATGAACGAGCAATTCATAAACTACGTATTCAATATGAAAGGGAAGAGAAATGACGGATTATGAATTTGAAAGTATTTTAAAAAATGAAGTAGAAAAAATGCCTACTCCGCACAGCGATATAGATTTTCTGTCTGCTGCCGAAAAATATCCGGATACAAGGAAAAAACGAAGAAGAAAATGGATATCTACAGCGGCAGCAATCGCTGTAATTTTGCTAATCAGTGGAAGTGTAGCGGTAGCATACAGTTATACAAAGAATGACTGTGGCATATATCCACTCTATTCTTCAAGAAACTGGGAGTCTGTTGAGAAAAAGAGTGAGAAATACCAGATTTATCTTTCGGAACAATATGGTGACTATTGCTTCGAAGAATTATCCGAATGCGCTGTTGTACCACATGGAGAATCTTTTCTGAAAGCATGGATTCAGCCAGAATATAAAGCACTGAACATAGAGTACCAGAGCAAAAGTACAGATGCCGAATCTAAAAAACAATCCGAACTTCAAATAAATATCGGGACTACAGATAAGTCGTACTGGAAAGAGTATTTCGGGTATGAAGGAGAAATATTTTTATCATATTCGGTGGAATTTGGAACTGCTGTGGAAACATCATCACGAGAGATTGGAGATATAAAACTGTTTTATCGTTTATGGAAAAAAGGAGATGATAGATACGCAGTCGTAACATGGATAGATGGAAAGCAGGGGATCTGTATCGCTATTTCTTGTTACGACTGTAATGTAGCCGAAGAAGAACTGTATGAAATTGCTGAACAGATAATAGATGAAAATAAAGATTGACACCAACTGTGACATTACATATACTGCGAGTAGGCGGTATTCAGAATGTCGAAATGGCAAAACAGATTGTGGAAAGTGAGACGAGCAATGATGAAAACGCTGAATGATTATATGGCAATGAATTATCGTATGGAACTTGTTGAGGATAAGGATGAGGGAGGCTTTGTAGTATCTTTTCCCGAACTGCCGGGGTGCATTACTTGTGGAGAAACAATTGATTCTGCTGTTGCAAATGCATTAGATGCGAAGAAATCCTGGTTAGAAGCTGCCATTGAAGAAGGGATTGAAATACATGAACCTGACAGTTTAGAGGATTATTCTGGTCAGTTTAAGCTGAGAATACCGCGTAGTCTGCACCGTTCACTTGCGGAACATTCTAAGCGAGAGGGGATTAGTATGAATCAGTATTGTGTGTATCTTCTTTCCAGAAACGATGCTATTTACTCAAAATAAAATAAATGAAATGCCCGCAACAAGCAGCGCGGCATTTCATTTATTTTATTTGGAACTGTTTTTTACGGCGATTATAATATTAATGACCATGGTTATAATTATATATATTGTACATACCAGACAAAAAGAGGGCAGTGTATCTCTGAGTGCGTCATAATCATTTGCTGTGACTGCTGAACCAAGATAATATAAGACTGTCAGCAATGAAACAAAACCGGAAAAACAACTTGATATACAATATTTAACCGTATCTTTCTTCCTTTTCAGGCTAATAAAAGGAACGATCCATGAGAATATTCCGGCAATGATACCAATATATAAAACCACTTGAACTTCCTCCCTCTACATTTATAAAACTATTTGCATTATAACAGACAGTAGAGTATAATTCAATGCGAAGACCAACAAAAAATGGAGGTACAAAAGAAGAGCCATGTTAGAATTCAGATATGACACCCAGCTTCTGATCGAGGGAGAAGACCTCGATGAAGATGATATCAGCGATTATTTCACAGAGAATTTCAAAGGAGACTGTCTTCTGGCAGTCGGTGATGAGGATCTGATCAAAATCCATTTCCACACAAATGAACCGTGGAAGGTACTGGAATATTGTGCAGGTCTTGGAGAGATTTATGATATCGTTGTCGAGGACATGGACCGGCAGGCACGCGGACTGAAAGGCTAATTTACTGACAGCCATCAAGCAGCGAGGTAACGCTTCACTGTTTGATGGCTGTCTTGATTTTGAATGAAATGCTTTACAAAAATGCATTACTCATCAAACCCGACATAATGCAGCTCATAATCACTGGTGATGAAAATTGCACTGACATTTTCCAGATTCTCGATCAGCCTGGAACCTTCTTCCAGACCAAGCGCGAAGCAGGTGGTGCTCAATGCGTCTCCATCCACAGAATGGTCGGAGATGATCGTAACCTGATAAAGATCGTTCTGGTAAGGATAGCCGGTCTCAGGATCGAGAATATGGTGGTAAATGGTTCCGTCCTGCTCGAAATACCGCTGGTAATTGCCGGATGAAACGACAGACCGGTCAACAATCTCTATCGTATCGATCGTCTCTCCGGATTCTGCAAACGGCTTTTGAATACCGATGCGGAACGGATCTCCGTCATACCGTTCTCCGACGGCGACGGTATTTCCGCCGAGATTGATCAGTGCGTGTTCTACCCCTTCCGATGTTAAATATTCTTTCAGACGGTCTGCGATATATCCCTTTGCAATCCCTCCGAGGTCAATCTGTGCCTGCGGATCTGCGAGTGTTACGGTGTTCCCATCCAGCTCCACCAGATGATAATCTATATGGCTGCACGCTTCGCTGATGGCGTCTGCATCCGGGATCACTCCGCTTTGTTCACTTCCGAAATTCCATAACCGGGAAAGCGGTGCGATGGTGATATCAAACTTTCCGCCGGAAAGTTCACAGTAATCCAGTGCAGTCCGGATCAGTTCTGCTGTTTCCCCGGAGACTTCAACAGGCTCTCCGTTTGCGGTATTGATCTGAGCGATTTCGCTGTCCGCGATTTCGGTACTGAACATATTTTCATATTTCTCACAAATGTTCTGACATTCATCGAGAACACTCTGTGTCGTTCCCCATGCCCGTATCTGTACAACCGTATCAAAATAGATTCCCGTCATTTCCAGCGCTTCGCTTTCCGGGACAGAAGAACATCCGCCCAGAGCGGACGACAATACGCTTATAAACAGAACAAACATACAGATCGTGGTCAAATTTTTTTTCTTCATAACTACCTCTAAATCATGATTCTCAGTTATTTCACTCCTATACGAAAAACCTCCTGTGTGAGTATCGTATCGGTCAGTGCCTTATTTCTAAAAGCATTATAGCAGATATGACATTGAGTTGCCACTCCCGATTCCGCAAACCTGTTTTTTAAAATCGAACATGTGATTGCATTTTCTAAAGTGATGTGCTATGATAAATCCCAGAGGTTTTGAAAAATGAGAAAAAATGACTGGATTTTACTGGCCGCCATATGCGCTGCAGCGGCAATCTTTCTTGGCATACAGCTCTTTTCTTCTTCAGCAGACGGAAACGGAGAAGTTGAGATCTATATAGACGGAGAACTGTGCGGAACGTATCCGCTGCAAGAAGACCGTTATATCATGATATCGGAGTCTTCCTGTACAGATTACGCACGGGAAGATCCGGAACGCGCCCGGAAGATAGAGAAGGATGCGACAAACTGTCTGGAGATTTCAGACGGGAAGGCGCAGATGACATGGGCCGACTGCAGGGATCAGATCTGTGTAGACCACAGGAGTATTTCCCGCGAGGGGGAGAGCATCATCTGCCTTCCGAATAAGGTGACGATATCCATTTCCGGCGGCGAAGAGAGTGAACTGGATTCTGTGACGAACTAATACATCCCGTAGAAGGAGGAGATGAGACATATGAAGAACAGAGCGGCATATTTCGGCGTGTTTACGGCACTTGCACTGATCTTCAGTTATGTGGAGACGCTGATTCCGGTTTCATTTGGAATTCCCGGCGTCAAACTGGGACTTGCGAACCTTTTGACCGTAATCATGCTTTATAAAAGGAATGCAAAAGAAGCATTACTGCTGTCCGTTGTCCGGATTGTTCTTTCCGGTTTTATGTTTACCGGGATGTCTGTGATCCTGTACAGTCTGGCCGGCGGACTGCTGAGTCTTTTGGTCATGACGCTGCTCAAGCGGACAGGAGCATTCAGTGTGGTCGGCGTCAGTATTGCCGGGGGTGTATCGCATAATATCGGGCAATTACTTGTGGCGATGGCAGTCGTACAGACATACCAGGTCGGATACTATCTGCCGGTTCTGCTGATAGCCGGTGTGATCACGGGACTGCTCATCGGAATCGTTTCCGGAGAAGTACTGAAAAGGCTGAAAAATATTTCATTCGGATAAGAATCAATCAGGCCAGGATCAATAATCAGAAGAAAGGGCAACAGATGATTTCATATATTAAAGGAACGTTGTCAGCCATTGAGCGCGACAGAGTAATCGTAGATGTACACGGGATCGGATGGGGGATTTTTATGCCGGAACAGACCATGGCACAGCTTCCGCAGACCGGGAACGAAGTACAGATTTATACATATCTCAATGTAAAGGAAGATGCAATGCAGTTGTACGGTTTCCTGACAAGGGACGATCTGGAGATTTTTAAGCTGCTGATCAAGGTAAGCGGGATTGGACCAAAGGGCGGCTTGAGTATTTTATCCGGAATGTCCGCGGATGATCTGCGGTTTGCCGTGCTGTCCGGCGACGCAAAGGCAATCTCCGCCGCGCCGGGAATCGGAAAGAAAACAGCGGAAAAAGTGATCATCGAATTAAAAGACAAGCTGGATCTGGATGATTTTCTGCAGAATACCTCCGATGCAGCTTCCGTCTCAGGGACTTCCGGCACGGGGACCGACAGCGGGATTCAGTCGGAAGCGGTACAGGCTCTTGTCGCACTTGGATACGGAAGTACAGAAAGTCTCCGTGCCGTGAAGCAGACGTCTCCCGAGTGCACAACGGTCGAGGACGTGTTAAAGGAAGCCTTAAAACTCATGTTATAATAAGAAAGAAGATTATCAAAGAGGACAGATCATATATATGGGAAAACGTATCATTACTACAGAGACTCTGGAAGAAGATATCAAAATTGAAAATCATCTCCGTCCCCAATATCTGAAAGATTATATCGGACAGGAAAAGGCGAAGCAGACGCTTGGTATCTACATCAAGGCAGCGAAGGAACGAGGAGACGCTCTGGACCATGTGCTGTTTTATGGTCCGCCGGGACTTGGAAAGACAACGCTTGCCGGGATCATCGCGAATGAAATGGGCGTAAACATTAAGATCACTTCCGGTCCCGCAATTGAAAAACCGGGTGAGATGGCGGCGATCCTGAATAACCTCCAGGAAAATGATATTCTGTTTGTGGATGAGATCCACCGGCTGAACCGTCAGGTAGAAGAGGTCATGTATCCCGCGATGGAGGACTATGCGATCGATATTCTGATCGGGAAAGGCGCAACCGCACGTTCGATCCGCCTGGATCTCCCGAAGTTTACCCTGATCGGGGCGACAACGCGGGCCGGGATGCTGACGGCGCCTCTGCGGGACCGATTCGGAGTCATTCATCATTTAGAGTTTTACACGGCGGAAGAGCTTACTTCCATTATCCTCCGCTCCGCAAAGGTTCTGAATGTGGAGATTGAAGAAAACGGCGCGTGGGAACTCGCAAGACGGTCAAGGGGAACTCCGCGTCTTGCAAACCGGCTGCTGAAACGGGTGAGAGATTTTGCGCAGGTGCAGTATGACGGAGTGATCACAGAAGCAGTGGCAAACTATGCGCTTGACCTGCTGGATGTAGACAAGTACGGACTGGATAAGACAGACCGCAGTATTCTCACAACGATGATCGAACAGTTTCAGGGAGGACCGGTCGGACTGGAGACACTGGCCGCGTCGATCTCCGAAGATACGGGAACGCTGGAAGACATGTATGAACCGTATCTGCTGCAGAACGGGTTTATCCAGCGTACCCCGCGTGGAAGAGTGGCGACAGATCTGGCTTACCGGCACCTTGGAATCCCAAAATAGTGTACATGTATACAATTTTCGCGTAAAAAAAGGAAGGAATTGTCAAAACATTGAAAAATTTAGTTGGTTTTTGCGTTTAGATAGTTTATAATAGCAGATAAGAAACGCAAGGAGAGGATACGATGAGTTCATCAAAACATTATACAGAGGTTTTAATCGGCGGAAAAGTTTATACCCTGAGCGGATTTGAGGGAGAAGAATATTTACAGAAAGTATCTTCTTATCTAAACCATAAGATCACAGAATGTTCCAACAGTGAAGGATACCGGAAGCAGAGTTCGGATACCCGGAGCGTGCTGCTTGCCCTGAATATCGCAGATGACTATTTTAAGGCAAAGAAGCAGGGGGATTCTCTGGAAAGTGACATCGAGATGAAGGATAAAGAGATGTATGATCTGAAGCATGAACTGATCTCTGTTCAGATCAAACTGGAGAATGCGGAAAAAGAACTGGCAAAGATGAAAGAAGAGAACAACGATCTCCAGATGCAGATCGTGAAACTGGAGACAGAGATGAAGAACCGCAGAAAGTAGAGAGTAGCATAAGGCTGCCTGACCGGCAGCCTTTTCATATACCCGGAAATGACCAGCAAAGGAGTACATGTGCCAAATGTCCGAGAAGCTGCAAAGCCATCGAAAACAGAATATCGAAATACTGGCTCCGGCCGGCTCTTATGAGAGTTTTCTCGCAGCCGTTGCTGCAGGAGCGGACGCCGTCTACGCCGCGGGCCCGCGCTTCGGTGCACGTGCGTTTGCCGAGAACTTTACAGAAGAACAGCTTTTAGCAGCGATCGACTATGCACATCTTCACGGGCGCAGATTCTATCTGACCGTAAATACGCTGCTGAAAGAGCATGAACTGAAAGAATTGCCCCAATATCTGTCCCCTTTATATCACGGAGGACTGGATGCTGTCATTGTACAGGACGTCGGCATACTGGAACTGGTACGGCGTTATTTCCCGGATCTGGATATTCACGCCAGTACACAGATGACGCTGACCGGATCCTATGGAGCAGAATTTTTAAAAGATCAGGGCGTCGTGAGAGTGGTTCCTGCCCGGGAACTGTCTCTGGAGGAAATCCGAACGCTCAAGCAGAACACCGGAATGGAAGTCGAGTGCTTCGTTCATGGCGCGCTTTGTTACTGCTATTCCGGCCAGTGCCTGTTCAGCAGCATAGCCGGCGGCAGAAGCGGAAACCGCGGACAGTGCGCGCAGCCATGCCGTCTGCCGTATACCGTTGGTAAAGAGAAAGGATATCTGCTCAGTCCGAAAGATATCTGTGCGATCGACCTGATCCCGGAACTGATTGATGCGGGTGTGGATTCCTTTAAAATTGAAGGCAGGATGAAGCGGCCGGAATATGTGGCCGGTGTAACGGCACTGTACCGGAAATATACAGATCTCTGTCTGAACAATCCAATGCAGGCATACCACGTAGAAGAGTCTGACAAGGAAAAACTGATGGATCTGTTCAACCGCGGCGGATTTCACACAGGCTATTTTCACCAGCAAAACGGCCGCAGTATGATGGCGCTGGATCATCCGGGGCATATCGGAACTGCGGCGGCGCGGATCCTTTCCCGGAAAGGACGTGAGGTCCGTATCCGTGCCCTGACCGATATCTACAAAGAAGACCTGCTGGAATATCCTGACGGCAGCCGGTATACGTGCGCTCAGGCGTGTAAATCAGGACGGGAGATGACCATTCTTGCGCCAAAGGGATGTCGGGTAAAGCAGGGGGATACAGTACGGCGGATTCGGAATCCACATTTAGTAGATGAGATTGAATCCGCATACCTGCATTCGAATCCCCGGGAAGCAATCTGTGGCAGTATTTCACTTCACTGCGGGAAACCGGCCAGGCTGAAGGTCTGGAAAGACAAAGCCGCAGCAGAAGTATGCTCTGATCTCATAGTGGAACCGGCAGCGAAAGTTCCGCTTACCGAAGAACAGGTCCGCAGACAGATCATGAAAACCGGAAATACAGAATTTGTTTTTAACCAACTGGAAATCGACATGGAACCGCATGTATTCTTCCCCCTGCAGCAGTTGAATGAGATACGCAGAATTGCGCTGGAACGGCTGCGAGAGAATCTCTGCGGAAGTTACCATAGAGAAATGCATAAAGAAATAGATGGCAGACCGATACAGACCGGACATGCCGCTTTGCTTTCTGAGAATAGGAACGAAGAAAAAAGGACAGGCGGTCTTCCGTCTCTTTCCGTCCTCGTAGAGACGGAGGAACAATGGAGAGCAGTGTGCGATGAACTTCGGTCATCAGAAAATTACAGTGGCAACGGCTACGGAATTTACCGGCTGTATCTGGAGAGCAGTCTGTTTTCTGTCATAGCTGCAAAAGAGACAGAAACCCACGGCATGGATCTGCTCCGCAGGCAGGGAATCGAATTGTTCCTGGCTATGCCGCGGGTTTTCCGGAAACGGACGGCAGAATTGTTCCAAAGAAAACCGGGAAAACAGATTCGGAGTGTATGTGACGGGATTCTGGTACGAAGTTACGATGAATTTGGGTTCCTGAAGGAATATGGATTTGACAAAAAGCTGATTTTGGACCATAATTTATATGTGATGAATCATTTGGCGAAGGACTTCTGGGTACAGAGAGGGGTGTCAGAATATACGGCTCCTCTGGAACTGAACCAAAAAGAACTTCTGGCACTGGACATCCGGCGCGCAGAGCTACTTCTTTACGGACGGATTCCGATGATGGTCAGCGCGCAGTGTCTCAGAAAAACCGTTGGCGCGTGCGGTGCATCCGAAAGTTCGGATCTTTTGATGCTGCAGGACCGTTACCATCATACATTTCCGGTTCGGAGTATCTGCAGGGATTGTTACAGCGTGATCTATAATTCCGTTCCTCTCTGCCTGTTCGGACAGCGGGAGGAAGTTTGCAGGCTCCACGCCGCAGGATACCGTCTTCAGTTTTCGGTAGAAACGGCGGATGAAGTACACCGTGTCCTTATGCAGTACCGCGATGTGTTCCTGAAAGGAAAGCCATCCGAAGAATTGCCCGCAGATTATACAAAGGGACATTTCCACAGGGGCGTCTCCTGAGAGGGAATTTTAATATCAAAGAAAAAGCAGGTGAAAATGTGGTTAATATTATCGTAGAGCTTAGTAAATATATCATCATTATATGCATGATCGTATATACGTTTTCCTGTTTTTCTATTTTCATGCAGGAGTATGAAAAAGATGAAAAACGGATCTTACGGCGTCAGAATCTCCTGATGTTTCTGATTCATTTTCTTGCATATCTTGTGATGTATCTGAAATCAGGTGAGCAGCGGTTTTTGTTTTTCTATCTGGCGCAGGTCGTATATTTTGTGGCCGTGATTCTGCTCTACCAGATCATTTACCCGAATGTATCCAAGCTGATCGTCAATAATATGTGTATGCTGATCTGCATCGGGTTTATCATGATCGCAAGACTGTCCTTTGACAGTGCCGTCAAGCAGTATATCTTTGCCATACTCGGATCCGCGTTCGGACTGATCGTTCCCGTGCTGATCCGGAAACTGAAGCGTCTGTCTGAATGGACGTATTTCTATGCAGGGATCGGTCTGGTGCTGCTCGTTCTGGTTGCGGTGTTCGCAGCGACTTCCGGCGGTGCGAAGCTGGGTTTTGAAATTGCCGGGTTCGGAATTCAGCCTTCCGAGTTTGTAAAGATTATTTTTGTATTTTATGTGGCGGCAAGCCTCGTGAAATCGACCGAATTTAAAAATGTTGTGATCACAACGGCCGTTGCCGCGGCGCATGTACTGATCCTTGTACTTTCTACAGACCTCGGTGCGGCGCTGATCTACTTTGTTGTGTATCTTGTCATGCTGTATGTGGCGACAAGGCAGCCTCTCTATGCAGTAGCGGGAACTGCTGCAGGAGCCGGCGCCGCAGTGGTCGGATACCATTTGTTTTCACATATCAAAACACGTGTGTCAGCATGGCAGGATCCTCTGGCGACCTATGACAGCGGCGGATATCAGGTGGCGCAGTCTTTATTCGCCATCGGTACCGGAAGCTGGTTTGGAACAGGCCTGATGCAGGGAAGTCCGGATCTGATTCCGGTAGCGTCTTCTGATTTTATTTTTTCGGCGATTTCCGAAGAGCTGGGCGTGATTTTTGCACTCTGTATGATTCTTGTCTGCGTGAGCTGCTATGTGATGTTTTTAAATATCGCGATGGAGATCCGCAATCAGTTCTACAAACTGGTTGCCCTGGGACTCGGGACCTGCTATATTTTTCAGGTGTTCCTCACCATCGGCGGGGCAATTAAATTCATCCCCTCGACGGGAGTTACACTGCCTCTGGTCAGCTATGGAGGAAGTTCCATGCTGAGTTCCATGATCATGTTCGGTATCATTCAGGGTCTTTATATCCTGAGAGAAGATGAGGCAGAAATGAGGGGACAGCGAAAAAACAGAAAAGAAAGAGATGTGAGAAATGAAACAGCAAGAACGCAAAAAACAAAATCAAAGCCGCGGTTCGAAGAAGTCCCGAAACAAAGAGTTCGCTAGAGTCACCTATTTCTTTGTTTTGATCTTCCTGGCGCTGATGGCATATCTCGTATATTTTAATGTGGTAAAAGCGGATGATTTTGTCAATAATCCGTATAATGCCAGACAAGATAATTTTGCAGAAAAGGTGATCCGGGGAAATATCACGGATAAAGACGGTGTGATTCTTGCACAGACCGATGTATCGGAAGACGGAACAGAAACACGGTACTATCCGTATGGTTCCGTTTTTGCGCATGTGATCGGCTATGCAGATCCCGACTATGGGAAATCCGGTCTGGAATCGGTGGAAAATTTTGATCTGCTGACGTCAAATTCGTTCTTTCTCGAAAAGTTGAGAAACGAATTTCAGGATGAGAAAGATATGGGCGATACGGTTGTCACGACACTGGATGCGCAGCTTCAGCAGGCAGCCTACGATGCTCTGGGTTCCAACAGAGGAGCAGTCGTGGTGATGGAACCATCCAGCGGAAGGATCCTTACCATGGTATCCAGTCCGTCCTATGATCCGAACCAGATCGCGTCCGAATATGAATACCTGAATACCGATGAAGAGAACAGTCCGCTTCTGAACCGTGCGACGCAGGGACTCTACGCTCCGGGATCTACATTTAAGATCGTAACAACACTGGAATATATGCGGGAACATCCGAACGACTACGCATCCTATGCCTATGACTGCGGCGGTCAGATCACACAGAATGATGTGACGATCCACTGTTTTGACAGTACCGCGCATGGATATGAAGACCTCCGGAGTTCGTTTGCCAATTCCTGCAACTCGTCCTTTGTAAACATCGGTCTGTCACTGGATAAGACCTCCTACCGTGAAACGGCAGAAGATCTTCTGTTTAACAAAAACCTGCCCTGTGTGCTGGACTACTCCAAAAGTTCTTTTACCGTCGATGAAGACACGGTCGAATCAGAATTGATGATGACCGCGATGGGACAAGGAAACACGATGGTCAGTCCCTACCATATGGCGCTGATCACTTCGGCGATCGCGAACGGCGGCACACTGATGGAACCATATCTGGTTGATAAGATTACAAATCATGCCGGGACAGAGATCAGTAAAAATGTTCCGAAGAGCAGCCGGAAACTTATGACTACAGAAGAGGCCGCGCAGCTCAAGGAGTACATGACCGCCGTTGTAAATGAAGGAACCGGCATGGAACTTGCCGGAGAATCCTATACGGTCGCCGGGAAAACAGGAACTGCAGAATATAGTATGGAAGACGGTGAAAAGACACATTCCTGGTTCGTTGGTTTTACCAATGTCGACAATCCGGAGCTTGTGATCAGTGTCGTCATTGAGGGATATGACGGTAATGCAGGAGCAAAAGCAGTGACGATCGCAAAACAGATTTTGAATTCCTACTATTATAGATAGCAGAAAGGATCATGTGTGGATATGCAGATAAGATGTTACTGTGATTTATATGTAAGCAGCGGGTTGAAAAACCGGAAAAATCAAGTTATCCTTGAACTGATGGAACGCAGGATCGAGAATTACTTTTATGTAGTCTCTCTGGCGCAGAATACGCAGAATCATCTGGAATTTTTTCCCGCCTCCATACTGCTGCAGAAATATTACGAGGAAGAAAGACTGTTTGTCGTCGGACTGGCTGAAAGTTATCCGGCTGCACAACACCTGATCCGGGAGATCGTGCAGGATGTAACGGACCATACAGGAGGCACGGACGTCCGCGGATATATCACGGCACGCCAAAAAGCATTTGAAGAAAGCAGAGGGTGATCAATGGTGCATATACTCCTTTTGATTTTAAAAATCATCGGATGGATACTTCTGGCAATTGTATGTCTGATCATACTGCTTTTTTGCATCCTCCTTTTCACACCGCTGTGCTACCGGGTTCAGGCAGCATGTGACGGGGAAATATCAGATCTGCGTGCAAAAGCGGCATTTTCCTGGCTCTGTCATCTGATCCGGGGAACCATACGCTATGAAGACGGAAAGATTCACTGGGAATTCTTTCTGGCATGGAAGCGGTTCGGCAGTGATACCGGGACGGAAGCGGTAGAGAAACAAGAAAAAGAGCTTGTGGAGATTTCGACAAAGAAGCCAGAAACTAAACCACAAAAAGAAGTTCCGGCGGAGAAAACGAAAGCAGAAGTGCAAAAGGAACCTCCGGCAGAGAAAACAAAAGCCGAGGCGCAAAAAGATGTTCCGGCAGAGAAAACGAAAGCCGAAGCGCAAAAGAAAGTTGCATCAAAGAAACCGAAAGCCGGGCAGAAAAAAGAAGTTCCGCCAAAGGATGGCAAAGCGAAAGCACAGAAAAAAAATCCGCTGCAAACGATCCGGTGTACATTTGAGAAAATCTATGCTAATATAGTGTCATTGATGCGGAAGAAAGAGATACTCATGGACTTCCTGACAGATCCGGTACATCAGGCTGCATGGAAAAAACTGCTTGCAGAGCTGAAAAAACTGCTTCGAAGGCTGCTTCCGAAACGGCTGAACGCGAATGTCCACTATGGATTTGAAGATCCGGCCTTCACCGGTTATGTACTTGCCGTGATCAGTATGCTATATCCGGCAGCCGCAGACAGTGTGGAAATTCATCCGGATTTTGAACAGAAAGTAATAGAAGGAACGATTCAGATAGAAGGCAGGCTGCGGTTCGGCATATTTGCGGCAATGGGAATCGGGCTGCTTGCCGATAAAAACATCAGAAAGGCAGTCATTGACATCAAAAATTTTAATTTCCATGAAGGAGGAGAACAGTAATGTCCGAAACGACAAATTTTAAAAACACAGTAGGAGCGTTATTTGATGGGATGGACGGAATCATATCCACAAAAACGGTGGTTGGTGAAGCAATCGAGACAGGCGGCGTTACCATTCTTCCCCTGATTGACGTATCATTTGGACTGGGCGCCGGATCGTCTGACGCCGACAAGAAAGAAAAAGGCATGGGCGGAATCGGCGGGAAGATGACGGCCAGCGCCGTTCTGGTGATCAAAGACGGCAATGTCCGGCTTGTGAATATTAAAAATCAGGATACGATCACAAAAATTCTGGATATGGTTCCCGGACTGGTTGACAAATTCACAGAAAAAAAGGAAACCAAAATCACGGAAGAAGATGTGTCCGAGATGATAGACGAAGCAAACGGTGAAAAAAAGAGAAACGGAATAAACGAATAAGAATCACTGCCGGGAAAGCGGCATATAGTAGAGTAACGGTGATCCGGCGGGAAAGGAACTCGTGCCATGAAACGTCTGATTGGTTTTGCCCTGCTCTGTGCCGCGGCAGGAATGCTGATTCTGCTGCTGATTCCGGCAACGTCACTGCTTCGGATTTTATTATTTCTGATCTTTATCGGAGCCGGTTATTTTTTGTTCTGTAAATAATAATCAGGCAGGAGAGCGTCTGTAACTTTCTCCTGCCTGATTCACTTTTTCCGTATCTGCAAAGCGGTCATCTATAACCCGCTAAAATCTGTGTAGACTAAGCGCGTTCCACGCGTCCTGATTTCAGGCAGGATGTACATACGTACATTCTCTTTGCTCCGCCTTCTGTCTTAACCCGAACAGACTTTACGTTTGATTTCCACATCTTTGGTGATCTTCTATGAGAGTGGCTTACATTATTTCCAAAATGAGCGCCCTTTTCACAAATAGCACATTTCGCCATCATTGCACCTCCTAACAATTAAAAATCATTCCTTATACGGACTCACAACAAAGATATTCTAGCAGAAACCATGCGTGATTGCAAGTATTTTTTTACAATTGGAAAGTGAAATTTTAAAAAAATAGGATTTATGGTTCACAGAATCCGGTTTTCATGTTAAAATAGCATTGTCTGTATTGTAAAATATGAATGAAAGGTATATAATCACAACGGATTGTGATAGTATATCATATCATAAAGCATTCAATGCGGAAATCCACTTGAAATGAGAGGTATACATGATGAAAGGTAAAATGAGTACTGATCTGGGAATCATTTCGATCAGCCCGGATGTAATCGTGAAATATGCAGGTTCCGTGGCAATGGAATGCTTTGGGATCGTAGGCATGGCAGCGGTAAGCATGAAAGACGGTCTTGTCAGGCTTCTGAAGCGGGAAAGCTTAAAGCATGGGATTCAGATGGAGATTACGGAAGAGAACGGCATTATCCTGAACTTTCATGTAATTGTTGCATACGGAGTGAATATCCTGTCGGTTTCCGACAATCTGATGAATAATGTAAAATATAAAGTAGAAGAATTCACCGGTATGACAGTCGAAAAAATTAACATCTTCGTTGAGGGTGTCAGAGTGATAGATTAAGGAGGAAACTTGTCGTGGCAACGAATACGATAAACGCAGAGTTGTTTACCAGAATGTTTCTGGCAGGGGCTGCAAATCTTGAAGCAAAAAAGGAATTTATCAATGAATTGAATGTGTTTCCGGTACCGGACGGCGATACGGGAACCAATATGACGCTGACGATCATGTCAGCGGCAAAAGAGGTTCGTGATCTTACCAATCCTGACATGCGTTCCGTATCCAAGGCGATCTCATCCGGATCACTGCGCGGAGCACGGGGAAATTCCGGCGTGATCCTGTCCCAGCTTCTACGTGGATTTACAAAAGAGATCCGGGACTATGAAGAACTCGACGCCCGGATACTGGCGGCGGCCTGTGAACGGGCGACGGCGACTGCATACAAAGCAGTTATGAAGCCGAAAGAAGGCACGATCCTGACCGTGGCAAAGGGCGTATCCGAGAAGGCAAAAGAACTTGCCCAGACAACGGAAGATATCGACGCATGTTTTTCGGAAATCCTTTCTTATGCAAAGGAAGTGCTGGATCAGACGCCGGATCTGCTGCCGGTACTTAAGGAAGCAGGCGTGGTAGATTCCGGCGGACAGGGACTCCTTGAAGTGCTTCGCGGCGCATACGATGCATTCTGCGGAAAAGAAATCGACTACAGTGCAATCGAATCGGCTGCCGGAACGAAGATGGTGAAACCGGAAGCGCAGGCAGAGGCGGATATCAAATTCGGCTACTGTACGGAATTTATTATTATGACACAAAAGGAATTTACGGAGAAAGAGGAACGTGAATTCAAGAGCTATCTGGAATCGATCGGAGATTCCATCGTGTGTGTGGCAGATGAAGATGTAGTAAAAGTACACGTACACACGAACGATCCGGGACTTGCGATCCAGAAAGCACTCACATACGGCCAGCTCTCCCGCATGAAGATCGATAATATGCGTGAGGAGCATCAGGAAAAGCTGATCCGCGACGCCGAGAAAGTTGCCGCACAGCAAAAAGAAGACGCTTCGCAGAAGAAAGCGCCGGATAAGCCGGTGGGATTTATCACGGTTTCCATCGGCGCCGGGATGAATGAGATCTTCCGTGAGCTGGGTGTGGATTATATCATCGAAGGCGGACAGACGATGAATCCGAGTACCGAAGATATGCTGACAGCGATCGATCATGTCAATGCAAGCCATATCTTCATTTTCCCGAACAATAAAAATATCGTGATGGCGGCAAACCAGGCAAGGGATCTGACAAAAGACAAGGATATCATCGTGATCCCGACCAAGACCGTTCCCCAGGGAATCACTGCCATCATCAACTATATGCCGGATGAAGACGTGGATACCAATGAAGAAGCGATGCTGGAAGAGATTAAAAATGTAAAGACCGGACAGGTGACTTATGCCGTTCGGGATACCCAGATCAATGGGAAAGAGATCCACGAGGGAGACATCATGGGAATCGGCGACGCGGGAATCCTTGCCGTCGGTCAGTCTGTTGAGGAAACCGCAAAGGAAATGCTCGCCGCGATGACAGACGATACAAGCGAGCTGATCACCTTATATTACGGTGAGGATATTTCTGCGGAGGACGCAGAGCAGTTTGCGGCAGAAGTAGCCGAACAGTATCCGGATGCGGACGTTGATTTACATTGCGGCGGACAGCCGATCTACTATTATGTCGCGTCTGTCGAATAAGATCACTTCCCTGAAGGGGATCGGTGAGAAAACTGCACAATTATTTCATAAGGCGGGAATTGATACCGTTGGCGATCTTCTCCGGTATTACCCCCGCGGATATGATGTATATGAAGATCCGGTAACGGTGGGCGACCTCGAAGAAGGGCGGATCATGACTGTTACCGGAGCGATTTACGGACGGGTACAGGTCGGTGGAAGTCCAAAGATGCAGATTACCACCTTGTATCTGAAAGATCTCACAGGAACATTAAAAGTAATCTGGTACCGGATGCCGTTTCTCAGAAATACACTGTCCCGCGGCGGTGTAATTACGCTGCGGGGAAGAATCGTCCGCAAGAAGGATGGTCTTGTTATGGAGCAGCCGGAAATATTCTACCCAAGTTCCAAATATCTGGAAAAGCAGCACTCCATGCAGCCGGTCTATCCATTATGCACCGGACTGACTAACAATATGGTCACAAAGGCAGTCCGTCAGGCATTGGAGAATTATGATGTGGGGAACGGAATCCTTCCGGCCTCGGTGACGGAAAAATACCATCTTGCCGGATATCGGGAGGCTCTGCGGGGAATCCATTTTCCGGAAACAAAGGAGGAATTCTATCATGCACGGGAACGGCTCGTGTTTGAGGAGTTTCTTCTGTTTGTTTTATCCCTCCGCATCATGAAGAATTCCGACGGTCAAGTGCTCAATCACTATTGTTTTCGGGAGCAGCCGGAGATTCAGGATTTTCTGGCGTCTCTTCCCTATGAGCTGACAGACGCGCAGAAGCGGGTCTGGCGGGAAATCCGTCAGGATATGACGGGGATTCATGTGATGTCGCGGCTCATACAGGGGGATGTCGGTTCCGGTAAGACGGTCGTTGCCCTGCTGGCAATGATGTTCGCAGGACTGAACGGCTATCAGGCGGCAATGATGGCGCCGACCGAAGTGCTGGCATACCAGCATTACAAGAATATCACCTCGATGCTGGAATCTTCGCATGTCCCGCTGAGGGCAGAGCTTCTGACCGGTTCCATGACAGCAAAGCAAAAGAAAGAAACCTGCGCACGGATCGCCTCGGGTGAGACGGATCTCATCATCGGAACCCATGCTTTGATTCAGGGGAATGTTTCCTACAAAAATCTCGCGCTTGTCGTGACAGACGAACAGCACCGTTTCGGGGTGAAACAAAGGGAACAGCTTGCCGGAAAAGGCATCTGCCCCCATATTCTTGTCATGAGCGCGACTCCGATCCCGCGGACACTTGCCATGATCCTGTATGGTGATCTTGATATTTCCATCATTGATGAAGTACCGAAGAACCGTCTGCCGGTCAAAAACTGTGTTGTAGATACCGGATACCGGAATACTGCGTATCAGTTTATGAAAAAGCAGATTTCTTTTGGGCGCCAGTGCTATGTGATCTGTCCGATGGTGGAAGAAAGTGAAACTCTGGAAGCAGAAAATGTCACCGATTATACCGAATTGCTGCAGGATGCGCTCGGTTCCGGAATCAAGGTCTGCTGTCTGCACGGAAAAATGAAACAGACACAAAAAGATGAAATCATGTCGGCGTTCGCCCGAAACGAAATACAGGTGCTTGTCTCCACCACGGTGATCGAAGTCGGGATCGATGTACCGAACGCTACGGTCATGCTGATAGAAAACGCCGAACGTTTTGGCCTTGCGCAGCTCCATCAGCTCCGCGGACGTGTCGGGCGCGGAACGCATCAGTCCTATTGTATTTTTATGACTGCATCCCGGTCAAAAGAGACAAAAGAACGGCTTGAGATTCTCAACCACTCTAATGACGGTTTCTACATCGCAAAAGAAGACCTCCGTCTTCGCGGCCCCGGCGACGTGTTTGGCATCCGTCAGAGCGGTCTGCTTGATTTTCAGCTCGGCGACGTATTTCAGGATTCCGAGCTTCTCAAAAGCGCTGCTTCGGCGGCAGGTGAACTGCTCGCGTCGGATCCTGACCTGTCAGACGAGGAACATCAGGCGATAAAAAATGAAATCTCAAAAAATACCGGAAACGGCAGGAACTTCCAGAGTATTTAAAGAAAACCTCCACATACTATGGGTGTAACAAATAGTTACAAAATCAAAAAACGTAACAGAGAAAAGTTACAGAAAAGTTGCAAAAGGAGGAAAACAAAAATGGCAAGTCGTTCATCTAACCGGACAGCCGTGCCGGAAGCAAAGGGTGCACTGGACAAATTCAAGTACGAGGTGGCAAACGAACTTGGAGTGCCGTTGTCAGAAGGATACAACGGAGACCTGACTTCGAAGCAGAATGGTTCTGTCGGAGGATATATGGTAAAGAAGATGATTGAACAGCAGGAAAAACAGATGGCTGGGAAATAAGCAGAAAATGTGAAGAAAAAGGCGCCAAGGATTGACCTTGACGCTTTTTTCTGCTAAAATTCTCCATAGTCAGACATGGATCTGCAAATGGGATCCAGTATACCAGACGCTGAAAGGACCGTTGACCAATTATGAGAGTGATCGCAGGAAGTGCAAAGCGCTTACAACTAAAGACTCTGGAGGGTACCGATACAAGACCGACCACGGACCGGATCAAGGAGACATTATTTAATATCCTGTCGCCTTCCATTTATGACGCTGTTTTTCTGGATCTTTTCAGCGGCAGCGGCGGCATCGGGATCGAAGCACTCAGCCGCGGTGCGAAAGAGGCGGTATTTGTGGAGAGCAACCCAAAAGCAATGGCGTGCATCAAGGAAAACCTGCGGCATACCGGACTGGATAAGAAGGCGGTCACACTGACAAGAGATGTGATGACTGCGCTTTACCAGATGGAGGGCGAAAAGTGTTTTGACTTTATTTTTATGGATCCGCCTTATAATCAGGAGCTGGAAAAGAGGGTGCTGACCTATCTGTCGGATTCCTCGCTGATCTGCGAAGATACCGTCCTAATCGTTGAGGCCTCGAAGAACACGGATTTTTCCTATTTATCTGAACTTGGGTTTTCCATGATCCGGGAGAAGATCTATAAGACGAACAAACATGTTTTTCTGGAAAAAGGAGGAAAAGTAGAAGTATGTTAAGGGCAATTTATCCCGGCAGTTTCGATCCGGTTACATACGGACATCTGGATGTCATAAAAAGATCCTGCAAGATCGTAGATAAACTGTTTGTCGGAGTGTTGAAGAATAATGCGAAAATGCCGTTGTTTTCTGTAGAAGAACGTGTTAAAATGTTAGAGGAAGTGACAAAAGACTTACCCAATGTGGAGATTGTACCGTTCGAAGGACTGCTAGTCGATCTTGCGGATAAGCTGGACGCAAAGCTGGTGATCCGGGGACTGCGTGCAATCACCGATTTTGAATATGAACTGCAGATGTCCCAGACAAACCATAAGCTGGGGCCGGATGTAGAAACCATTTTTTTTACAACAAGTATGGAATATTCCTACTTGAGCTCTACAACTGTAAAAGAGATCGCTGCCTGTGGGGGAGATGTATCACAATTTGTGCCGGAGGCAGTGGCCCGTGAGCTGGAGCAGAAGATGAAAGAGAAAAGGAGAGTGTAATCATGAGCAGCCGTATTGAACAGATTATCGAAGAGATTGAAGAGTACATTGATAAGGACTGCAAGTACCAGCCGTTTTCAACGACAAAGATCATTGTGGATAAAGAACATCTGGACGAATTACTCCGGGAGCTTCGCATGAAGACTCCGGATGAGATCAAGCGTTACCAGAAGATCATCGCGAACCGGGACGCTATTATTGCAGATGCACAGGCAAAGGCTGACGCACTTCTTGAGGAAGCGCAGACACAGACAACAGAACTCGTCAGTGAGCATGAGATCATGCAGCAGGCCTACGCGCAAGCGAATGACATCGTGACGCAGGCGACCGCACAGGCGCAGGAGATCGTGGATAACGCTACGGCAGACGCGAACGAGATCCGGATCGGTGCGATCCAGTACACAGACGATCTGCTCGCCAACGCAGAGAGCATCATCGGACATGCACTGGATACGTATTCCAGCAAGTATGACGGATTAATGAATTCCCTTCAGGAATGTTACGACGTTGTCAGGACGAACCGAGCATCGCTGGATATTCCGGCGGAAGATTCCGAAGAATATATCCGCCAGGACAACGATTTAGAATAATTTAGAATAGTAACAGATACAGCGTACCTAACAGACTGGCAGTCAGCGCGGCTGCCAGTTTTTCTATGAGATAAGGAACAAACGGCAGGCCGGCTCTCTGAATCATACACTGCGTCTGTGCGGCAGCGCATAATCCTCCGAATGCATTCAGAAACAGAAGCATTGGATACTGTATCCGAAATGAAAGAGCAAGACCACCCAGGATCACCGTCCCGTTTGTAATTTCTAACAGTGACAGCAGACAGGTGAATGCGGAAGTATGGATCGGCAGATTTTGCAAAAGTGTCAGTAACACGGAGAACAGTATGATGTACCCGCCGATCTTTACCAGCGTTTCAAAGCTGTCCATGATGCTCTTGTCAAGAAGCTTAAGGAAGTGGCCGCCACTCTCCGGATGCGGATCCGGTCGTTTTCTGTTTCCGGCATACCCGCCGCCGGTCTGTCCGGGAGAAAAAAACGTAGATTCGGATTCACCCCTCCGGTATATCCTGCGGGTAAAAAGGCTTACAAGAACCGGGGAGAGCAGCAGGATTGCCAGCGTCGGCATAAGCAGATCCTTTCGCCCCAGCGTTTTCAGGACAAGAAAATTCATAATAAACGAAGGACTTGTATTATTACAGAAGGACAGCAGATATTCCCCTTCTTTTTTGGATATGTAGCCTTCACATACAAGATCGGCTGCCATCTTTGCTCCGACCGGATAACCGCACAGAAAACCGGCAAGCACACAAAAACTGCCGTTTTTGGAAACGCCGAACAATCGGGCGAAGATCCCGCCGACTGCATCGGATATGTAACGGATACTTCCCGTCATAAGGAGGAGATTGCTGACGGCCAGGAAGGGGAACAAGGTCGGAAGCACGGTATGAAACCAGAGCAGAAGACCACTGCACGCGCCTTCAAACACTACTCCCGGCGCAAGGAGCATACAGAGAAAAAGGAATACAGACATCACTGCTGCAATCGAATATTTCATAGCGAACTCTGTAATCAAAGCATTCTTATGAAAGATATATGAAACGGCTTGATTTTTTATGTCCTCTGTGACACAATGATACCAGGGTTTCAAAATTAACACAACCGGAAAGGGGTAGAAAAATGGCAGTTTTGGATAACACAGAACCCAAAGAAGTTTTTTATTTTTTTGAAGAACTCAGCAAAATCCCGCGCGGGACTTTTCATACAAAGGAAGTAAGCGATTACTGTGTCAGATTTGCAAAAGAGCGTTCTCTGGAGGTGATCCAGGACGAATGGAATAATGTCATCATTAAAAAACCGGGCACACAGGGGTATGAGATGAGCGAGCCGGTCATCATTCAGGGACATCTTGATATGGTATGTGAAAAGACGGATGATTCCGATCATGATTTTCTGCATGATCCTCTTAAGCTTTATATCGAAGATGGTTTTGTAAAGGCAAAGGATACGACGCTTGGCGGCGACGACGGGATTGCGATTGCGATGGCGCTTGCTGTTCTTGACAGCGATACACTGGAACACCCGCCGATCGAAGCGCTGTTTACGGTCGATGAGGAAGTCGGTATGACCGGGGCGATGAATGTGGACCTGACTCCGCTGGAAGGGAAGATGCTGCTGAATCTTGACTCCGAAGATGAGGGTGTGCTGACGGCCGGATGTGCCGGCGGATTCCGCTTTGACCTGCGTCTTCTGCTGGAACAGAAGACCACAGAAGGAACGCTTGTAAATCTGGAGATCCGCGGCTTAAAGGGCGGACATTCCGGCGTGGAGATCGACTGTCAGCGTGGAAATGCGAACAAACTGGCCGGACGGCTTCTGTATCATATGCAGCAGGAAGTTTCTTTTTCCCTGTGTGAACTAAACGGAGGAGCAAAGGATAATGTGATCCCGTCCTCCTGCCGGATCGGACTTGTAACAGATGACCCGGACCGGATAAAAAGTGTTGCCGAACACATGCTGCAGGTGTGGAAAGCAGAATTTCTGCATGATGAACCGGGGATTGATCTTGAGGTACATGTATGTCAGAAGGGCAGTTTCCGGACGATGACAGATGCGCTGCAGAAAAAGGTACTGACATTTTTATTGAACTGTCCGAACGGGGTATACGAATACAGCCGCTCTCTGGACGGTCTGGTAGAGACGTCAGACAACCTCGGCGTCGTTGCGACCGATGAGGAACATCTGCTTTTTGGTTTCCTTGTCCGAAGCAGCGCCGCGTCAAAGATTACAGAGATGAAAGAAAAGCTGATCAACTGGTGTGAAATGCTTGGCGGGACCTATCAGATCGAGAGCGAATATCCGGCATGGATGTATAAAGAAGAATCCCGGATCCGCCCGATCGCGGCAGACGCATACGAAAAAGTATTCGGCGCGCGCCCGGAGATCCTCACGATCCACGCAGGACTGGAATGTGGTCTGCTCAGTGGAAAGAAACCGGAACTGGACTGCATTTCTTTTGGTCCACAGATGTATGATATTCACTCCTACCATGAACGGCTGAGCATCGAATCCACGCAGAAGACATGGGAAGTGCTGAAAGAGATTTTAAGACAATGCAGATAAGGCGGAGGAACCAATGATATCCTTACCAGACACATTTGAAAAGAAGATGAAAGACCTGCTGGGCGATGAGTATCCGGCGTATCTGCGGTGCTATGACGAACCGCGCTATTATGGCCTTCGGGTAAATACGGCAAAGATTTCCGCTGCAGAATTTCAGAAGATCGCTCCTTGGCCGCTGAAAAAGGTTCCGTGGATTTCCAACGGTTTTTATTACGACGGGGACCGGTACGCCCCGGCAAAGCATCCCTACTATGCCGCCGGACTGTATTATCTACAGGAGCCAAGCGCTATGACTCCCGCAGACCGGCTCCCGGTTTTTCCCGGGGAACGTGTACTTGATCTCTGTGCGGCGCCGGGCGGGAAAGCAACGGAACTCGCATCCCGGCTGCAGGGATCCGGAGTCCTTGTCGCAAACGATATCAGCAGTTCCCGGGCAAAAGGTCTACTGAAGAATCTGGAGCTGTTCGGGACAAAAAATATGCTGGTCGTAAGCGAGGAACCCGGTAAACTCGCCGGATACTTCCCTGCATATTTTGACAAGATTCTAATCGACGCCCCCTGCTCCGGAGAGGGGATGTTCCGGAAGGACCGAAAGATGGTAAAAGCATGGGAAGAGCATGGCCCGGAATACTTTTCCCGTCTGCAGCGAAGCATCATCCTGCAGGCGGCGTCCATGCTACGTCCGGGAGGAATGCTTCTGTATTCCACATGTACGTTTGATCCGCTGGAGAACGAGCAGACGATCGAATATCTGCTGGAGCATTGTCCGGAATTTACGATCTGTGAGATGGACGGATATTCGGGATTTTGCACAGGAAGGCCGGAATACACGAAAGAACACCGGGAGGATCTCAAAAAAACGGTACGGATCTTTCCGCATAAGATGCAGGGAGAAGGGCATTATCTTGCACTACTGAAAAAATCAGAATCAGACATAGCAGCGGAAGATGAGCAAAAGGCAAAGCGGCGTGGAAGCGGAAATGAACTCCGGACACGGAAGAAGATCCCGGAGGAACTGGAAGCGTTTCTCCAGGAGATCACATGGGAGATTGATCAAGGACGGCTGGATTTCCGGGAAAACCGGGTGTATTATATGCCGGAAGACCTGCCGGATCTGAGCGGCATCCATTTTCTGCGCTCCGGTCTGCTGCTCGGCGAACTGAAAAAGAACCGTTTTGAGCCAAGCCAGGCACTTGCCATGTGCCTGAAAAAAGAGGAATATCCACGAATACTGGATTTCTCTGCATCCGACATCCGTGTGATCCGGTATCTCCGGGGCGAGACGCTGGATGTGGAAGACATCGTCCACCCGAAAGAGAAAGGCTGGTATCTGATCTGTGTGGACGGTTTTCCGCTCGGATTCGGAAAACTGGCTAATCAGACTATAAAGAATAAGTATCTGCCCGGCTGGAGGTGGATATCATGAAGCTCAGGCTGGACAAATATCTTTCAGACATGGGACTGGGAACACGCAGTGAGATCAAAAAAGCGGTCCGCAGAGGACTTGCGTCGGTAAACGGCGCAGTGGAAAAGCATCCGGAGCGCAGTATTGACACGGAGCAAGACCGGGTCGTGTTCCAAAATGCCCCGGTCGCCTATATCCGGTATGAATATTATATGCTCAACAAGCCGGCGGGCGTTATTTCCGCAAGTGAGGACCGCCGGGAACAGACGGCAGTCGATCTGATCGGGGAGCGTCAGCGCAATGATCTGTTTCCTGTGGGAAGGCTGGACCGCAATACGGAAGGACTCCTGCTGATCACAAATGACGGGCAGCTCGCACACCGCCTGCTGTCTCCGCGCAGACATGTGGACAAAGTTTATTATGCGAAAATTCTGGGACACGTGACGGAAGAAGATGTAACGGCATTTCGCCGGGGCGTGGATATCGGAGAAGCAAAACCAACGCTGCCGGCAGACCTGCGGATTCTGCGGACCGCAGAAGAAAGCGGCACGGTCATATCGGAGATTGAAGTGACGGTCTGTGAAGGAAAATTTCATCAGATCAAGCGGATGTTCGAAGCAGTCGGGAAAAAGGTACTGTATCTGAAGCGCCTGCAGATGGGACCGCTTTTGCTGGACGAGGCGCTTGCTCCGGGAGAGTACCGCAGGCTGACTGAAACGGAATGTGAAAATCTGAGTCGGGGAAACAAACAATAAACCAGAGGTGATACTATGAGAATCGTAATTGTAACCGGCGCTTCTTCAGGCATCGGACGAGAATTTGTAAAACAAATCGGACACTTTTATAAAAACTTGGATGAGATCTGGGTGATCGCACGAAGAAGGGAACGTCTGGAACAACTCCGGAACATATCTGCCGTCCCGATCCGGATCTTTGACGGCGATCTGCTTCATAAGCAGGTTTATGTCCAGTTAAAAAAAGCGCTTCTGAGAGAACACCCGGATGTGCGGATGCTGGTCAATGCCGCCGGTTTCGGGAAAAGCGGAACCGTAGAAGATATTTTAGAAGAAGATCGGAAAATCCAGCTTCAGATGATTGATCTGAACTGCATCGCGCTCTCCCGCATGACGTTTACATGCATGCCGTATCTGACGCGCGGAAGCAGAATCATCAATCTGGCGTCTGCTGCAGCGTTTAGTCCGCAGCCGCAGCTTACCGTGTATGCCGCAACCAAATCGTATGTGTTAAGTTTTTCCAGAGGACTGGGCGCCGAACTGCGTGAGAAGGGAATCTGTGTCACGGCTGTCTGCCCCGGACCGGTTGAAACAGAATTTTTCGATGTGGCAGGAGAACTGCAGAATGTATTCAAAAAAATGACACTGGTAAAAGCGCCTGACGTCGTGCGCAAAGCGCTTCTCGATTCCCGGGCAGGAAAGAGTATTTCTGTTTACGGACTGCCGATCAAAGCAGCACATGCGGCTGCAAAAATCCTGCCCACTGACCTGGTCGTGCGTGTGATCGGATGACAGACAAAGGAGAATTACGAATGAAAAAAATACGCAAAGGAAACGCCGGTTATCTGGACTATAAAAAGAAAACAGAGATTTTGTGGGTGATCGTCTGGGTGGTCATCATCGCCGGACTCCTGCTGGCCGGATACATTACAACCGGATCCAGAGAAAATCTGCTGACCATACTGGCTATTGTATGCTGTCTTCCGGCGGCACGGGTTCTGGTCAGTGTGATCACACGATGGAAGTACCATTCGGTCAGCGAAGACCTGGCACGCGAAATTACGGAAAAGACAACGCATCTGACGACGGTCTTTGATCTGGTCTTAACAAGTGAAGATAAAATCATGCCGGTCACCTGCATCGTAATTTCCGGCGACAAGGTATTCGGCTATATTTCGGACAAAAAAACTGACCTGAAATATACCACCAATCACATTTGGACCATGCTGCGGACGAATGGATTTACAAGCGTCACGGTAAAGCTGTTTGACCAGTATTCTGCATTTCTAGCAAGAGCGGAAGGTCTGGACAATATTCAGGCAGTGGAGCAAAACGACACGAAAGAACACGAAGAATCCATCCGCAGGCTGCTTTTGAATATCTCACTATAGGAACAGAGGAAACTATGCAGACTGTAACAGTAACCGCGCAGGAAGCCGGACAGCGTCTGGACAGATTTCTCGGGAAATATCTGGATCAGGCGCCGAAGAGCTTTCTCTATAAAATGATGCGGAAAAAAAATATCACACTAAACGGAAAAAAGTGTGCGGGAAATGAACGGCTATGCGCCGGAGATGCGATCCGGTTATTTCTGTCAGACGATACCATATCCGCCTTTTCCTCTTCTTTCGGGAAGCAGACAGCCGGACATTGCGGCAGAAGCCTGAAGCGGGAGCTCATCTTATATGAGGACGACCAGATCCTTCTGATCAACAAACCTGTCGGGATGCTCTCGCAGAAAGCAAAAGAAGGCGATATATCTGCCGTAGAGCTGCTGACGTCATACCTGATGGAAAGCGGACAGCTCTCCGGTCAGGACCGGGCGGTATTCCGTCCCGGCATCTGCAACCGTCTGGACCGGAATACGAGCGGGATCCTGGCGGCAGGAAAAAGCACGGCCGCCCTGCAGGAATTAAACCGTTTTTTCAAGGAACGTACCGTTGAAAAATATTATCTCTGTCTTGTGGACGGCGTGATCCGTGACAGCTCTCACCTGAACGGATACCTGATAAAAGACACGCATACGAACAAGGTGCAGGTGATACAGAAAGAAGTTCCGAACAGCACCCGGATCGAGACGGCGTTTCGCCCGCTTTGCGCCGGAGAGGATGCCACGCTTTTAGAAGTTCACCTGATCACAGGCAAATCCCACCAAATCCGGGCGCATCTCGCATCTGCGGGGCATCCGCTGATCGGTGACCATAAATATGGAAGCCGCCGTGTCAATGAACCGTATCAGAAGGAATACGGACTAAAATCCCAGCTGCTTCATGCGCATCGTCTGGTAATGCCGGAATCGAAAGGAATATTGTCCTACCTGGGCGGCCACGAATTTACTGCTAAGCCTCCGGCTTTATTCTGTAAGATCTGCCGTGATAAAGGGGTGATGTAATGGCGACATGGAATTCAAGAGGACTCAGAGGTTCCACGCTGGAAGATATGATCAACCGGACCAATGAGCATTACGATGAACTGGGACTCGCGCTGATCCAGAAAATACCGACTCCGATCACCCCCGTACAGATCGACAAGGAGCACCGCCATATCACACTGGCCTATTTTGATAAGATCAGTACGGTGGACTATATCGGCGCCGTGCAGGGGATCCCGGTCTGCTTTGACGCAAAGGAATGCGCCGCTGATACGTTTCCTCTGCAGAATATCCATGAACATCAGATGATATTTATGGATAAATTCGAGAAGCAGGGCGGTATTTCGTTCCTGATCCTGTATTACACGGAAAAAGACGCATTGTATTATATGCGTTACCGTGAGATCTGCCGTTACTGGGAACGTGCCCAGAAGGGCGGACGGAAAAGTTTCCGCTTTGAGGAACTGGATCCGGACTATTTTATAGAATGGAAACACCAGGCATTTGTGCCTTATCTGAACTATCTGCAAAAAGATTTGGATATGCGGGACGACAGAGATTGACAAGTCCGCCAAATCTTCGTATAATAGCATGTGATTTTAACAATGCACTGCATTAAAGTGCATGGCAACAGAGAGGATGATCAGGATGGAACAAAAATTACATACACCGGAGGGCGTCCGGGATATCTATCATTCAGAATGCAGAAAAAAACTGGCGGTACAGGAACATTTTCATAATGTACTGCATTTGTACGGATATCAGGATATCCAGACTCCGACTTTTGAATATTTTGACGTGTTCCGCAAGGAAGTCGGCACGATTTCCACGCGGGAATTATACAAGTTTTTTGACAGAGAGGGAAATACACTTGTGCTGCGCCCGGATATCACACCTTCTGTGGCGAGAGCGGCAGCAACGCTGTTTGAATCGGAAGAACAGCCGATCCGTCTCTGTTACGTCGGCAACACGTTCATCAACCACTCCAGCTATCAGGGCCGTCTCAAGGAGAACACACAGCTTGGAGCGGAATTGATCGGAGAGGATTCGACCGAGGCGGATGCCGAGATGATCGCCATGGTCGTGGACGGTCTGAAAAAGGTCGGACTCAAAGATTTTCAGGTCAGCATCGGACATGTGGATTTCCTCAAGAGTCTGATGTCTGCAACCGGTCTGGAGGACGAAAAAAAAGAAGAGCTGTATACGCTAATCACCAACCGCAATTTCTTCGGCGTGGATGAGATCCTGGACGATGAGAAAGTGGATCCCTCTGTGCGCAGGGCATTTGGCGCGCTCCCGGAACTCATGGGCGGCATTGAGGTACTCAAGCAGGCGGCGGAGATTACTTCCAGCGACCGTGCAAGACTGGCGATTGCCCGGCTTCTGGAGATCTACAAGCTGCTGACTGTCTATGGCGTGGAGAAGCACATCACATTTGATATGAGCATGAGCGGAAATTACGGCTATTATACCGGAATCATTTTCCGTGCATATACATATGGAACCGGGGACGCCATCGCCCGGGGCGGCCGGTATGACCATCTTCTGGAAAAGTTCGGAAAGCAGACGCCGTCCATCGGTTTTGCCGTGATCATCGATGAATTGATGAATGCTCTGAACCGGCAGAAGATTCCGGTAAAAACCAGCCAGCTTCATCTGATCGTCTATACGGAAAAGACATTGAAATGGGCCGTCTCCCTTGCCAGGGATTTCCGCGCAAAGGGGAAGTGTGTCCAGCTTTTAAAGCGCAGTTCTGACGATTCAAAGGAACGCTACAAAGCATACGCTCTGCAGAATCATACGGTCAGTATGCTTTACCTGTATGACGATATGACAATTGATATGGTGAACTTCAAAACCGGAAAAGAAAAACGCGTCAATGCCGGTAACGAAGAGTAAAAACAGACGGTATGCAAAAAGGAAGTTCATAAATAAAATAGGGCAGAGGATGATGGAAAAATGAGATATTTGACATTTGCACTGACAAAGGGAAGGCTGGCGAAGGATACCCTGAAGATGCTGGAACAGATCGGCGTTACCTGCGAGGAGATGAAGGAAAAGGATTCCCGGAAGCTGATCTTTGTAAACGAAGAATTGAAATTAAAATTCTTCCTTGCGAAAGGACCGGATGTCCCCACCTATGTGGAATACGGAGCTGCGGACATCGGAGTGACCGGAAGGGATACGATCATTGAGGAAGGCAGACAGGTCCATGAAGTGCTGGATCTCGGTTTCGGAAAGTGCCGGATGTGCGTCTGCGGGTATGAAAGCGCAGGAGAACTGCTGAAACACCGGGAACTGATCCGGGTTGCAACGAAATATCCAAATATTGCGAAGGATTATTTCTATAACAAAAAAAATCAGACCGTAGAGCTCATCAAGATGAATGGTTCCATTGAACTGGCTCCGATCGTCGGACTGTCGGAAGTCATCGTTGATATTGTGGAAACGGGTTCTACACTCAAGGAAAACGGTCTGGTCGTTCTGGAAGAGGTATGCCCGCTGTCTGCACGGATGATCGTAAATCCGGTCAGTATGCGGATGGAAAATGACCGGATCCGGAAACTGATCACAGATCTGCGCAGTCTGATACAGGAGGGATAATATACTATGCGAATTGAAAGATTAGACGAAACCACAAAAAACAATCTGCTGGAAGATCTGCTGAAACGCAGTCCGAACAGCTACTCAGCATACGAATCCAGTGTGCAGGAGATCCTGGATAACGTCAGGGAAAGAAAAGATGAAGCGGTATTCGCTTACACCAGACAATTTGACAAAGCAGAGATTACGGCAGAAACGCTGCGTGTCACCGAGGAAGAGATCCGCGAAGCATACGCCATGGTCGGAGACGAACTGCTTGGGATCATTCGGAAGTCGCTTGCAAATATCCGTTCTTACCACGAGAAGCAGATGCAGTACAGTTGGTTTGACAGCAAGCCGGACGGCACGATCCTCGGGCAGAAAGTGACTCCGCTGCATCGTGTGGGCGTCTATGTACCGGGCGGGAAAGCAGCGTATCCTTCTTCCGTTCTGATGAACATCGTCCCGGCAAAGGTGGCCGGAGTCGATGAGATTCTGATGGTGACGCCGCCGGGAAAAGACGGAAAAGTCAATCCGCACACCCTGGTAGCAGCCAAGGAAGCCGGAGCGGACGTCATCTATAAGGTGGGCGGCGCCCAGGCGATCGGCGCACTGGCATATGGGACGGAGAGTATCCCGAAAGCGGATAAGATCGTCGGACCGGGAAATATCTATGTGGCGCTGGCGAAAAAAGCCGTGTACGGACATGTCAGTATTGATTCCATTGCGGGGCCAAGCGAAATCCTTGTGCTCGCCGACGAAACGGCCTCCCCGCATTATGTTGCCGCGGATCTGCTCTCCCAGGCCGAGCATGACGAACTGGCGTCGGCGATCCTTGTCACAACAAGTATGGAACTGGCGCAGAAAGTTTCCGATGAAACAGAAGAGTATCTGAAGGTGCTGTCCAGATCCGAGATCATCCGGAAATCCCTGGATCATTATGGGCATATCCTCGTTGCAGACACGATGGAAGACGCCATTGCCGCCGCAAGTGAGATTGCCTCCGAACATCTGGAGATCGTGACAGCGAACCCGTTCGAAGTCATGACGAAGATCCGGAACGCCGGCGCGATTTTTATCGGCGAATACAGCAGCGAGCCGCTGGGCGATTATTTTGCAGGACCAAATCATATTCTGCCGACCAACGGAACCGCGAAGTTCTTCTCGCCGTTATCTGTAGATGATTTCCTGAAGAAATCCAGCATCATCTACTATTCCAAAGAGGCACTCCAAGCGGTCCACAAAGACATTGAATCATTCGCGGAGGCAGAGCATCTGACCGCCCATGCAAACTCAATCCGTGTACGATTTGAAAATGAGAAATAGACGGGAGGGATTTCCATGCAGCCCAATAGAACCGGAAGCTGTATAAGAAGCACAAAGGAAACAGAGATCAGCATCACCATCTGTCTGGATGGCAGCGGAAAGACGAATATCGACACCGGCATCCCGTTTTTTGACCATATGCTGAACGGATTTGCCCGCCATGGTCTGTTTGATCTTGATGTAACGGCAAAAGGCGATCTGGACGTCGACTGCCATCACACGGTGGAAGATACCGGTATCGTGCTGGGACATGCGATTGCCGATGCACTCGTAGACAAAGCAGGCATCCGGCGGTACGGTCATTTTCTTCTTCCGATGGACGAGACGCTGGCTCTGTGCGCGGTCGATCTGTCCGGACGCCCTTACCTGAATTTTGACGCAGCTTTCCCGACAGAGAAGCTCGGCGGACTGGACACTGAGACGATCCATGAATTTTTTTATGCCGTCAGCTACAGTGCGGCAATGAACCTGCATCTGAAGATCCTTGACGGCAAAAACAGTCACCATATGGCGGAAGCACTGTTTAAAGCGTTCGGGAAAGCGCTGGATATGGCGACGATGGCGGAACCGCGTATGGAGCAGGTATGGTCTACAAAAGGAAGTTTATAAAGGAGCAGGGAAATGATGAGCTATAAAAGATTAACCCCTTGTATATTGATTGACAACGGAAAGGCAGTACGGTGGTTTGACGACAGAACCGTGATCGCGGACGATGTCGTTGCGCTCGCGAAAAAATACGGAGAGCAGGGCGCGGACGAACTTCTCGTGTTTGACCTGTCCGACTCGGATGATGAACATGAAGAATCCATTGAACTGATGCGGAAGATGAACCGCGTGATCGGAATCCCGATGGTCGCAGGCGGCAATATCCGCCGTCTGGAAGACGTAAAAAAGATTCTGTATGCCGGTGCGAAACGCGCCATGCTGAATCTTTCGAAGGCCTCTGCCGGAGATCTTCTTGCAGACGCAGCGAGCCGGTTCGGAAAAGAACGGATTGCCGTATCCATGAATGATTTTGACCAGCTCTTCAAGCAGCAGCACCTCATCGAAGAGTACAGCAGTGAACTTGTATTCATGCACCGCCTGGATCTGGCGTCTGTAGAAAATGTAACAGAGATTCCCTGTGTCGTGGTGACCGATACGATGGAGGAATCTGAAATTCTCCGGATTCTGAAGTCGCGCGGCGTCAAGGGCGTGTCCGGCTTATTCATCAGCCGTCAGGATATGAATTTTGATGAGTTCAAGGCAGTCTGCGCGAAAGAAGGTATCAAGATGACCTCTTTCGAAAGCATCTTGGATTTTTCGGAACTAAAGCTCAATTCCGACGGTCTGATCCCGGTGATCACCCAGGATTACAAGACCGGCGAAGTGCTGATGCTCGCCTATATGAACGAGGATGCTTTCGAACATACCGTAAAATCCGGCAGAATGACTTATTTCAGCCGGAGCCGGCAGGAACGCTGGGTCAAGGGGGAGACTTCCGGACATTACCAGTATGTAAAATCACTTACGGTAGACTGCGACAAAGACACGCTCCTTGCAAAAGTAGAGCAGATCGGCGCCGCCTGCCATACCGGAAACCGAAGCTGCTTCTTCCAGCAGATCGTCGGAAACGATGTGGACACCAAAAACCCGCTCCAGATATTTGAATCGGTATACGATACCATTTCAGACCGCAAGAAAAACCCGAAAGAGGGATCTTATACGAATTACCTCTTCGAAAAGGGCATTGACAAGATTCTGAAAAAAGTTGGCGAGGAGGCAACGGAGATCGTCATTGCGGCGAAAAATCCGAACCCGGAGGAAGTGAAGTACGAAATTTCCGATTTTCTCTACCATATGATGGTACTGATGGTCGAAAAAGGAGTGACCTGGGAAGATATTACGAATGAGCTTGCAGACCGGTAGGAAATACATTCCGGCAGTTCTAACCACATTCAGACAAACATATGCTACAGTAACAGTAGTAGTATAGGAGTGTGTGATTATGGCCGATATGGACCAGGCAGAACGTCGGCGTGAACTGCTGCGTCAGTCGAAGCGGATGCTTGGCAGTGCAGAGAATGTTCCTGCCGTTCACCCGCGGTACGGCAGCCTGTATAATGAATTATACGGGGAAAAGCAGGAACAGCCGAAGAGTAGTTTGTACATACGCAGTGCTATTGCAATGATCTGCTTCGTATGCTATATCTGGATGGCAAGAGAGGACGTTACGGTAGCGAATGTCAACAGCACAAAGATCGTAAACCAGATTGAGCAGCAGATGGATATGGAAACAGTAAAAGAAGTATGGCGGAATCTGTGATCCCGCCATACTTGTATTATTACTCGTAGATGCCATTGATCGTGACTTCGAATACGGCGTCCTTTCCATTCAATTCTTCATTTCCGTAGTCTTCCGGGAACGTGACATTGACCGTGACGGTGTCTCCCACATGATATCCGATCAGTTGTTCCTCAAAGTCATCAATATATGTACCCGAACCAATTGTCAGGTCTGCTCCTGCACCGTTTGTACTTCCTCCGTCAAATGCGACGTCATCGACATATCCCGTGTAATCGATATTCACCGTGTCGCCGTCCTCCACAGTCAGGCTTGTATCCGTAGAGTAGGAACTGTCAGAATCTGCATCTTCTGCGGAAGAATCCGCGTCTGTGCTTTCTGTATCCGTACTTTCCGTATTTGTACCGGAATCTGTATCCGAACTTGACCTCTGCCATACAAAAACTCCGGCCGCGATGAGAACGACTGCCGCAACAATGATACCGACGGGAAGGAATTTTTTCCATTTCGGTTTTTCTTCCGGCTCTGGTTCTCTTGCATTACGCTCCAGAAACTGCAGCACGTTTTTGTCCTGACCACGCAGGATCTCTCCACTTTTGTTTTTCGGATATTTTCCGGAACGGATTTTCTCTGCCAGCAGATCAGACAAATCTTTTCCTTCCGAATTTTTCTCGTACAGATTATATCCCATCGACTGGAGCTGCCGCAGACGGTCAACGCCGTCCTGCGTCTGTGCCGCAAAAAACAAAAGTTCCACGATCAGATCCGGATTCAGATCATCCTGCTTGACGCCTGAGATCAGATCAAATAACTCCTGAGATTCCCCTCCCAGCCTCGGATAGCGAAAGACTGCTTTCTTCTGGCGGATACACTGGCTGACAATCTCCGGGTTCTCCACCTCGCAGGCAGTTTCAAACAATGCTTCACAAATCTTTTCCTCTTTCCAGTCAAATTTATTTTTATACTTTTCGAGAAACTTGCTGACAAATTCCCGGTTTTTCCAGTTTCGGAAATCAATCTGCACCATATCCGGGGTAAGTGTACCCAGACTCTTCACAAGCTGTTCCGCCGCCCGCATATCCCGCAGCGCAATGACATTCTGGCAAAGCTGTATTTTTTCCTCTGCTGGAACTTCCTCCAGCGCGCCCTCTTTGAGCTGCCGGATGATCTGTTCACGGTCTCTGACTTTGATCGCCTGTTTCAGCGAAGCAAAGGAAACCGGCATATCGCCGAAATTTTCTCCGGCAGTCTTTTTTTTCTTTTCATTTTTTCTCATGCTCTTCCCTCCGTCTCACACAACTATAAAAAAGAGATGTGATACAGAAATGGTAAAAATAAGAAAAAACTGTGAACTGTCTCCTACCTTGCACGATTGTGATTATTCACAATTATGATTCATGATATTTTTATGCATTTTTCACCTTTATAAGTATTTAATTTTCGTGTATAATATAATATTCATAATAAATAAGGGGACAAATTTTTTAAGATATCCGTCGGATGTCTTTACAGAAAGGATATTCGTTTGAAAACAAATAAAACCGCCGTCTGTACAACGGCACTGATCGCGATAAATGTAATTATTTTTTTCTTGTTTTCCATATTAGGGAAGGAAACAGACGCCCTGTTCCTTCTGGAACACGGCGCGATGTATGAGCCATATATTCTGGAACGACACGAATACTATCGTCTGCTGACCAGTATGTTTCTGCATTTCGGCATCGATCATCTGGTCAACAATATGATCATGCTTGGCGCACTCGGGTTTTATCTGGAATCTGCGGTTGGTTCCGTCCGTTTCCTGCTGATCTATTTCATCGGCGGAATCGGAGGAAATGTTTTATCGCTTGCCGTGAATCATTCTTCCGGTATGCCGGCGATCTCTGCGGGAGCTTCCGGTGCAGTCTTTGCACTGATGGGGGCGCTTCTTTGTGCAGTGATCCAGAAGCGGGGACTTTTCGGACGGATCAGCAGGCGCGGAATGATCGTGATGGTTGTGCTCAGCTTATACTTTGGATTCACAAGTACAGGGGTAGATAACGCTGCACATCTCGGAGGACTCTTATGCGGATTCCTCCTGCAGATGATCCTGCGGTTTCCGTCTGTGAAGAAAGCAAAAACAGTCACATAATATACCAATCAAAATTATGGCAGGAAAGGATCAATAAAACGATTTGAAAAAACGGGAAACAGTGAAAACTTTCGTATACCATTCTTTTACAGATGACATGGTAGAAAGCAGAAATCAAAATTATAAAGTGCCTGAAACGTACCGCTGGGTACGGGAAGAACCATGGTTTCAGATTCTTTCCGGCATACTATACCGTGCAGCCCGGCTGATCGGCGCCGTATACTGTAAATGTTTTCTGCATATCCGTATCAAAAACCGGGAAATATTAAAGGAATACAGGCATACCGGGTTCTTCTTATATGCGAACCATACGCAGGAGATCGGAGATGTTGTCCTCCCTGCATGGGCGGTCCGTCCGAAACGGATCTATACCATCGCGAGCACCGCAAACATGGGAATCCCGGTGATCGGAAAGCTGCTGCCATTCTTAGGAATTCTTCCGGTACCGGAGTCAGCGCCGCAGACGCGGCAGTTTCTGAGTGCGCTGGACAGAAGAATCCGGGAAGGCTGCTGCGTTGTCATTTATCCGGAAGCGCATGTCTGGCCCTATTACACAAAGATCCGCCCATTTGCGGACACCTCATTCCGCTTCCCCGTGGAAGCGAATGTACCGGCGTTTTGTATGACATTAACATACCAGAGAAGGCGGTTCGGAAAGAAACCGAAGATCACGGTATATCTGGACGGTCCGTTTCTGGCAGAGCGGGGAGAATCCAGGAAAGCCGGCCAAAAACAGCTAAAGGAAGACATTTTTGCGTGCATGCAAAAGAGAAGCCGGATGAGCGATTACGATTACATTCATTATGTAAAAGGAGAATCTCAATGAACATCTTATACTGTGGAGACAGCAATATAGAAAAAGGTCTGGGATTGTCTGCCCTGTCACTGGCGAAGCATGCAAAAGAACCGCTGCATATTTACGTACTGACAGCGGGAATCGTATGGAACGAACACACGTATCGTCCAATCTCTGACGCCCAGGCGGCCCGGATCGGTGAATTAGTAAAGAGACAGAATGAACAAAACAGCATCGTGAGAATGGATATCAGTGAACTGTTCCGTGAACAACTACCGGAAGCCAATATGGATACCCGGTTCACGCCATGCTGTATGCTCCGGCTTTATGCGGATCAGATTGACACGCTTCCGGACCGTCTTTTGTATCTTGACACAGACGTGCTGTGCAGAGGCGATCTCACGGAATTTTATGATCAGGATATGACCGAATATGAAATCGCAGGTACGCTGGATTATTACGGCAGATGGTTTTTCCGGAATCATCTGCTACATATGGATTATCTGAATTCCGGAGTTCTTTTACTGAATATGGGAAAGATAAAGGAAACAAAGCTGCTTTCCAGATGTCTGAAACTGTGCCGGGAGAAAAAGATGTTCATGCCGGATCAGTCGGCGCTGAATAAACTGGCGGCCGCGAAAAAAATAATGCCTGCGAAATATAACGAACAGAAAAAGCTGAAAAGCGATACCGTCCTCCAGCATTTTTCAACCACGTTCCGTTTTTTCCCCTGGATCCATACGGTCACAGTAAAGCCGTGGGAACCGGAAAAGCTGCATTCCGTGCTGAAGCTTTATGAATATGACGATCTTCTGGAAGAATACGCGGCATATGAAAAGCAGACACTGTGAACAGAAAAAAAGAAAGGAAGTACAAACAATTGAGCAAACAAATACCAATATTTTTTACCATTGACAACGGATACGCTCCCAATATGGGGATTGCACTCTATTCCATGATACAGAATGCCTCCAAAAAGGAGCAGTACAAGATCCATGTGATCTATCAGGATCTCTCGGACCAGAATCAGAAGAAAATAAAGGCGATGGAAAATAAAAACTTTGAGATTGCCTTCTATGAAATGAAAGACACACTCAGACAGATTACAGACCGTGACGAAAATAAACTCCGGTGTGACTATTTTACGCTGACCATTTATTTCCGTCTCTTTATCGCCGACATGTTTCCGGAATATGACAAAGCAGTCTATGTGGACAGCGATATTGTCGTACCGGGTGATATTTCAGAACTGTATCATCTGAGTCTGGGCGAAAATGTCATTGGCGCGTGCCATGACTTTTCCATCGAAAAAATTCCGGAACTGGTGAATTATATCGAAAATGCAGTCGGAGTAAAATGTCAGGAATATATCAATTCCGGCGTACTCCTGTTAAACCTGAAACGTCTGAGGGAATTAAAGTTCTCAGAGAAATTCCTTTCGCTGCTTTGCACCTATCATTTTGACTGTGTCGCACCGGATCAGGATTATCTGAACGCAATGTGCAACGGACAGATTCTGTATCTTGATAAAGTATGGGACACGATGCCGCAAAAAGGAGAGGAAGAGGAACCGGATCCAAAGCTGATCCATTACAATCTTTTTGATAAGCCGTGGTGTTACCGGAATATCCAATATGAAGATTATTTCTGGCACTATGCAGAAAAAACAGATTTTTATGAAGATGTGCGCCAAAATCTCGAAGAATACTCAAAAGAGCAGGCAGTGCATGACAAAGAAAGTATGGCGACACTGATCCGCAAAGCAGACCGGCAGCCGTCAGAAGAAGTTACTTTTAGAAAAATGTATGAAAAAGGGAAAGAAATCAGATTATGTTTATAGGTGGAAGTAAGGAAATCGTTATCAGAAATATCAAAGCGGCGGCAGATACGAAGCAGTTCTACAGTAAAGTGGAAACGGATGATCCGGAGTTGACACAAAAAGAAACAGCGAAACTGATGAGACGTTTTGTTTTTGTCCACAGGACGCCTGCATACGCGTGGAATAACTGGCTGGCGCGCTGTGTGACAGATACTGTTTCCAGAAAAATAAACAAAGGAACCGAGTATATCGGCCTGGAAAACATTCAAAACATCCGTACGGGGGCAGTGGTCACCAGCAATCATTTTAACCCGCTGGATAATACAGCAATCCGTGAAACCTTAAAACAGGTCGGCAGAAAGCGGCTGTATATTGTATCTCAGGAAACCAATTTTGCCATGAAAGGCCTGATCGGATTTTTGATGAATTATATGGATACCATTCCCATCTGGAAATCAGACCGGAACTATATGGCCCATGAATTCGAAAATATGGTAGGAAAGGTGCTGAAAAAAAACAGATTCCTTCTGATCTATCCGGAACAGGAGATGTGGTTTAACTACAGAAAACCAAGACCTCCCAAACGAGGCGCTTACTATTATGCCGCAAAATATCATGTGCCGGTGATTTCCTGCTTTGTGGAGATCCGCGACTGTGACGAGAAGGAAAATGAAGAATTCTATAAAACCAGATATATTGTGCATGTTCTTCCCGCCATTTATCCGGATCCGGAGCTTGGCGTGCGGGAGAACAGCATTCATATGATGAAGCAGGACTACGAGCAGAAAAAGGAAGCCTATGAGAAGGCATACGGGAAAAAACTGGATTATACATTTGAAGACGCAGACATTGCGGGCTGGATTCCAAAAGAAGAAAGAGGGCAGTAACATACATGGGTGAATTAAGGCTTGGAATTGACGTCGGATCAACAACGGTGAAGCTGATCATAAGAGACAGGGATACCGGGGAGATTCTCTATTCCACATACCGGCGGCACTTTGCAAAGCAGAATGAAACACTGCAGGAAATCCTGCGGGAGATACAGCCGGAATTTACAGGACGGAACATGAAAGGAGCGGTGTGCGGTTCCGGAGGAAAAACCATTTCCGGACGGCTCGGACTTCCTTTTGTGCAGGAGGTCGTAGCAAATGCCGCTGCAGTCTGTGAGCAGTATCCGGACGCAAAGACAGCCATTGAGCTCGGCGGGCAGGACGCCAAAGTTGTATTCTTTCAGAAAGATACAAAGACAGGGAAACTAAAAGCCTCTGATATGCGCATGAACGGAAGCTGCGCAGGAGGGACCGGTGCATTTATTGACGAGATTGCCGCATTGCTAAACATTGATACCTCTGATTTTGAAAAACTCGCGGCAAAGGGAACAACGGTCTATGAGATATCCGGCCGCTGCGGTGTTTTTGCCAAGACAGATATTCAGCCGCTCCTGATCCAGGGAGCGCCGAGAGAGGATATCGCCCTCTCTACGTTCCACGCGATCGCGAAACAGACCATCGGCGGACTTTCCCAGGGACTCCGGCTGGCTCCCCCGATCGTTTTTGAGGGCGGTCCGCTGACCTTCAATCCGACTCTGGTCCGGGTTTTTGCAGAGCGTCTGCAGTTGGGCGAAGAAGACGTCATTGTTCCGAAGCATCCGGAAACCATTGTCGCTGTAGGCGCCTCCATCGCAGTCGATCAGTTATTTACAGATTCCGAAGAAGTAACCATAGAGACTCTGCTGGAACGGTGCAGGAAAGAGAACCCAACGCAGGGGGAACAACATGATCCCCAGCCTCCGTTTTTTCAGGACAATGCAGAGAAAGAAGCGTTTTTAAGCCGGCATTCCAAAGAAATGAAGAAGCCGTCTGCGGCTGTTCCCAACGAAGGCGTTCTGGACGTCTACCTTGGCATTGACTCCGGAAGCACGACTTCAAAGTTTGTCCTGATCGACAAAGACGAGCAGGTCATAGATACGTTCTATGCCCCGAATCACGGAGAACCCTTAAAGGTACTCTGCAGAGGTCTTTCGGAACTGAATGAAAAGTACAAAAAGCAGGGAATCACCCTGAATATACTAGGCGTTGGTTCCACCGGATACGGAGAGAATATGGTGGCAAAGGCATTTCATGCAGATTTCCACATCGTGGAAACCGTGGCTCATACCCAGGGCTGCATGAAGTATATACCGGATGTTTCGTTCATCCTGGATATCGGCGGACAGGATATGAAGGCAATCTGGGTAGAAGATGGTGTAATCACGGATATCCTGCTCAATGAAGCATGCTCCTCCGGCTGCGGGTGCTTTCTGGAAAATTTTGCCTCTTCTCTCGGCATGGAAGCAGATGAGATCGCGGACGCGGCATTTTCTTCCCGGACCCCCGCAAGACTTGGCAGCCGCTGTACGGTATTTATGAACAGTACGATCATCAACGAACAGCGGGAAGGGAAACACCCTGCTGATATCATGGCAGGACTTTGCCGCTCCATCATTGAAAATGTATTTACCAAGGTGGTCCGGTTAAACAATTCGGATATGCTCGGAAAACGGATCGTCGTACAAGGCGGGACCTTCCGGAATATGGCGGTACTGCGGGCAATGGAAGAGTACGTGGGGCAGGAAGTTACACTTGCACCGTTCCCCGGCGAGATGGGAGCGCTCGGCGCCGCCCTTCTGACAAAGCAGCATATTGAGAAATATGGCTACGCAGACGGAACGCATAGTTCCTTTATCGGACTGGATAAAATAGAGACCTTCTCCTATGAGATCCAGACATCTGTTCCCTGTAATGGCTGCGGCAATCACTGCAGGCGTACGATCATGCGTTTCCCGGGAATCGGATATTATGTGACAGGAAACCGATGTGAGAAAGGACTTGTGGAAGAAACAGGCGGCGAAAAACAACTGCATACGGCAGCACCGGATCTGTTCGCCGCAAGGGAAAAATGGCTGTTTGAACCCTACCCATACACACAGGTACGCAAAGACCAAAAGGAGCGGATCGGAATCCCAAGAGTTCTGGAATTCTGGGACAGTATGCCGTTCTGGACGACATTTTTCCGTGCACTGGGATACGAGGTCGTCCTTTCCCATAAGAGCACAAGGAAACAATACGAAAAGGGACTGCCCTATGTAGCATCGGACACGGTCTGCTTTCCGGCGAAACTCGCTCACGGACATATCCTGGATCTGGCGGAGCAAAAAGCAGACCGGATCTTCATGCCTTATGTGATGCATATGCCGCCGGAAGGAACGGACAAACTCAGTCCTTACGTCTGCTCCATCGTGCAGGGATATCCTATGGTGATCAAAAACGGGCAGGATCCGGAGAAAAATTACGGGATTCCATTTGATACGCCGATTTTTCACTGGTTCCGGGAAGCGGACAGAAAGAAGCAGATCTGCCGTTATGCACAGGAAACCCTACACGCAGCTCCAAAAGAGGCAGAAGAAGCGTTTGGGCAGGCTGACGCCGCGCTGACACAGTTTCGCGAAAGGCTGACGGCAGGATCAGAGGAAATTTTTGCTTATGCGAGAGAGCATCATACCTTTGCCGTCGTTCTCGCAGGAAGGCCGTATCATTCGGACTCCTTTGTGAGTCACGATATTTCAAAGGTATTTGCTGAAAAGGGGATCCCGGTACTTCCGGCAGACGCGCTGCCGCAGCTAAAGGAACAAGATCTGAGCAGAACCCGGGCGGAGATCACCAATAATTTTCATACCAGAATGCTGTCCGCGGCCATGATCGCTGCGGAACAGGAAGAACTGGAATATGTGCAGCTTGTCAGCTTTGGCTGCGGGCATGATGCGATTCTTTCTGATGAGATCATACGGATACTGAAAAGAGGAAACAAATCCCCTCTTGTTCTGAAAATTGACGAAAGCGACGCGGCAGGTTCCCTGGGCATCCGGATTTCCTCTTTCATCGAATCCGTACAGATCCGCCGGCGAAAGCAGCAGGGCAGCTATACCGTACAGCCGCTCCCGGAACCAAGTCCGGCAAAATTTTACAAACCGGATAAGAAAAAACGGACACTGCTGATTCCGAATATTTCCGCGGAAGTATCCGTACTCCTGGAAGGGATCCTGGAAAAGGAAAACTTTAAGGTAAAGACGATTCCCATCGGCGGACTGGAACAGATACGTCTCGGAAAAAAATATGTACATAATGATATCTGTTTTCCGGCACAGATGGTCATCGGTGAACTGATTGGAGAATTACAGCGGGGACATTATCCGCAGAGTGAAGTAGCAGTAGGCATGGTAAAATTCCAGTGTGACTGCCGGATGTCCCACTATGCCGGACTTCTGAGAAAAGGCCTGGACAGCGCCGGATTTACAGAAGTACCCGTGCTTACCACAGATGTAAATGATACGAAAGAAATGCACCCCGGCGTATATCTGCTGGGAATCAGCGCTGTACTGGAGGCAGTCTGGTCATTTATGATGCTCGATATCCTGACCGAATTATGCCGGAAGATCCGCCCCTATGAATGTACAAAGGGTGAGACAGACCGCGTATATCAGGAATGTGTGCACCGGATCGCCGACGCGATCAAAAAGGGGATCGGCGAGGCAAGAAAGGAATTTGAGCGCTGTATCGACGCAATGGCCGGTATCCGGTATGACAGAAGCAAAAAGAAACCTGCGGTCTTTGTCACAGGCGAACTTCTGGTCACCTACCATCCGGGTTCCAATTTCAATATTGAAAAATACCTGGAAGCAAATGGAATGGAGACCATCTTTCCGCGGATCACGGATCAGCTCCGGAAGGATTTTCTTGCATCGGGGATAGAGATCAAAGATTATCATGCGAATATTCCTCCGTACCCGTTCCTCGTAAGCTGGCTGTTTGATACAATTCAGGACAAGCTGGAAAAAACAGCAAAACGCCACCCGCTATACGAAAAGGGACTAAAGCCAAAAGCACTCTATGATAATGTGAAAGAAATCATTCCTTCCACGCTGAGCTGCGGGGAAGGCTGGCTGATGGCGGCAGAGATCGATCATTATGCGCAGCAGGGCGTACAGTCATTTGTGATCCTGCAGCCTTTCGGATGTCTGCCGAACCATATCTGCGGAAGAGGAGTGATCAAAAGCCTGAAAGAAAAATATCCGGATATCCAGATCCTTCCCCTGGATCTCGATCCGGATACCAGCTACGCAAATGTAGAAAACCGCCTTCAAATGCTGATGATGGGCAGAAATTAAGAACTTTTGCAGCAGGAAAGAAGCGCTTTTGGCGCTTCTTTTCTTCAAGTATGGCGGTCATGCCATCATTTTGCAAGATTCATGTAATGTTTATATAATGCAGAAAAAGAATTCAAATATTTCTTTTTCCACGGCTTTTGCTTGCCGCAAAAATGCAGAAAAACAGTGTTCTGCATTACCCAGTCCATATCATATTGTCCTTCGCTTTTCATAAAGTAAGCTGAAAAAAAACGCGTATCGTAATTCCAGATATTATCATCTATCTGCAATGTATGTATACCGTATAAAATATTAAATATATCTTGATCTGGTAAAAGCAGAATCTCTCCCTGCTCCCGTACACAAGAAAAAATATCTTCTTTATTTACAATTTCCTGTCCTTTTTCTAAATCCATGAGCAGAATACCAGTATTAAAATAGTCATGTCCATTTCCCAGCCGGATCTGATTGACATCTTTAATGATTTCAAAATTACTGCTATGTGAAGCCGCCGCAAACGAATACTCACCCAGTGCTTTTTCCCAAAGCCGACGAACCGGATTTATAACCAGGATGTCGGGATCCAGGTACAATACCCGTTTTAAAGTATCCGGCAATAGCAGCGGAGCCATTAACCGATAGTACATCTCTTGTGGATATTGCTTTGAAACAGGAGCTTTGTCAAATAAATCACGGTCTACCTGAATTGGTGTTAATGTCATTCGCTGTTTGCTGCAATATTCAGACAATCCCAATAAATCATCATTAGGTATATTGCTATGCAGCAGCCAGAAGTGGAATATTTCTTTTGGATTGCTGACTGCGAGAGATTTTAACATAACCCGGAATGGCGGTATATAATTTTTATCAAACGTAACCAATATGTGAATGGCTCTATCTGTTTGCTCTTTTGTTATTGCATAATCAACACTACTCATCGTAATTTTCCTCCATCTTGTTCGCCGCTTTCGCTGACTGATCTGTACTCCTGAAGGCGGCAGGTTTCCAGTACTATTATTTATTTTATACCGAATATATATATGGGGTGTTGACAAAGCATAAAAAATCTATAAAAGATTCTTAAAGACAGTTTTGATCCGTGCTGCCATTATCATTACAAATTAAACTTTGACAGATGAAACAGCATATAGTACAATTTAAAGAGGGTGGATCCCGGCCCTTAAAAAACGGGTTTGTAACTCAATCATGTAAAAAATTGTAATTATATAAATCGCATAAAAATCAAAGGGTAAATCATGAGAAAACTAGCTTTAGACGACGAAATTTTATTAAAAGTAGACAAACCCGCCCGTTACATCGGCGGTGAGATAAACTCAGTGATGAAAGACAAAAACAGCGTGGATGTACGCTTTGCGATGTGCTTTCCCGACGTCTACGAGGTCGGTATGTCACATCTTGGTATTCAGATTCTCTATGACATGTTTAACCGGCGCGAAGACGTCTGGTGCGAACGGGTGTATTCTCCGTGGACGGATCTGGACAAGATCATGCGAAGCGAGCAGATCCCGCTGTTTGCGCTGGAATCCCAGGATCCGGTCCGGGAATTTGATTTTCTCGGAATTACGCTTCAGTTTGAGATGTGCTACACAAATGTACTGCAGATTCTGGAACTGAGCCGGATTCCGCTGCACAGCGCCGACCGGGGAGAGGACGTTCCCATCGTGATCGGAGGCGGTCCCTGTGCTTACAATCCGGAGCCGCTTGCGGATTTCTTCGACCTGTTCTACATCGGAGAAGGCGAGACTGTATATGACGCACTGCTGGATATCTATAAAGAATGTAAACAAAGTGGAAAAAGCCGGATGGAATTTCTGGAGTGCGCCGCAGAACTGGAGGGAATCTATGTTCCTTGTTTCTACGAACCGGAATATCACGCGGACGGCACGCTGAAGGCATTTCACCGTACGAATCCGCATGCAAAGGAGAAGATCAAAAAACAGGTCGTTTCCGATATGACATCCGCCGTCTACCCGATGTCACCGGTTGTTCCGCACATCAAGGTCGTGCAGGACCGTGTCGTCCTGGAGATTCAGCGGGGGTGCATCCGCGGCTGCCGGTTCTGTCAGGCAGGCATGATCTACCGGCCGACCAGGGAACGCAGTGTAGAGACGCTGAAACAGTATGCGCAGACGATGCTTGACAATACCGGACACGAGGAAATTTCCCTGAGCTCCTTAAGTTCCAGTGACTATTCCCAGTTAAAAGAACTGGTATATTTTCTGATCGACGAATTTCCGGGAAAGGCAATTAACATCTCCCTTCCGTCGCTTCGGATCGATGCGTTTTCGCTGGACGTCATGAGCAAAGTACAGGATGTAAGGAAAAGCAGCCTGACTTTCGCGCCGGAGGCAGGTTCCCAGCGGATGCGGGATGTCATCAACAAGGGACTGACCGAAGAAGACATCCTCTCCGGCGCCGGACAGGCGTTTGAGGGCGGCTGGACGAAAGTGAAGTTATATTTTATGCTCGGACTGCCTACGGAGACCGAGGAGGATATGAAAGAGATCGCGAGGCTGTCTGACCGGATTGCAAGGCGGTATTATGAGATTCCGAAAGAAAAGCGGCACGGGAAGTGTCAGATCACGGCAAGCTCCTCCTTTTTTGTACCAAAGCCGTTCACCCCGTTCCAGTGGGCGCCGATGTGTACAGCAGAAGAATATATCCACCGCGCCTCCATTGTGAAGCATGAATTTCAGGAACAGTTAAACCGGAAAAGTCTGAAGTACAACTGGCACGAAGCAGATCTGACGATCCTGGAAGGCGTGTTCGCCAGAGGCGACCGTAAAACAGCACGGGTACTCGAAGAGGCATACCGTCTGGGATGTCTCTATGATTCGTGGACCGAAGAGTTTCACAATGAGCTGTGGATGCAGGCATTTGAAAATACGGGCATTGATCCCGCTTTTTATACACTCCGTGAGCGTTCCATGGACGAACTGTTTCCTTGGGACTTCATCGACACCGGCATAAGCCGGAAGTTTCTGGAGCGTGAGTGGGAGCGCGCCATGCACGGAGAAGTAACCCCCAACTGTAAAGAGGCATGTTCCGGCTGCGGCGCCGCGCAGTTCGGAAGCGGCGTCTGTTATGAACCGCGGACTGCTTCCTCTGCAGAAAAAGAAGAATCGTTCGGAGACAAAGCAAAATGAAAGTACGAGTAAAATTTCAAAAATACGGGCCGCTGCGGTTTCTCGGACATCTGGATGTCATGCGGTATTTCCAGAAAGTGATCCGCCGCGCAGAGATCCCGGTTGCGTTTACCAGCGGTTACAGTCCGCATATGATCATGTCTTTCGCCAGTCCGCTCGGGATCGGTCTGACAAGCGAAGGCGAATATTTTGACATGGAACTGACAGAACCCGTGGCAAGCGAAGAGGCTGTCAGGCGAATGAACGACGTCGGCACAGAAGGAATCACTGTGACAGGCTTCCGGCAGATATCCGACGAAAAGAAAGCAACCGGCATGGCGATCGTCGCCGCGGCAGACTATGAAGTTTCCGTCCGGATAGGAAGCTTTCCTGAACAGCTTCCGGATCTTTTAGATGCATTTATCCATCAGACGGAGATTCTCATTGTAAAGCAGACGAAGCGCAGTGAGAAACTGACGGATATCCGTCCGATGATCTATCATATGGAAGTATGTCCGGCAGACTCAGATTTTATTTTTTACGAATCATCCGGCGACCGGATCCGTATGCGGCTTGCCGCAGGCAGTGTGGAAAACCTGAAGCCTGATCTGGTCATGTCTGCATTCTGCAGATTTGCAGGAATCTGTGAAACAGACATTGCATTTCACTATCACCGGACCGAATTGTATGCGAACGCCCCCACACCGGATGGAGGACAACAACTGGTAACGCTGGAATCTCTCGGCACAGAGATTTCGTAAAAGTACGGAGAAAAGATTATGGAACGCAAAATTCTCATGCTGAAAGAGGAGAGGGCGGTCTGGACCTGCCTTCTTGAAAATCAGGAATTGATCGAACTGCACTGTGACGTCCCGGAAGAATCCCCGCAGACGGAACCGGCTCTCGGGAATATCTATATCGGAAGGGTACAGAATGTCGCAGCCAATATCGGGGCTGCATTTATCGACATCGGCGGGGTGAACTGTTACTACGACATCAGCCAGGCAAAGACGGCCGTTTTTTCAAAAAAAACAGGAAAACAGCCGTTGTGTGCCGGGGATGAGCTGATCGTCCAGATCAGCCGGGAAGCAGCAAAAACAAAGGCTCCGACTGTCAGCAGCAATCTGAATTTTACCGGACGGTACGCCGTTCTTACGACCGGAAATACACGGATCGGTGTTTCTTCCAAATTACCACGTTCCATGCGGGAGGAATACCGGGAACGGCTTCAGGAATTTCAAAACAGTGAATATGGTCTGATTGTCCGGACAAATGCAAAAAATGTGTCATTTGAAGAAGTGCTGGCGGAAATCCGACAGCTCCGGTCGCGTTATCTGCACATCCGGGAGACCGCGCCTTACCGGACCTGCTTTTCCTGTCTGGAAGCCGCTCCGCAGCCTTATCTGACCGGATTGAAGAATGTGTATACCGAAGACCTCTCAGAGATTCTTGTGGAAGACGATGAACTGTTTGCAGAACTCGAGTCATATTTTCGCACGGAACAACCCGAATTGCTGGAAAAACTCCGTCTGTACGATGATCCGCTGCTGCCTCTTGCACAGCTTTACCGGATTCCTACGCAGCGTGAGCGGGCGCTCTCCCAGCATGTGTGGCTGAAACATGGCGGCTATCTGGTCATCCAGCCGACAGAAGCACTGACGGTCATTGATGTAAACTCCGGAAAATCCACTTCAAAAAAACAGCCTTCCGAGACGTATCTGCAGACCAATCTGGAGGCGGCAAAGGAGATTGCAAAGCAGCTCAGACTGCGCAACTTGTCCGGGATCATTGTCATTGACTTCATCAATATGCAGACCGAGGAACAGACGCAAACGCTTCTTCGGACGCTAAAGCAGGAAACAGCAAAAGATCCCATTCAGACAACCGTGGTCGACGTGACCGGCCTGCAGCTTGTAGAAGTAACACGCAGGAAGCTTCGGAAACCACTGCATGAATCTGTAAGGCAGATAGCACAGGGAGCGGAGCATCACATTTTAACAAAAAAGTCATAAAGAATAGATTTACAAGTTTTTCTCCAGCGGTTATAATAAAAGACCGAAAGTAAAGGAAGAGAAGAACGTACATGGAGGATAAAAGGATGAAAAAAGTAGTAAAATTCGGAGGAAGTTCCCTCGCAAGCGCGGAGCAGTTTCAAAAGGTGGGGAAGATCATCCGCTCCGATCCGTCAAGAATATTCGTAGTTCCGTCGGCGCCCGGAAAGCGTTTCTTGGGCGATACAAAAGTCACCGATATGCTGTACAGTTGTTATGGCGCGGCAATCCGTGAGAAGAAGTTCACGGCACAGCTTGATGAAATCCACGCCAGATATCAGGAGATCATAGATGGTCTTGGACTTACGCTGTCTCTGGATCAGGATTTTGAGATCATCCGGGAGAATTTCGGCAGGAAGATCGGGCGGGATTATGCAGCGTCCCGCGGAGAGTACCTGAATGGAAAGGTGATGGCTGCATACCTTGGATATGAGTTTATCGATGCAGCAGAGGTGGTCCGTTTTCATGAAGATTATTCTTTTGATGATGTGACGACAAACGTGCTTCTTTCCGAGCGGCTGAAAGATTCCACCGGCGCTGTGATTCCCGGCTTTTACGGTGCGACAGAAGACGGAACGGTTGTGACCTTTTCCCGCGGCGGTTCCGACGTAAGCGGTTCTCTGGTCGCGCTCGCGGTCAATGCCGACCTCTATGAGAACTGGACGGATGTGTCCGGATTTCTCGTTGCAGATCCGCGTATCGTAAAGAATCCGAAAGCGATCGAAACGATCACGTATAAGGAACTGCGTGAGCTTTCTTATATGGGGGCAAGCGTCCTGCATGAAGATGCCATTTTCCCGGTCAGAAAAGCAGGGATCCCGATCAATATCCGGAACACAAACGCTCCGGAAGAGAAGGGAACGCTGATCGTGGAAGCCACCTGCCGCCAGCCGAAATATACGATCACGGGAATTGCGGGGAACGACGGATTTGCTTCTATTACGATTGAAAAGGCAATGATGAACTCCGAGATCGGATTCTGCCGGAAGGTTCTTCAGGTGTTTGAGGACAACGGCATTTCCATTGAACATATGCCGTCCGGAATCGATACGATGACCATCTTTGTCCACAAAGACGAATTTGAAGAAAAAGAGCAGCAGGTGATCGCCGGAATCCACAAGGCAGTACAGCCGGATCATATTGAACTGGAATCCGATCTTGCGCTGATTGCCGTCGTAGGACGCGGGATGCGCGCTACCAGAGGTACCGCAGGCAGGATCTTTTCCGCCCTTGCCCATGCGCACATCAATGTAAAGATGATCGACCAGGGTTCCAGCGAGCTCAATATCATCATCGGCGTCCGGCACGATGATTTTAAAAATGCGATCCGTGCGCTGTATCAGATTTTTGTCGACACACAGATATAAAGCAATTGGGAGTAAGAGATACCTGATATGAATATTTTATTTTTTTTGAAACCGAAAAGTGAAGTAGCATATATTTACGACCACTGCACCCTGAGACAGGTCCTTGAGACAATGGAATATCACAAGTATGCGTCCATTCCGATGCTGAACGAAGCAGGAGAGTATGTCGGCACCATGACAGAAGGCGACCTGCTCTGGGGAATCAAGGATTATAAGAAAATGAACCTGAAAAAAGCGGAGAATATCTTTATACGGGACTTCCCCAGACGTGCAGACTATGACGCCGTTCGCGCAGACTGTGATATGGAAGATTTGATCCGCAAAGCAATGGACCAGAACTTTGTTCCGGTCATCGACGATCAGAACAAGTTCATCGGAATCGTCACACGAAAAAGCATTATCGAATATTGCTACAACAGACTGCAGGAACTGAACACCCAGGCAAAGTAAATTTCATAAGTTTTTTTAAAACACTTGACTTTATGGAAAACGGGTGTTATATTTTAATAGTATGCCGCGCAGCGAGGTTTACAAGCTCTGTATGAGAGACTGATACAGACACCGAAGCTGGCGAGTAATGATAACAGGAGGTGCCATATGTACGCGATTATAGCAACAGGTGGTAAACAGTACAAAGTAGCTGAAGGCGATATCATTAAAGTAGAGAAGCTTGGTGTGGAAGCCGGAGAGACTTATACCTTTGACCAGGTGCTTGCAGTAAACGATGACAAGCTGGTTGTCGGAACACCTACTGTAGACGGGGCAACCGTTACCGCATCCGTGATCGGAGACGGCAAGGGCAGAAAAGTGACCGTTTACAAGTATAAGAGAAAGACCGGATACCACAAAAAGAATGGTCACAGACAGCAGTACACAGCGGTGAAGATCGACAAGATCAATGCATAATTATGATCCGGATCACCGTTTATGCAGATGACAGTCAGTCGTATACGGGATTTGATACAGAAGGACACGCAGGATATGCCGAAGACGGGCAGGATATTGTTTGTGCGGCAGCATCCATTCTGATCATCAATACGCTCAATGCAATCGAAGCGTTTACCGATGAAGAGACAAGCTGTATCAGCGATGAAGAAGCAGGAATGATTCGTTTCCGTTTTCTGAGCAGACCCGGTCACGACGCGAAGCTGTTGATGGATACCATGATTCTGGGGTTGCAGAACATGGAGGAGAGCGACAGTTACGAATCATATATCGACATTATTTTCAAGGAGGTGTAACGAAATGATGAATTTAAACCTTCAGTTTTTCGCTCATAAAAAGGGAGTAGGTTCCACAAAGAACGGACGTGATTCCGAGTCTAAGAGATTAGGCGCCAAGAGAGCTGACGGACAGTTTGTAAAGGCAGGAAACATCCTCTACAGACAGCGCGGGACGAAGATCCATCCGGGCGTAAATGTAGGACGCGGCGGAGATGACACGCTGTATGCACTGACAGATGGTGTTGTAAGATTTGAAAGAAAAGGAAGAGATAAGAAACAGGTTTCTATCTATCCGGTTGCTGAATAATCATCCGTTCAGAAAGGCAGGAATTATTTTCCTGCCTTTTTTTCTAAGTCTAACAGGAAAAAGAAAGGAAACGATATGTTTGCAGACAGAGCAAAAATCTATATCCGGTCCGGCAAGGGCGGAGACGGACATTGCAGTTTCCGCCGCGAATTATACGTGGCGAACGGCGGTCCGGACGGCGGAGACGGCGGAAAAGGCGGAGATCTTGTCTTTGAGGTCGATAAAGGATTAAATACGCTTTATGACTACCGGCACAGACGCAAGTTTGCTGCAGGAGACGGAGAACCGGGCGGCAAGCGCCGGTGTCACGGAAAAGACGGAAAAGATCTGGTACTCAAAGTTCCTGAGGGTACTGTGATCAAAGAAGCCTCCACCGGAAAAGTCATCGCGGATATGTCGGGTGAAAACCAGCGCCAGATCGTGCTGAAAGGCGGAAAAGGCGGTCTCGGGAACCAGCATTTTGCTACGGCAACCATGCAGGTTCCCAAATACGCACAACCCGGAAAGCCTGCCATGGAGCTGGAAGTGACGCTGGAGCTGAAAGTCATTGCCGACGTAGGACTGATTGGTTTTCCAAATGTCGGAAAATCCACTCTTTTATCCCGCGTATCAAATGCAGAGCCTAAAATTGCAAATTATCACTTTACTACGCTGACTCCAAATCTGGGAGTCGTTGATCTGGATAACGGCAAAGGATTTGTCATGGCAGATATTCCCGGCCTGATCGAGGGAGCCTCTGAGGGAAACGGCCTGGGGCACGAATTCTTACGCCACATTGAGCGGACGAAAGTGATGATCCACGTTGTAGACGCGGCAGGAAGCGAAGGACGTGATCCCGTTGATGATATTTATAAGATTAACGCAGAACTGCGTTCCTATAATCCCGAAATAGCCGGACGTCCGCAGGTGATCGCAGCCAACAAAACGGATTTGATCTATCCGGGTGACGAAGATCCCATTGAACGGCTGCGCTCAGAATTTGAGCCAAAAGGAATCAAAGTATTTCCGATTTCCGGCGTTACAGGAGACGGGATCCGTGAACTTCTGTATTATGTCAGTGAAGAGGTCGAAAAAATCGGGACAGAAACGACCGTCTTTACGCAGGAATATTTTCCGGAGGACGAATTGATCTACGAGGAACTTCCGTATACCGTTACGGTCGAAGACGGAATGTACGTGGTAGAAGGCCCGAAGATCGACAAGATGCTTGGTTATACCAATCTCGATTCCGAGAAGGGATTTGCATTTTTCCAGCGTTTCTTAAAAGAAACCGGGATTCTCGATGATCTGGAGGCTGCCGGGATCCAGGAAGGAGATACTGTAAGAATGTACGGTCTGCAATTTGACTATTATAAGTAAGAAGGAGAGAAGTCATGACTTCAAAGCAAAGAGCCTATCTGAAAAGCCTTGCCATGAATATTGATCCGATCTTCCAGATTGGAAAATCCAGCATGAATCCGGGACTGACGCAGGCAATTTCTGAGGCGCTGGACGCAAGAGAACTGATCAAGATCAGCGTACTGCAGAATTGTGCGGACGATCCGAGAGAACTGGCGGAAACAATCGCCATGCGGACCAGATCCGAAGTGGTCCAGGTGATCGGCAAAAAAATTGTTCTCTATCGGGAAGGCAAAGAGGATAAGAAGAAAATTATTTTACCATAGGTGACGAAAAACAATGAAAATCGGAATTATGGGCGGGACGTTTGATCCGATCCACATCGGACATCTCCTGCTCGGACAATTTGCTTACGAGGATTTTGCCCTTGATGAAATCTGGTTTCTGCCGAATGGAAACCCTCCGCACAAGCAGACAAAAGAAGGCGAGGAAGCTCTGCGGCACCGGGTTGAGATGGTCCGGCTTGCCATTTCGGACGCCCCGCATTTCAAATTATGTCTCCACGAGGCAAAAGCCACCGGGCATTCCTACACATACAAGACGATGCAGGAACTGGGCGCACTCTACCCGGAGTATGATTTTTATTTCATCCTCGGTGCAGATTCCTTGTTCACAATTGAACAGTGGCGGTATTACCGGGAGATCTTCCCGACCTGTACCATTCTCGCCGCAATGCGTGATGATAAGGATGTGGCGGACATGCTGGCACAGATTGATTATCTGAAACACAGGTACGGTGCAAAGATCGAACTTCTGCGCGCGCCGCTGCTGGAAATTTCATCGACTACGATCCGGCGCCGCGCGGCGAGAGGGCAGAGCATCTACTATATGGTGCCGGCGTCGGTGGCAGACTATATAAAGGAGCATCATCTGTATGGATATGGACAAAATCAGTAAAAAACTGGAAAAGACACTGGATAAGAACCGCTACCGGCACACCCAGGGAGTCATGTACACGGCAGCATCCCTGGCGATGCGTTACACATATGATATCAATGAAGCGCTGCTTGCCGGACTTCTGCATGACTGCGGAAAATTTGGAACCACAAAAGATCAGATCAAGCAATGTAAAGAGCACCATGTCGAGCTGACGGAATCTGAGCTGGAGATGCCGGCGCTAATCCACGCCCGGCTTGGCGCATGTCTGGCAAGAGAGGAATATCAGATTGATAACGAACGGATCTTAAACGCCATCCTTTATCATACGACAGGACGTCCGGATATGACGACGCTGGAAAAGATCATCTATCTGGCTGATTATATTGAGCCAAACCGGAAAATGATCCCGGGACTTCCGGAAGTACGCACGCTGGCGTTTACAGATCTGGATCATGCAGTCAGCGTATGTGCCAAAAATACATTGGATTATCTGGAGCAGAAAGGAAATCCGGCAGATCCGATGACGATAAAAACCTATGATTATTATGCGAAAGGAAAGGAGGAAGGATCGAATGAAACAGAATGCATCCAATGAAATGGCAAAGACAGCCTGCCATGCACTGAGTGAAAAGAAAGCAGAAGATATTAAAGTCATTGATATCTCCGAGGTGTCTGTGCTTGCAGACTACTTCATCATTGCCAACGGAACCAATGAAAGCCAGGTTCGGGCAATGGTAGACGCCGTGGAAGAAGAACTGGAAAAAGCAGGATATCCGGTCAAACAGATCGAGGGCACCGGAAACGGCGGCTGGGTGCTGCTTGACTTCGGCGATGTGATCATCCACATATTCGACCGCGAAAACAGACTTTTCTACGACCTGGAGAGAATCTGGCGTGATGGAAGAGAAGTAGATATCGAAACACTTGCATGATTCCTGACGGGAATGATTTATGCAAAATTCTCATCCGGCAAGCAAAAGAAAAAGAAGAGAACACGGCAAAATGTTCTCTTCTTTTTCTTTTGTTCTCCGTTTATTTAAAAAACCGGAATACACCAATCACCCTGCCGAGAATCGTCACATCTCTGACAATGATCGGATCCATGAAATCGTTCTCCGGCTGAAGACGGATCACGCCTTCTTCACGGTAAAAACGCTTGACCGTAGCGCCATCCTCGATCAGAGCGACAACCATATCTCCGTTTGAAGCCGTATGCTCCTCCTGAACCAACACGTAATCACCGCTTAGAATTCCGGCGTTAATCATACTTTCTCCTTTTACCTCCAGAAGAAACGTCTGCTTATTCGGCATCATCTCAGCCGGAATCGGGAAGTAATCCATGATATTCTCCTGCGCAAAAATAGGTTCTCCGGCAGCGACACGCCCAATCACGGGAACCTGGACAAGTTCGCGTCTGGTGAGTGCAAAGTCGTCGTCCAGTATCTCAATCGCCCGCGGCTTCGTCGGATCACGGCGGATATATCCGTTCTTTTCCAGTGTTTCCAGATGAGAGTGGACAGAAGAAGTGGACTTCAGCCTGACTGCCTCGCAGATCTCTCGCACAGACGGCGGATATCCCCGCTGTAATATTTCTGATTTTATGTATTCAAGAATCTCCTCCTGCTTTTTACTGATCTTTCCCTGCGCCATACCATTTCCTCCTACTCATTGTACTGCTTATCCCAAGAATTTTTAATCTTTTTTAATAGTATCATAAAGGTCTCGAAAAAGCAAACATTTGTTACGAAAACATGTTCGAAATTTTATGAAAAAGTATTGACAAACATGTGTTCTTGTTGTATACTGCATCATGTAACGAAGAGAACACATGTTCCGTGAACAGATGTTTCATTGAACCATAGGGGGAGAAAGCAATGAGAGACAGAAGAGAAGAAACCAGAATCCACAGCGTATCCAAAAAAGACAAGACGAGAGGACGCCGGCACACAGAGCGGCAGAAGAGAAGCCGGCTGACCGGCACACTTATTTGTGTGGTTCTTTCTGTAATCTGCTTTATCACTCTGGACGGGTTTATGACATCCGCACACGGAGACGTCCGGAAAGAGCCTGAAACCTTTCAGGTATATGAAAGCATTACCGTTGAATCCGGAGACACGCTCTGGGATCTTGCCGAAGAATACCGCAGTGAAGAGGAATCTGTAACGGAATACGTGCATACATTGCAGGAGATTAACAGCCTGTCTGGAGATACCATCAAGGCCGGCGACCGAATTATAGTTGTATACAATAATACAACCGCAGATTAAACACGCACTTTATCTATTATTTGTTATATAAACTCACCCCTGGGACTGCTGTGAAAGGAACATGCTCCATCCGGAATTCATGGATTCCTTATCATCATCCCCATATATACAGTAGTCCCGCTCTACAAAAATCAATTTCTATCCCATAGAAAAATTCGAAAAGACAAGTCAAACGCCAAATAAATAGGATATACCGCACAGAAATCAGAGCTGTATAAACACAAATCAATCTATACGACAAATACCGATTTTTCCAAAAGATGTAGACAAATAAACGGATCTATGGTAAAATTACCTTTGTTATAGATCTTTATACATGAAATAAGGGGTTTTATTTATGAGTCAGAATTCAAACAAAGAAACGCAAAAAACATACCACGAACAAACTTATATTGACAATACGCTGCGACTTCGTGAAATACTGAAAACATTACCGCCGTTTGCCAAAGATTATTTCCGTGCAGTCGAGCCGAAAACATCCGCGCGGACAAGGATTTCTTATGCCTACGACATCCGGGTATTTTTTCATTTCCTGATGGAAAACAATCCTGTATACGCGAATTACACGATCAACCAGTTTACGCCGGCCGATCTGGAACAGCTGGAACCTGTAGATATTGAAGAATATCAGGAATATCTGAAAGTATATAAAAATGATGAAAACAAACAGATCACCAATACTGAAAAAGGTCTGGCACGCAAGATGTCCGCGCTGCGCAGTTTTTATGGCTACTATTATAAGCATCAGATCATCCAGAAGAATCCGACACTGCTTGTGGATATGCCGAAACTGCACGAAAAGTCCATTATCCGTCTGGATACAGACGAGGTCGCAATGCTTCTGGACTATGTAGATCACGGCGGCGATGAACTGACCGGACAAAAAAAGGTGTATTATGAGAAAACTCGGAACCGCGACCTTGCAATCCTGACGCTTCTGCTCGGAACCGGGATCCGTGTCTCCGAATGTGTCGGACTGGATATTCAGGATGTTGATTTTAAAAATAACGGCATCAAAGTAACGCGAAAAGGCGGCAATGAAATGGTTGTCTATTTTGGCGAAGAAGTGGAAAACTCATTGAAGACTTATCTGTATACAACGCGCAAGTCCACTACTCCCCTTCCCGGTCATGAGAACGCGCTGTTTCTCTCGACACAGAGAAAGCGGATGAGCGTGCAGGCCGTTGAAAATATGGTAAAAAAATATGCCCGGGAAGTGACGCCGAATAAAAAGATCACCCCGCATAAGCTGCGGAGCACCTATGGAACCGCACTGTATAAGGAAACCGGGGATATTTATCTTGTTGCTGATGTACTGGGACACAAGGACGTCAATACAACGAAGAAGCATTATGCGGCAATCGATGAAAACCGCCGCAGATCGGCTGCGGATGCAGTAAAATTACGGGAACCATGAGACGAATCAAGCACCAGTCCTAAACAACTCTAAACAACTCTAAACAACTCTGAATAAGAAAGGAAACCGGAAAATATGCAGTTACAGAGATTATTAAGCTACACACGAAAAGCAGTGGATGAATATCAGATGATCGAGGAAGGAGACCATATTGCGGTCGGTATCTCCGGCGGCAAAGACAGTCTGACTCTCCTGTATGCCCTTCACGGCCTCAGACGCTTCTATCCGCACCATTTTGAACTGAGTGCAGTAACAGTTGACCTTGGCTTTGAAAATTTCGATACAGAGCCGATACGCGCGCTTTGCAGGGAAATGGACGTTCCCTATCATGTTGTAAAGTCGGACATATACCATATTCTTTTCGATGTGAGAAAAGAGACGAATCCCTGTTCCCTCTGCGCCAAGATGAGAAAAGGAGCGCTCAACCAGGCTGTCAAAGAGATGGGATGCAATAAAGTCGCCTATGCTCACCACAAAGATGATATCGTCGAGACCATGCTGCTCTCCCTGATCTTTGAGGGACGTTTTTACTCCTTCTCCCCCAAGACCTATCTGGACCGGATGGATCTGACTGTGATCCGGCCGATGATGTTTGTAGACGAAGCTGAAGTGATCGGTTTCCGGAATAAATATCAGCTCCCGGTTGTAAAAGGAAAGTGTCCCGTCGACGGATACACAAAACGGCAGTATGCGAAAGAACTTGTCAGAACGCTGAACAGGGATCATCCCGGTGCAAAAGAGCGGATGTTCCATGCGATCCTGGGTGGTGATATCAAAGGCTGGCCGGAACGTATCCCGCATACCAGATAGTGTAAGGATAAGTGCAAAGGTACAAAGAGAAAGCCGAGAATTAAATTCTCGGCTTCTGAATGCTTTCTTTTAACAGTACATATTCCTCGATCGCTTTTGCGGTTCCTTCGATTCCCAGTTTTGAACTGCTCAGGCAGAGATCATAACTCTCCGCGTCTGACCAGCGCTTGTTTGTATAATAATTGTAATAGCTTGCTCTCTTCTTATCTGTCTTAATGATCCGGTCCTTAGCCTTATTCACCGGCAGGTCATAAAGCCTGCAGATCCGGCTGACCCTTGCATCGAGGTCTGCATGGATAAACACACTGACCACATTATCATAGGATTCCAGCGCATAATCTGCACAACGTCCGATCAGGATGCAGGGGCCCTCGTCGGCAATCTTCTTAATTGCGTCAAACTGTGCGAGAAAGACTTTCTGGTTGATCGGCATATCCGTATATGTATTCCCTGAATATCCTACAGAATACGTATCCATCACGATAGAATAGAGAAAGCTGTTTGTAGGTTTCTCATCATGTGTCTCGAAGATTTCTTCACACATCCCGCTTTCTTTCGCGGCACGCGCCAGCATCTCCTTATCATAGAGCTTAATTCCGAAATCTTCTGCAATTTTATAGCCGATTTCTCTTCCTGCGCTGCCATACTGTCTTCCGATTGTAATAATTGAATTTGTCTTCATGCTGTCACACTCCTTTATGAAAAACCGGTTTTATCACGGTTCTGATACTAGCATTATAAAACAGTTAGCGCAGCTTTTCAAGCAAACATGAAAAATAATCCGGAAGAGGCGCGTCAAATTCCATATATTCCCCCGTTACAGGGTGCCGGATCCCGAGAATTTTTGCATGAAGCGTCTGTCCCTCCAGCCGGAACGGGCATTTTGCCGGTCCGTATACCGGATCTCCCAGAACCGGATGCCCGATGCTTGCCATATGAACCCGGATCTGGTGCGTCCTTCCTGTCTCAAGCTGACATTCAATATACGTATAATCCCCGAAACGTTCCAGCACCCGGTAGTGCGTCACCGCTTCTTTTCCATTGGTACTGTGAACACTCATCTTTTTCCTGTCCGTCGGATGTCTGCCGATCGGACGGTCGACGGTTCCGGTATCTTCTTTTATATTTCCATGCACGATGGCCCGGTATTTCCGCACGATCGAATGCGTTTTCAACTGCTCCGCCATCACCTGATGCGCCCGGTCGTTTTTACAGACCAGAAGTGAGCCGGTGGTGTCCTTGTCGATCCGGTGTACGATTCCCGGGCGCAGCACGCCATTGATCCCGGACAGATTTTCTCTGCAGTGAAATAATACAGCGTTGACCAGAGTCCCGGTATAGTGTCCGGGGGCAGGATGCACGACCATTCCTTTTGGCTTATTCACGACCAGTATATCCTCATCTTCATATAAAATATCCAGAGGGATATCTTCTGCAGAAATGTCCAAACCTTCCGGCTCGGGGACAAAGAGGGAAACGGCGTCACCGTCACTCAGTTTATAATTCGGCTTCACCGGAGAACCATTGACATGCACATTTTCTTCTTTTATCAATTTCTGAATATGGGATCGCGTCATATCCGGAAGACAGGCTGCCAGGTATTTATCGATCCGCTCCGGTTCCCCCTGATAGATCAAATTCTGTTCATTTCCCATGACTCTGACGTTTCCTTTCCTGCTGTATCCATGAGAAATCATTTTCATCCCTGTAATAAAATAAAATGACCAGTATAAACAGAATACAGCTTCCAACTACATAGCAGTCCGCGACATTAAATACCGGAAAGTCGATCAGGGAAAGGTAGAAAAAATCTACCACATAATTCTGTCTCACCCGGTCGATCATATTCCCGACCGCACCGGCACACAGAAAGACCGCACAGATACGAAGCGGGTAATACTTCGGAGTGTGTGGCATCTTTTCATAAAAATAACCGACCACAAATACAATCGCAACAGCTCCGATGACAAAAAAGACCTGCATATTCTGGAACATACCGAACGCCGCCCCACGGTTCTCCAGATAATATAATTCAAAAACGCCCTCGATCAGCTCTATGCCGGAATTGCCTTTCAGATAGATTACCGCCAGATGTTTTGTAAACTGGTCAAATCCAACTGCGGCAGCACAAAAAAGAAGCGCCAGAATCCCGCTGAGCGCATGTTTCTTTTTGTTTCCTTCGAACGGTTTTATTCCTATCTCTGCCATATCTCTTTCGCTTCCTTTCGCACCTTATTTCACCGTCTGGCCGGTATACTTATGAATGGTGACACGCACACGGTTCTTTCTGGTAACCCCCTGACTGCCAACATATTCAAACTTTCCGGCTCCCCGTACAGAAATCCGGTCATGTTCTCTTACCTGCCAGGCATTCGTTGTTGCCAGCCGTCCGTTTACATATACCTTTCCGCCTTCGATCCATCCCGTCACCTTACTTCTCGACAGAGAAAAAGCCAGGGACAGAAGACTGTCCAGACGGACTGAGGCAACGGTTCCCTCTACGGTCTCATAGCGCTGTACATACTGAAAATCCGTAAACGGTTCCTGGGTAACTTCCACGGAAGTATTACGAACCCGGCTGAGACTCTCCGAGATAAACTGCGCAAGCTGATTCACTGTAAACAAAACTGCGGACTGCTCTTCTACCAGAATATCTCCGGTTTTGCCACGCTCTATACCAAGATTCAGGATCGCACCCAGAAAATCACGGTGTGACAGTTCCCCCGAAAAGCGTTTGTTCCGTGGCCGGATCCGCAGGACGGTCATTTCCGGAACAAACAGTTCACGGATATCGCTGCCGTTCTCGGATTGTGTACGCAAAGAAAGAGCATCAGGTAGAAATGCCGCCATCTGACGCTCTGCAAAATCAAATCCTCCGTATGTCACGTAACCGGAATACAGACTGTCCTTCGGAATTGAATTCAGGATATTCAGTTCATTCAGATTCAGAAAATCAGAATATGTAACGGCGTTGCTGTAATATGCACGTCTGGACAGGTCAATCAGCCGTCTTTCCAACACTTGTTCCTCTTTTTGCATCGGGAATCCACCTGCTTAAAATCTGCTGCGGACGGTAGAGGATTCCATCGAGCCGCCCAAAAGATCCTGCAGGTCTCCTGTAATATCTACGTTCGTCGGTGTCACAAGGAAGATGTAATTCGAAATCTTCTGAAGGTTGCCGCTGATCGCAAAGGTAGCGCCGGAAACAAAATCAATAATACGCTGCGCAATCTCCAGATCCATTCCCTCCAGGTTCAGAATCACGGTCCGTCCTGCCAGCAAAGTCTCAGTAATCTCCCTGGAATCATCTACCGACGTAGGCTTCACAACACAGACTTCCATGTTTCCGTTGTTTCTGCGTGACGCCGGCTGGCGCATCTGGGTTACCTTACTGCCGGCTGATGGCACGTAACTTCCATTGTCCCCGTCCATGTCGAAATCATCATATTTATCTTTCGTATCTTTCTTTCCGAACAGAGAACGACGAGGCTTGTCTTCATAATCTTCCTCGTAGAAATCGTCATCCTCATCATCATAAAAATCGTCTTCGTATTCTTCGTCATCCTCGTTTAATTTCATGATGTCCAGAAATTTGTCAAACACACCCATCTTTACACTCCTATCTTGTGTTTTATCACACAATGTTATTTTAACACATTACTTTCTCTCCAGAATTCTGTATACGTTCGTTCTTCATTATGATACTGTATAATCTCTGGCTCCAAAGATTCCGGTCCCGACACGGACCATAGTCGCGCCCTCTTCTACCGCAACCACATAATCATTGGTCATCCCCATCGAAAGTATGCTCACAGTAACATTATCAATGTTTTTTGCCGTAATGTCAACAGATAAATTATGTAAATTTTTGAATATTTCCCTATTTTCTTCGGGATTTTCAACAAACGGCGCAATTGTCATGAGTCCGCATACACGAATGTGAGAAAAAGAAGCAATTTTTTCTATAAAAGGGATGACTTCATCGACCTTTAACCCAAACTTGCTCTCTTCTTCCGCAACATTAACTTCCACGAGAATATTCACGGTAATATTTTTCTTTGCCGCCTCTTTCTCAATCGTTTCCGCAAGTTTCAGAGAATCTACGGAGTGGATCAGTTCTACCTTATCAATGATGTATTTTACTTTATTCGTCTGCAGATGCCCGATCATATGCCACCGGATATCCTTCGGCAAAGCCTCATATTTCTCCGTCAGTTCCTGTACTTTATTCTCGCCAAACACACGGACGCCCAGATCATATGCCTCTTTCAGGACAGATACCGGCTTTGTCTTGCTGACGGCGATCAGTGTAACATCTTCCCTCTTCCGTCCTGCCCTGCGGCATGCCGCCTGGATCTGTGACTCTACTTCCTGCAGTTGATCCTTGATCATGAACAATTCCTCCATTCATTTTTTTATTTATTGAAAGACGATCTCATCTGCTTCGACCGTTGTTCCATCCTGTACAATATGGTCATAATTGCTCAGTCCATAAGAAGTTCCTTCCTGGACAATATAGTAATCGTCATTTTCACACAGAACTTCGATCTGCTTAAACACAGCGTATCCCTGATTCACGCAGTACACACCTTTCAGCGGACTTTTCGCCTCGATTCGGTATGTCTCCGGTGCATCCACACTGTCCGGTCTGACCAGCACCGTACCTGGTTCGAAATCAGATGTATCAATGTATACCGTTCCATCCTCATCTGTCTGATAGATTTCCACAGTCTGGTACTTCACCTCATCGCCGCTTTGTACCATCACTCCCTGAGAAGAACTGCTGCCGCTTGTTGTAAGATAGTCTGACGGGATCGTATAGAAATCCTTTTCGATCACTGCGCTTTTTGGAATCTTCAGTCCGGTCTCATCTTCCAGGATCAATTCTACATTCAGGTAACGGTCCGCTGCGTAACGGATCATGGAATTGTCGCACTGAAAACATCCGTAATAGTTTCCATCCTTCTGAATCACAGAGAATACGGATGATATTTTTTCACTGTCTTTATCGATCCGTATACTGACGTCTGCGGTCGTTGGCGTTCCGTTTTCCTCCCGGAAAGGCAGCGCTTCATACAGCTCATCCACCGTATCCTGATCCAGTTCAATATAGAGTTTCCAGTCTTCGCTCGTCACAAGCTTGTAAACCGGATCACCTGCCTGTACTTCCATCTGGTCTCCCAGACGCAGCATTTCATAATTGCTCCGGTCGAAATCATCACTTATCAGCGTGTCCTCCGTCAGATTCTCATATCCGTCTACCGTCAGCACCAGAATCCCGTCCCGGACGCTCTGGTATACCGGAATGGATCCGCCTGCTGCCGAAACCGCCGCTTCCAGAAGCGCGGTACGGGACGATTCTGAAGAAGCTCCTGCCACACCGCCTGCTTCCTGCTTCAGAGAATATACGGAAGAAAACTTTCCGGGACTGTAATTCTCATTGAAATTCTGAATCTTCAGAATCAGGCTCTTCTGCGTGTCGACGTCCGTCTCTGCCGAAGATTCGGCTTCTGTATCCAGTTCCAGCTTTTCCGGAGACAGCGCATAGATATTGGATCCTTTTTTGATTTTACTGTTCTCGCTCTGAAAATAACTCACATATCCGTCTGCTTCCGCATATACAACCGTTTCGTTCCTCGCTGCAAGTCCGGTAAAAGAATAATTCCGAACAATGCTTCCTTCCCGGACTTCGTAAACCGTAACCTGCTTGGAAGCCGCATAGGTGATCATCGTTACAACCAGATAGATGAGAATCAGTGCAAATAACAAGATGCCGATATTCATCTCCTGCTTTGTCTTATAACGCCGCAGACTGACTGATTTTTTTTTCTTTGCCGCCAATTTATACTCCTCCGACTGTTTTTCTCTGACCGTCTGTACTGACAGATCAGATATAACTTACATAGTATACCATTTTTGCGTGCATATTTCCAGTATTTATGGAAATAATAAAAGCATTGAAATGAAAAAGGAGGCGTTTTATTATGAAGTGGTTCGACAATACTGCTTTAACAATCGTAATTATCGGGGCTGTCAACTGGCTTCTGGTTGGAATATTCCGCTTTGACCTTGTAGCGTTTTTATTCGGAGATCTGAGCTGGCTGTCACGTATCATTTACGTCATCGTCGGTCTGTGCGGACTCTATCTCATCAGCCTGTATGGAAGAATCGGAAAAATGTCCGATTAAACCTTCCGCATTCTCACCGGATCATACAAAAAAGGCCACTGCAATCAAACCAGTTCCATGATTGCGGCGGCTTTTTTCTAATTCATCTGTCCATCGTTACTGCTTCCTCCCGCAATCCCTGCAGAAAGAAGCGCAGACATATCGTCATACAGAAGTGTCTTGTCGCTTGCTCCCATGATGATCGAAATATATGGGTTTGAAGCCATATCTTGATCGTACAGGATCACGCAGGAACCCGCTTCGTCTGTCGTTCCGGTTTTTCCTCCGAGAACACGGACTCCATCCGGCACCTCTGCCATGCCGGCAGAATAATAATTGGTCGGATACCACTCTTCCGTACGTACAGTGCCGTCTGCTCCGGTAATGGTAGCCGTGTGCGAGTCTTTGGACAGAATTTCTACAAAAGTAGGATTTTCAATACACGCCTGAAACATCAGATACAGATCGTATGCAGTCGTATAGTGGTCTTCTTCATGCAGTCCGTGTGAATTGGTAAAATGAGTTCCTGTCGCTCCCAGAGCGAGTGCTTCTTCATTCATCAGATCCACAAATGCCTCCTCGGTTCCGCTGACATGTTCCGCGATCGCGATCGCACTGTCATTTCCCGAATAAAGCAGCAGACCACACATCAAATCATACATGCTGATCTGATCGCCCTCCTGCAGACCGCAGACAGATGCATCCGCTTCCAGATTGACCGCGCTCGGACCAACCGTAACAATATCATCCATATTGCCGTATTTCATCGCTACGTATGCGGTCAGGATCTTTGTCGTGCTCGCCGGATACAGTTTCTCGAAGAGCCGGTCGGCATAAAGCACACTCTTCTGACTGATATCAAAAAGTCCCGCCGCATGAAGAGAAGAATCGCCCGCAAACCCTTCCAGTGCAACATCTCCGGTCGCGACACAGAGATCGTCTGCAAACAGGGTACCCTGATACAGACTGCTGTTGTAATGACTCTCATACTCTGCCGCATATGCATGCGCAGTATGACTCGTATAAACGGCAGCTATGCCTGCCCCGCAGACAACGACAACTGCTGCTGCCGCAGCGATCATGATCCTTTTCCGGTTCTGCTTTTTCTTCCTGCGGCGCGCCGCATTCTGCTGTCCGGTTTTCTTCCGGCGCACTGTTTTTTCGTTTTGCATACAAACAACGTATCCTTTCTACTTATACATCTCGCGCCAGTCCAGATCACCTCTGTCCAGTGCGAGGATCAGTGCCTCTGCGGTTGCTATATTGGTAGCGATCGGAATATTATAGGTATCGCACATCTTTACAATATCGTTGACGTCCGGTTCATGAGAACGCGGAGACAGCGGATCCCGGAAAAAGATCAAAAGATCCATTTCGTTATGCTCGATCTGTGCGCAGAGCATCTGCTTTCCTCCCAGATGCCCCGGAAGATATTTGTGGATGTTCAGATTCGTGACACTCTCTACCAGCAGACCTGTCGTCTCTGTCGCATACAGGTTGTGCTTTGTCAGAATCCCTCTGTAGGCAATGCAGAAATTCTGCATCAGTTTCTTTTTGGCATCATGTGCCACAAGCCCTATGTTCATATAAACTTCCTCCTCTACTGGTATTTGTTCTGCTGAAGTCCGACATTGAGAACCAGCCCGATCCCAATATAAAAACAAACGATCGAGGTTTGTCCATAACTTACAAAAGGCAGTGAAATCCCGGTATTCGGGAATATCATGGTAGCCACAGCGATATTGATAAAAGTCTGTATCCCTATCAGTGATCCTACCCCCGCACAGATGATGCGCCCCCCGGTGTCTTTTGCCTTCATGCCGATCACAAGACAATCTATCACTATCAATAATAACAGAATTATGATCGCACAACAACCCACAAATCCTAATTCTTCTCCGATAACAGCAAAAATAAAGTCGGTCTGCGGTTCCAGAATAAAGTTGCCGTTCTTGACTGACGTTGTCGCGTCACTGTTATATCCTTTTCCGGTCAACTGTCCTGATCCGATCGCCATAACAGAATTGAGCTGCTGATAGGCCTCCTCTGATTCGTATTCCTCCGGCTGCAGCCACGCAAGTATACGGATCTGCTGGTATTCGTCGATCAGCTTCTGATCCGGCTGGATCACAAGTACAAACACAATGACCGCGACCGGGACAATGACCGCCAGTATCGTCCCGACGATCTTATGGCTCAGTCCCGCGGTATAGATCAGCACACAGAATAAAAGCGCAAGACAGATCGTATTGGACAGGTTCGGCTGCTTAAGGATCAGAAGCAGCGACGGAATGAGCAGCGCAATTGCTTCCACAATGATCCGCCAGTTGCTGACGTTCTGCTCATGCTTCATAAAAAATTTGGCGAAAAACAGAATCATAAGGATTTTGGTCAGGTCAGACGGCTGAAACTGAACGAATCCAAGGTTCAGCCAGCGGGTAGCGCCGTTTACCTCGGTCCCCCAGAGCCGTACCGCCACCAGAAGCACCAGGTTGACTGCATAAAGCAGCCAGTACAGCTTCATGATCCATCCATAATCGATCAGCGATACAACCGCCATAGCAATCACGCCGAGAAGTACGCCGATGATCTGTCTGCCTGTATAAGAATCGTCCGCACTGTTCACCATCAGGATCCCGACAGCCGAAATCGCAAGCACCAGCACAACAAGTCCGAATTTGTAATTTTTTATTGTATAACGCTTTTTAAAATTCTGGATAATCGTTTTCAACACTTTTCTCCTGTATATTTTATATGTATCTCTGACCGTGTGATCCGCACCTCAAACTGATCCGGACTGACTTCGATGTATTTTGAGACGGTATGGTACAGATCCATTGACAATTTATCGGCAGTATCGGGTGTACAGTTCATTCTGTCTGCAGTCAGCAGAGTTTTCAGCCTTTCTTTTGCAATCCCGACCGACGGCATGTTCCCCATACTTCCCTGCCTCCTAGCTTCTGCCAAGCAGATGCTTCACCCGGTCTAAGAGTGTCTCCGGTTTACTGTAGTCCGGAACGGGGACGTCCTCACCCAGAATCCGCCGGCAGATATTCTCGTAGGCATGTCCGGACAGGCTGTCGTTGCCGACGACCGGTTCTCCCTGATTGGTTGCGATCACGACCTGCTCATCATCCGGGATTACCCCGAGAAGATGAACGGCAAGGATTTCTGTAACGTCCTCTACTGACATCATGTCCCCGCGGCGCACCATATCGACGCGCAGCCGGTTGATCACCAGCTCATTTCTGCGGATTCCGGCTGTCTCCAGCAGACCAATGATACGGTCCGCGTCCCGGATCGCGGATACTTCAGGCGTGGTAACGATGATCGCCCGGTCCGCCCCCGCGATCGCATTCTGAAATCCCTGTTCAATTCCCGCCGGACAATCAAGCAGGATATAGTCAAATTCTGCCTTGAGTTCCGCTGTCAGCTTACGCATCTGCTCCGGCGACACTGCTGTTTTATCCTTTGTCTGCGCCGAAGGGAGCAGGGACAGATCCGGGAAACGTTTGTCCTTGATCAGCGCCTGCTTCAGCCGGCAGCTTCCGTTGATCACATCAACCAGATTATACACGATCCGGTTTTCCAGTCCCATCACAACGTCCAGATTCCGTAATCCGAGATCTGTATCCACTACAACTACTTTTTTCCCGGCCAGTGCAAGTCCTGTACCGATATTCGCTGTCGTTGTCGTTTTGCCGACTCCGCCTTTTCCTGATGTAATGACAATTGCTTCTCCCATGTCTGCCTTTCCTCCTGTAACTTTTTAGTCACCGGCAAGGACTGTTCCCAGTTCTGCCGCATGACCGGTGATCAGCTCTGCTGTATCTGCAAGATTATATTTTGCCCGGACAATGTCTCTTCCGATCTCAGCGGCATAAGAAGACGCATATCCGTTTGCAATACGGACAGCGACGGCGATCTCCGGCTCTTCCGCCGGGGCATACCCGACAAACAAAGCATGGTCCGGATGAACCGTACTCTGCTGTGCTGTACCGGTCTTTCCGGCCATTGAGATGCCAAGACCGTTAAACGTCGTCGTGCTCTCTACCATGCTGACCATTCCCTGCTGCACCAGATCCCACGAAGATGACGCAACTTCATCCATCGTGTTTACCACGGATGGTTCATACTCCTTGATGATCTTTCCGTCGGAGTCTGTTGTTTTATCCAGCAGTGTCAGCTTATATACGGTTCCGCGGTTTGCTACCGCCGCGACATACCGGCACAACTGGCTGACGGTGTAGTTGTTCGTACCTTGTCCGATTGCCGACTGTACGGCATATTCACCGGATATCTGTGGATCCGACTCCGGAATCTCGATTCCGGTCGTTTCGCCCAGTCCGAACGCTTCTGCATATTTTGCCAGTTTCGAAATACCCAGGTCACTGTCATAATTTCCTTCTTCATCGATTCCCAGATCGTATCCCACTTCATAGAAGAAGTTGTTGCAGGATACTTCCAGCGCCCCTACCACATTCAGGCCGCCATGCGATCCCGGATACACCCAGCACCTTGGACTCGGCGTTACCTTGTCGAACTCCCCGGCACAGGAAATGATCGTATTCGCATCGATCACGCCCTCTGACAGTCCTGCAATGGACGAGACCATCTTATAGGTAGAACCGGGTGCCGTAAGTTCCTGTGTCGCAGTGTTATAAAACGGATTGACCAGTCCCGTCACCAGTTTGCTGTAATAAGCAGAGTCCATGGTGTTCGCCAGCCGGTTATTGTCATATCCCGGATAGGATACGCAGGCAAGCACTTCCCCGGTATTCGGATCACATACAACTGCCGAGCCGGTACATGGTTCCAGCGCAAGCTGACCCGGGGTGATCTCCAGATTCCTCAGCTTTTCCGTAAGCCATGCATACGCATCTACACTGCCGCTTCGCAGTCCGTTATAATTTCCTTCATCCATCGCAAGCACACCCTGCTCATATACAATGGCACAAATCTGCGCGCCGCTGATACCACCTGATTTTATAAGATATTCGTAGAGAAGTTTGTCGAAACTCAAGTCGGATTTCAAATAATCTTCCAGATAGCTTAAAATCGCCTGGTAGACTTCCGATGCGTCCGAGTACTTCTCCGACGAAATATAATTTCCCAGCTTCGATGTATCAATCCAGTTCTGAGAAATGGCATAATTCAAATACTGGTTCAGGCTGATCGTCTCTTCCTTCGCCCATGCCTGATACGTCGCATCCGACGTGTCGATCGCTGTGGACATCAGGATGCCTGTCTTGTCCCTCAAAAGCTCATCGCAGATGTAATCCTGATAGGCCTTCATCTCGTCCGAAAGATCCTTGTAGGCGGTTCCTCCGCCCAGCTCACCCATGATTTCTGAAAGCGCAGCCTCTTTTCTCGCGGAAAAGGCGGCGTACACCTCCTTCTCTGCAGCGCCCGCATCCTCTGCGGAAAAGTGGGAAGAGTCAATGATCTCATTCGCAATAAAGGAGTTATAGGCGTCCCCGACCGGAATAATGATATCTTTCGTATCGTCCGCCTGACTTGCGTCATAATCCAGTACATTGGACAATTTCGACAAAACGATACCCGCGATCTTCTCCTCCAGAAGCTGGTATGTTTTCACCTGCAGATCATAATCAAGCGTCAGATAAAGATCATTGCCTGCACTCGGTTCCGTATAACTTACCGTATCTGTGATCTTGCCGACATGATCCGTATAATAAGTGATTTCTCCGGATTCTCCCTTGAGCACACTGTCCAGACTTTGTTCGATACCGGATTTCCCAACGATATCCGAGAGCGAATAGCGTTCCTGTTCTTCTTCACTGAGGTCATCATATTCTTCCTGCGAGATCTTACCTGTATATCCGATAATATTCGCAAAATACTTGCTGTCTGTATACCGGCGCAGTGATTCTTCCGAAATGTCGATTCCCTCCAGGGAATCAAGGTTTTCCATGATCGCGGCGGCAGTCTCGTCACTTACATCCGATGCCAGAACCGTCGGAATATACTTCTGATAGCTGTTCAGGTTGATCGCATACCGCAGATTCACGAGTTTCAGGATATAAGCCTTGTCCTCCCCGGAGTCGTCGATCCCATATCCGTACGTCTTGTCCGTACACAGATAATGAATGATATCATCCGCGGAAGAATTCTTTTCTTTCTCCGTCAGGTCGTCCACATAAGATTCGCCATATACATCCGCAATAAACCGCAGCCGCAGTGTCTCATTACTCTGCGCGAACTGATAATTTCCTGCGGAATCGAGAACAATCCCGAAATCGCTGATCACAGAATCACCGTGGGATTCCACAATCTCAATCACGGTCGACATCAGATCGTTCAGTGTCTGATTCCTGTTTTCATCAGAAGCTACATTGTCTTCAAACGTCACCGAATAAGCCAGCTCATTATAAGCCAGCAGCTTCCCGTTCCGGTCATAAATATTTCCCCGGGTTCCTGTAATTTCTCTTGATTTTCGTATCTGTAATTTATAATTATCCAGATACTCCTGTCCATTTACAATCTGCAGATAAAACAGCCGCCCGATCAGTATGGAAAACAAAATACAGAATATCAGGACCAGCATCCGAAGCCTGGAATCCAGTAAGCGGCGTCCCATCTCTTTTACCCGTGATATCAATGATTTAAACAAATTTACTTGCACTCCTTTTTTCTTCTGCCTGTAACTTGTGGTGGATCAGCCGTATCAGTGGGTACAGCACAAGTGCCGCCACGATAGTATATATGAGTTCCGGTATGATAATATGATTCAAATAATAGAGAAAATCAAATTCACTCCGCAGCATAAACTGCAGCAGATAAACCGCAACCCCATACAGCAGGTCACTCCCCCCGATCAGGCACAGCGGCAGCTTTACATCATCGTCATAGTAGATCTGCATGAACCACCCGTTGGCGTATCCCGCCAGCAGATACAGCAGTGCATAAAATCCGAGAATACTGCCTGACTGGATGTCCACCAGAAGTCCGGCAAAAAAACCGACGAACATTCCGTATCTCTGCCCGCACATGAAGCCAAACGACGCCGTGACGATCATCAGAAGATTCGGCTTGATGGAAGCCAGCGCCAGATTTGGAAATACCGTGCACTGCAGAAGATAACATACCACAAGCACAAGCGCCGTGACGATTCCCCGTCTGATTTTATCTTTTTTCATGCCTGTTCCTCCCCTGAAAACAATACCTTTTGCACCCTTTTTCCTGTGATCCTAGTTACCTTCCCCTTCTGTCATGGAGGACTTGGTCGTTGTGATAACGAGGACTTCCTGCAGATTTTTAAAATCCACTGCAGGCGTAATGTAGCCGGATCTGGTCAGATTGTTCGCGTCTACATTGATCTCGCTGACATAGCCGATCAGAATCCCCTGCAGATATTTATCGCTGATATGGGAAGTCACGATCTGCTCTCCCACATTGACCTGATTATCGTTATTCTCCATCTGACTGAATGCAATCTTTCCGTCATTGATCAGCGTCAGGTCTCCACTGACGATACAGCGGTCCGACGTTGACAGAACCATCCCGCTGACGTTGCTGGAATCATCAATGATCGAGCGCACCGTCGCCCAGTTCGGTCCGGTCTCTGTGACAATGCCGACAAGTCCTGTTCCGGCGATCACGTTCATATCGACTTCAATCCCGTCGCTGCTTCCCTTGTCGATCGTAAACGTACTGAACCAGTTTCCGGAATCCTTGCCGATCACATGCGCGCCGACTTTCTCATATTCCGCATAATTCTGATCCAGCTTATAGAGCGCCTGCAGACGCTCCAGTTCATACCGTTCTTCCTGAAGCTGATTATTCTCCGTGATCAGTTCATCGACTCTTGCCTGCAGTTCTTCGTTTTCCTGCTGGACCTGCCTGAGCGTCCGGAAATTATCGCTCGCATCGCCGAGCCACTCTCCGATCTGGTTGATTCCTTTCTCGAGCGGGATCACGGTGACATTCGCGACGACTTTAAACGGTCCGCTCATCCTGTCTGAAAAAGCAGATAAAAGCATCAGCAGAATACAGAGGATCGAAAGCCCCAGTACCATATATCTGTTTGTGTGAGAAGTCTGATTTTTTTTCTTCATTTTATCATAACCACCTACTCTCTTTATCCAACATCGAATACGCAAGACGCGCATATTCCTTCCGGTTCAGAATGATCTCCCGGAGTCCGTATATACTGCACAATTCCGGATCAGCTATGGACCGTACCTTTAATCCGGTGCATTCCTCCAGATAGTCCTTCAGTCCTTTCATCCGCGCCATTCCCCCTGTAAGACAGATGCCGTTCTTTTCAATCTCACGGCGGATATCCGGCGGCGTCCTCTCCAGAAGCGACCGGACTGCGTCGATGCATTCGTCCATGGGTTCTTTCATCGCGGCACGCACCAGACTGATCGGAATATCCATGTGCCGGGGAAGTCCCCGCAGAAGATTTTGTCCGGCAATCTTCACGCTCGCTTCGGTATCTTCACTGAATATTCCAAACTCGCAGCGCAGACGCTGAGCCGTCTTCCTTCCGATCAGAAAATCACGGCTGCGGCGCACAAGCTGGATCACCGACTGGTCAAATTGTTCGCCCCCCAGTTTCAAAAGCCGGTTCAAAACGATCCCACCGAACGCAACTACGGAAATTTCAACAGTCCCGCCTCCCATATTCAGCACAAAAACGCCCCCTGTGTGGAAAACGTCGATTCCCGCACCGACAGCGTCCGCAAGGCCGCGTTCTACGACAGATACAGATTTTGCACGCGCAGAAGAATGATATAACAGGTCAAAAAAGGCTTTCCGCTCCACCTGTGTCACATCCGTGGGGACTGCAACTACATATTCTGCGTTTCCCGAAGGCTGCTTTCTCTTTCCGAGAAGACGTTCCAGGAGATTCTGCATATCGTGAAACTGTGCGATCACGCCGCCCTGCATGGGAAATTTCACTTCAATCGAAGCCGGCGTCTTCTCAAACATCTCATACGCCTCATCACCGACTGCAAGGATCTCTGTTCTGTCTTTTACAGCAATCGCACTTTTTTCTTTCCATATCTGATTTTTCTTTTTTTCGAATGCTTTTATTTCATAGGTTCCTAAATCCAGTCCGTATACATTTCCGGCCATTCTCGTCCCTTCCCTTATTATATCACTTTTTCCTCCCGCATACTGAAATAGCAGTTGTCGCCGATGATAATATGATCCAGAAGCTCCACGCCGACCATCTCCCCAGCGTCGCGCACCTTCTGCGTGATCAGTATATCCTGTCTGCTCGGCGCAGGATCCCCGCTCGGATGGTTGTGCAGAAGGATGATAAAAACTGCATTCTTCTGCAGCGCCTCCACAAACATCTCCCGCGGCGATACAACGGTTGCATTGACCGTTCCTTTCGAGATATCACTCTCACCGATCAGTTTTGACTTTGTATTCAGCATCAGAAGTTTCATGGTCTCTTGTTTCTGATGCCGCATATCCTCCATGTAATACTTTGCGATCGACTCCGGCGTGCCGAAATTCAGTTCCTTTCCGGCCTCTGCCTTTGCCAGCCGTCTGGCCAGTTCACAGAGACAGAGGATCTGGATTGCCTTTACTTTTCCGATCCCCTTTACCTGCAGAAGCTGTTCATAGGACCAGTGGTGCAGGTTCAGGATCCCTTCCTGGGAAAACGGAGGATACAGGATTCGCTTTGCAAGCTCCACAGAATTTTCTCCCCGCGTGCCGGTTCGAAGCAGAACCGCAAGCAATTCTGTGTTTGTCAGATTTCCGGCGCCGTATTTTTCACACTTTTCATACGGCCGTTCCTCTTCATTTAACTCTTTTATTGTTTTCATCGCATATGATTGCCGATGGCACATTTTCCAGTTCAACGATTTATTCTATCATAAAACCCAAAACATGTATAGGATAAAATCCTTAATAATTTGTGAACTGCCGAATGATGGCTTCTGCCGTCTTCAGACCGTCCATTGCCGCAGAGGTGATCCCGCCCGCATATCCGGCGCCCTCTCCGCACGGATAAAGTCCTGCAATACTGCTTTCAAAATCTTCCCCCCGCAGGATTCTCACCGGGGATGACGTCCGGCTTTCCACTGCCGAGAGTACGGCGTCCGGACGGGCGAACCCGTGAATCTTCCGGTCCATTGCGGCAATCCCTTTCTCCAGCGAATCGGCCAGTTCTTCCGGAAAAACCGGACGGATATTTGTAAACTGGTACGCGCCTTTTGTCTGGGGGCGTATATCTCCCGGCTCTTCTGTCGGACGGTTTTGGCAGAAATCCCCGTAACACTGTACCGGGATTTTTCCGTTCCCCGCTTTATATGCGCGTTCTTCCAGCTGCCTCTGAAAAGCGATGCCCGCAAGCGGGTGGTCCAAGCCATAATCTTCCGGAGTGACTGTGACGATCACCGCACTGTTTGCATTTTCCCCCGCACGGTCGTGATAACTCATTCCGTTGACAGCGAGTCGTCCCTCTTCCGAGGACGCATTCACCACATACCCGCCGGGACACATGCAGAACGTATAGACGCCGCGGCCGTTTTCCAGCTTTTCCGCCAGCTTGTAGGAAGCCGGCGGCATCTGCCCTGCCGCCTTTTCCCCGTACTGGGACTGCTGGATCATCTCCTGCGGATGCTCAATACGCACCCCCACAGCAAAGGATTTTGCCTGCATCGCCACGCCTGTGTCATAAAGCATCTGAAACGTATCTCTTGCGCTGTGTCCGATCGCCAGAACCAGAATCTCTGTCCTGATATGCTCCGTACCGTTTACCGTCACGCCGCATAGGCGGGACGTTTTCCCGCCGGAATCCGGTTTCTGGGTAAGCAGTCCGGTAATCTGGCTGTGAAACCGCACGTCGCCGCCAAGAGAGAGGATCTCCCGGCGCATATTCTGCACCACCCGTGAGAGCACATCCGTTCCGATATGCGGTTTCTGTTCATATAAGATAGACTCCGGCGCGCCAAAACGCACAAAGGTCTCCAGCACAAACCGGTTTCGCCCGCACGGATCTTTTACCAGTGTATTCAGTTTCCCGTCGGAAAATGTCCCTGCGCCTCCCTCGCCGAACTGTACATTGGAAGCAGGATTCAGGACGCCGCTTTTCCAGAATTCTTCCACATCTTTCTGCCGCTCCTCCACAGGAGCTCCCCGCTCCACAAGGATCGGGCGATACCCTTCTTTCGCCAGAAGATATGCACAGAACAGTCCGGATGGTCCCATTCCTGCGATGACCGGACGGAAATGCAGCGGCTGCTGTCCGTGTGCCGGAACCTGGTACGGTTTTTCCTCGGCTTTCTGGACGCGCTGTTTCACCTGACGCAGGATCCGCTTCTCCTTATCCGGTGCCACTTGTACATCCACCGTATAAGAATAGTAGATATCCGGCTTTTTCCGTGCATCGACAGACTGCTTTCTGATCTGATAAGACAAAAGCTCCGTCCGTTTGAGCCTGCATGTGGCAAGGAGCAGCTCCTCCAGCTCTTCTGTCGTATGCCCCGGCCGGAGTTTCAATTGTGTAATGCGAAGCATCCAAGTACCTCCCTTCTTATCGTGCCGCCGACCTTCCGGCAAGCATTCCGCTGGACCACGCCCACTGCAGATTGTATCCTCCGCACCGTCCGTCCACATCCACAAGCTCTCCTGCGAAGTAGACGCCCGAAACCAGTCGAGACTCCATCGTATCCGGATCGATCTCGCGTGTATCCACGCCTCCGCAGCAGACCTGCGCCTGTTCAAAAGAATTGGTCTGTGTTACTGTTGTACAAAGATTCTGGATCAGTCCTGCCAGATGGGACAACTCTTTTGGGGATAACTGCCCTGATTTTTTTCTGCGGTCCAGACCGCCAAGCTGAATCCACAGTTCGCACAGTTTCTTGTGAAAGAGTCCGATGAGAAATTCTTCCACTGTTTTTTCGGGGCGCAGCCGCGCCCGTTCCTTTAAAAAATGGAAAAACTCTTTTTCGCTGTAATCCGGCATAAAATTCAGAACAGCCGTTACCTTCTTGTTCTCGTACAGAGCCTTCGATGCATACCGGCTCACCTGAAATACAGGGATTCCGGAGATGCCATAGTTCGTAAGCTGAATTTCGCCCTGATCTGCGGCAGCGTAAGAGCCTTCCACTTCTAACGATACCTTTCCCTGTACCCGTACTCCGGCAACAGACTTATACCATGGTTCCCTGCACCGCAGCTGTACAAGAGCAGGAAGAACCGGGATGATCCGGTGTCCTATCTGCTTTGCGAGCGTATACCCCGAGCCGTCGGAACCCGTTGCAGAAGCCGCACGGGAGCCGCAGGCGAGAATAACCGCATCCGCGGTATATCTGCCGGAGTTTGTCAGAACCTTGATCCTCCGTCCGGGACAAATCTGCATACAGTCCGCACCGGTCACCACCCGGACATCCAGCCGGTTCAGTTCCATACGCAGCACATCCAGAACGGCGGACGCCTGCTCAGAACAAGGATACAGATACCCGTTCCGGTCTCTGGCGCATACTCCGAGTTCCCGGAAGAATGAAACGGTATCCTGCATGTCAAACTGCCGGATCACCTTCCACGGGAATTCCGGATCTTCCGAGTGGTAGCAGTCCGGAGTCTGGATCGTATTCGTAAAATTGCACCGTCCGTTTCCCGTAGAGAGAATCTTTTTTCCAACACGGTCCCGGTGCTCCAGTATCGTCACAGCAGCTCCTTCCCGCGCCGCCGCAATTGCCGCCATCATCCCGGAGGCGCCGCCTCCGATCACAATTATCTGTTTCATCATCCGGTTTCCTTTCCTTTTTCCCGCATCCGGTCATTTCTCTGTTAAATCTGGTCCAGTTGGTCCTCTCTTACCAGTCCCGCATTGATCAGATGCTGCAGGGACTGCAGGATTCCCAGTTTCGCGCTTGGCCATGTCAGTCCGCCCTGAAAATAAACGGCATAGGGGGATTTCAGCGGACCGTCCGCGCTCAGTTCGATCGAAGATCCCTGCACGAATGCGCCTGCTGCCATGATCACATCGCTGTCGTATCCCGGCATCGCCCACGGTTCCGGCGCCACATAGCTGTCTACAGGGGCGCCCGCCTGCACCCCTCTGCAGAACGCGATCAGTGCCTCCGGACTGCCCAGTTCCACCGCCTGAATGATGTCGTGCCTGGATTCTGTCCCATCCGGTATCACATGATATCCCAGCCGCTCATAGATATTCGCCGCAAACACAGCGCCTTTGAGCGCGCTGCATGTCACCGTCGGCGCGAGGAAAAATCCCTGATAAAGGGATTGATTCAGGCCAAGCGACGCGCCGACCTCCTTGCCAAGTCCCGGCGAAGTCAGCCGGTATGCACAGTTTTCAATCAGGTCGCTTCTTCCTGCCACATACCCGCCGCACGGTGCAAGTCCGCCGCCCGGATTTTTGATCAGGGAGCCGACCACCATATCTGCGCCGACGTCACTGGGTTCGATCGTCTCCACAAATTCGCCATAACAATTATCCACCATGCAGATCACGTCCGGTTTGATTTTTTTTACAAATGAAATCAATTCCCCGATTTTCTCAACCGAGTAGCTCGGGCGGGTCTGATACCCCTTCGAGCGCTGGATCGTCACCAGCTTCGTTTTATCATTCATCGCCTTTTCAATGGCAGGATAATCAAAATATCCGTCGTCCAGAAGCTCCACCTGCCGGTAATGGACGCCGTATTCCGCAAGCGAACCTTTCGACGGACGGATTCCGATCACCTCTTCCAGTGTATCGTAAGGTTTTCCGACCGGAGAAAGAAGTTCATCTCCGGGGCGCAGATTTGCTGAAAGCGCCAGTGCGAGCGCATGTGTTCCGCATGTAATCTGCGGACGGACCAGCGCTGCTTCCGTATGGAACGTTTCCGCGTATACCTGCTCCAGCGTATCCCTTCCGATATCATTATATCCATAACCGCTGGAATAATTAAAGCACTCGGCGCTCACCCGGCACTTCTGCATGGCATGCAGTACTTTCAACTGGTTGTACTCGGCAGTTCGGTCCATCTGCGCAAACCGCGGCGAAAGTTCTCTTTCCAGCCGTTCTCCGGCTTCATATACTGCCTTTTCAATTCCAAGCGACCAGAACATCTCTTCAAAATTATCACTCATTTACCTATTCCTCTTTTCTCCAGTTCAGACAGCATTGTCTGTAAAATCTGCTCCTCGTCATATGCATACTGCTGCTTGTCAATCCAGACCACATCGCGTTCTCTTTTAAACCATGTGATCTGCCGCTTTGCGAAATGCCGGGTTTCCCGCTGAATCCGCTCCACGGCTTCCTCCCTGGTGCAGTTTCCGTCCAGATAATCCAGCATTTCTTTATACCCGAGGCCCTGCATGGACACCATGTTCCGTGTGCAGCCGCGGCTTTTCAGCCTGAGGACTTCTTCCTCCAGACCGTCCTCCATCATTTGTTCCACCCGCCGGTCAATCCGTTCATAGAGTCGCCGGCGGTCGTCATTCAGAACAAAGTAGGCAAAACGGTAAGGCGATTCTTTCTGCCGCTGTTCCTGATTGTGTTCGGAAATCCGTTTTCCGGTCTGTCTGTGATACTCCAGTGCACGGATCACCCGCTTCACATTATGCTCATGGATCTGCTCCGCCGACAGCGGATCTTCCTTTTGCAGCATTTCATACAGATACCCGCTGCCTTTCTCCTTCGCAGTCTGTTCAAGTTCCTTCCGGTAAGAATCGTCCCCGTCGTCCTGTGTGAAATCAATATCATACAGAACGGCCTGAATATAAAACCCGGTGCCGCCCACCAGAATCGGGATATGCCCGTTCTGATAGATCTGTTCCATCGCCTGCTTTGCCATATTCTGAAACCGGACCACATTGAATTCCTCTTCCGGTTCCAGTTCATCGATCAGATAGTGCGGGACGCCCCGCATCTCCTCCGGCCGGATCTTCGCCGAGCCAATATCCATATGTTTATAAATCTGCATGGAATCAGCGGAGATGATCTCTCCGCCGATCGCCTTTGCCAGACCGATCGACGCTTTCGTTTTTCCGACGGCGGTCGGTCCGGTCAATATGACCAAAGATTTTTCCATCTATACAATCCTCTTGAATTTTTTCTCCAGTTCATGCCTGGATATTGCAATGATCGTCGGCCTGCCGTGAGGGCAGTGATATGGATTGTCCAGTTCCAGCAGTTCTCCGATCAGCGTATCCACTTCCTGTGCCGAGAGACGGTTATTTCCTTTTACGGCCGCCTTGCACGACATCGAAGCAATCGTCTCATCGATCAGATCCCGCGTCATATTTTCAT
>CATXUX010000011.1 GCA_958402795.1 uncultured Lachnospiraceae bacterium | reverse complement strand
AAGGATCTGTTGTCTATTGTTCAGTTATCAAGGTTCTCTGTTTTGTTGCCGCTCAGGCGACAGCTTGTTTATGTTACCACATCATTCGCCGTTTGTCAACAACTTTTTTCATTTTCTTTTTAATATCTTTTCTTGCTGCGCTGTGACTGTTGTCTCCCGACCCGTCGCTCGCGACAGCCTAAATATAATATCATTTGAATACTTATATGTCAATAGTTTTTTTCAAATTTTTGAAATATTTTCAAATATATATTCAATATACCATATTTAGTATTTTCAGCACTTTGCAACCACAATTATTTCTCTAAAGGTTGCAAAAACTACTGGATCATCCAGTAGTTTCTAATGTGTTGAACGGAGAAAGAGGGATTTGAACCCTCGCGCCGGTCACCCGACCTACACCCTTAGCAGGGGCGCCTCTTCAGCCTCTTGAGTATTTCTCCTGATTCTGAATATCACCTATCTTGCCATAGGAAAATATTAAATTATCGCAACAGCGCATTGTTAATTATACAAGATGAACTCGCTGATGTCAACGATAAAATCAATTTTTTTACTTTTTTGAGATTGTCAAGAGTTTCTGCGATTATTTTTCAAGATTTTTTTCGGGTACCCACCCTGCGGCCAAAACATGTTGTTTTCCCGTGAAAATCTTATATCAATAATACAATATGTTTTTGTTTTATTGTACGACAAAAAGGCTGTCCAAAAAACAGCCTTCTGTCAGTATTCGGTTGTTCTTCCTTATGCGGCTTTCCTCCCCTGTTCATCTTGCAAGGCTTTCTCATAAACCTCGGCAGATGTCATCCCGTTAAACTGCGGGCGCGGATAATCATTCATCCACTCCTGCAGATCCTTTACTTCTTTCCGTGTAATATCATCGAAGTTCACTCCCTTCGGGATATGTCTCCGTACCAAACGGTTCTGGTTCTCGTTGCTCCCCCGCTCATAACTGCTGTATGGGTGGCAGCGATAGATTTTGGTTCTTGGTTTGTTTTTATTTCTCCGGGAATGCTCCATTCCCTCTACATCAGCGAACTCCGAACCATTATCAACCGTAATGGATTTGAACTTCTCCCGGAACCCTTTCTCGCCGAGTTCTCTTTCGATCCGGTTCATGGCTCTCACTACCTCCCGCGCAGAATGATCCTTCAGCGGTTCCACAATCTCATCTCTTGTCTTTCTTTCTGTCAGTACGAGTAGACACTTCTTCGATTTTCCCTGCGGCCCGACTACCGTATCCATCTCCCAGTGTCCTACTGTTTTTCGGCTGTTGACCTCTTCCGGACGTTTCTCAATACTCGTTCCTTTACTCGCACGCTTCTGAACCTTTTCCTTTTTTCCAACTTTTTTCGTTTTTTTCTTTCTTGGCTGCGGGCAGTCCTTCATCTCGACATTCAGGAACACTTCGCCACTCCGTATGTAGTTATACAGAGTAGACAGGCACACCTTCGTCTTAAAGTCTTTTCCTTCCCGTTCGATATCATATAATACTGCCTGTGGAGATCTCTTCTCGTTTAGAATCTTGTCTTCCACGTAGTTTACAAATTCCATATCGTTTCCGACTTTCAGATCGCGCCCCTTTTCTTTCAGCATGGCATCATATTTCTGCTGCGCGAGATCCGCGCTGTAGCGTTCCTCTTCCGTCCAGTCACTATTTCGATGTATGTATTTCCCACGGTTATATTCCCGGCATATTGAAGAATAATGCCGCCCCATAATCTTCGAAATCTCCTGTTTGCTGTGTTTTGCTTTCAGCAGAACCTCCAGTTGTAATCTTTCATCTCTTGTAAAATGTGAGTATATCTTTCCCATGTTTGCCCTTCTATCCTTTGTATAAATAAAGAGATGGCAAGAAATCGTTTTCTCTCCATCCCCTTGTTTTGTGTCATTTTGATCGGTTCATTATACCATTAGAATGCCCTCGGTAAAAATAAAAATATTATAAAATCTGATTTTATTTTCTCTCCTACTCCATTACTTTGTTGCACCGCATGAACTACATCTGTATCCTGTTGTTATCGTTTCATCCCATGCTGCAGAATCCTGAACCCAAACCTGCTGGGTGACCGCATCGTGATGATTTGTTCCTACTTGCACTGGTTGAACAGAATAGCCATACATGCAGCCATCTATAGAATGTTGTCCCCATGCTTCTGCGCTCATGAATGTTGCTCCACATCCGCACACAACTCTGCTTTCATATATCGGCTCATCATATGCCGCCTGCACAACCTGTGTCTCATAATGACCGGTTGCTTCATGATGTACGGTTGTCGTCTGTGCTACCCAGTTATGGGTATGCGTCTGGGTGCTGCCTCCTGAACCTGTTCCTGCAGTGTTTCCGCTTGCCCCACCGCTTCCGGATCCTGTATTTCCACTGTTTCCACTATTAGATGATCCACTGTTTCCTGAGGCGGATGTTCTATTTGAATTACTGTTTCCGGACTCTTTTGCGGTATCGGATTTTTGATCTCCGGAAGTTGATTTTGTATCTGCTTTTTTCTCGTCTGTCTCAGAATCTTTTTTATCGTTTTCGTCCTTTTTCGCAGCCTCTTCCTTCTCTGAATCTGACTTGTCTACAGAAGCCTTCTTCACTTCATTTTTCGAAAGTAGAACAGTCTTCCCGCTGTCGGCCAATTCCTGTGCCTTTTTGGAATCTACCACCGTTACTTTAATCTCTTTCGTATCCTTTTCTCCGGATACTCCAGTCACCGTATATGTCAGCTTGTATTCCCCGGTTTTCTTCAGATCGACATCCTCATCGTCTGCGGCTACTTCTTTTATCTGTTCCTTGTCAAAGGTTACGTCCTTCGTCCAGTCAATGTCCTCTGCATTCTGCTCCACATACAGATTCTTGATCCCCTTTACATACTGGAGCAAAGATTCTCCCCTTTCATTCTCCTCTTCATCGTCTTCTATTCCGACCGCAGAATCCACTACTTTTGGACTGTTCAAATTTCCCGCAATATAGATACCGCCTGCTACACTCACAAGAATGATCACGGCAGCCGCCGCCAGAATCTTCCACTTTTTCCGTCCCGGCTTTTTATTTTCTGTTTTATCGTTTGCCATTTCTGGTGAATAGCCGTCTATCTTGTCTGTTGTTTCCGTTTCTTCAATATTCACCTGCTCTGTCTCGTCAGCATTCACTCGATCTTCTGCTTCTGTTTCTACAAGCTCCTCAGTATTCATCTGGTCTGTTAATTCTTCCGTATTTCCGATTTCATTCTGATCCTTTTTCATACAGCTTTCTCCTTCCCCTGAAAATTGTGACAGGCTGATTTCCGTCTGCCAATTTTATGATAAATCCTTCCGTCTTACGCCCATTGTTATATTTGCGATTGTATCATCGCTCAGAACAAGCGGAGCAACCACGCTGCAATATGTCATAAGTGCCTGAAACATTACGATCGTGATTCCACAATTATTTCTTTCCGCTGCTTCCTCCAGTGCCGCTTTCATGTCATTATCAATTACTGTCTGTTCCGTAGCCGTTTTCCTGATGTACCTGGGGTCTTTCCTCTCCGTGATCAGAAGATTCGGATGTACCTTGATATCGTTATCCAGAAAATACCGGAATGCGCGGCGGTGGAATGTTAGACGCGGGATATCCAGTTGCGCCAGTATTTCATTTTCAAGAAGGATCGTTGACTTCGTTACATGGAATGTTGTCGGCTTCCGACCATTCATCTGTTTCTTTCCTGCCACTTTCTTTCCCTCCTACTCAAATATCTTTTTTAATTGAGTCATGCATTTTCGGTATTTTTTATACTGCTCCTCTGTCAGTTCCATTCCATTGTCCCCGATCAGTGCTATCAGGCTCTGTGTATCCGATACAAATGTCTCTTTTGAAAAAGGAATCTTTTCTTTCCGTTCTTCCTGCTTCTTCCGGATCTGCTCTTTCGGAAGTACGCCGGTCTGTTCCTTTTTCTCCAGTAATTCATCCTGCTCCGATTCCGGGAGTGACACAAGATCCTCTGCTTCTCCTAATGAAATCTCGTCTCTCATCAGACTTTGCAGGACAGCTTCGCTTGCGTTCTTTTCCACGTTTTCAAACCGTGACACCTGCCCAGTCGAAATTCCCATCTGCCGTCCCACGAGTTCCCGTGTCGGTACGCCTTTGATCTGTATCCCAGCTTCCGCAGGTTCTTTCTCTCCCTGATCCGCTCCATCTGTTTCCGTATCCGCAAACCGTTTTAATGCAAGATATTCCGTTCCCTGCTTCCGCAGCTCGCTGAAGATCTTTTTCCATTCCCGGATCTCCATGAAGATATCCCCGTCTGTCTTTTCCCGGTAGCGGTTCGTCACGAGTATGGAAAACATCTCTTTTGATTCGTCAGATAATGGAAGGGCAACATCCTTCGGATCCCGGATCACGCACGGAACCTTATTCCCATATTCTTCCGGATACCGCCCCTGCTTCCTTGCCAGCATTGCTCCCCGCCATCTGCGCTCCCCTGTCGTAATCTCGTAATAACCATCCTCATCTGCCGGTTTAACGATCAGGTTCTGTAATATCCCGCCAGCCATCACGATTGCGTCCGCCATCTCTTCCAGATCTTCCACGCTGTAGGCATTTCTTCCGTTTGCCTGCAGGCGGTCCATGTCAATATATACTGTCTGATCCTCACGTTTTCCTTTTTCCGTGCTGTTTTCCGCAGGATCCGTTTTTTCAGTCTTTTCCGAAGGCAAAAGCCAGCTTCCAATCTGGAGTTCTTCTGAGCCTTCCTTCGGTTTTAATTCCTTCTTAAACTTTCCCATCGTCTTCCTCTCGCTTTCCAATATTGTCCTGTTGTTTTAACAGTATAACATATATTTTCTTTTACGGGAACCATGCGTTTATGTCGCCCCTTTCCCCTGTTCCATTTTTCGGAGCAGGCAGTCTGTCAGTTCCATATATTTCAGCGTTGCTTTCCCATAAGGATCTGCTGCAAGAAGCGGTTTCCTAACCGTACTTAACTGCTCAATCTTTGTACTGGATGGAATCGTGACCGGAAGAAGTTTTTCTCCCAGCGCTGCGCTGCAGTCTTCCCAGGCTTCCCGGCAGATCTTCCTGCGCTCATCATACTGGACGAGGAAGCATCCGCCGAATTCCAGATCTTTGTATGAAAAGTTCTTCACACTGTTCACTAATCTCAGTACGTTTACAATTCCGATACGTGAACTCCGGTCGCACCGTGAAGGAATATACACGATATCCGATGCTGCAAGTGCATTAACATTCAGCAGGGATACACTTGGTCCGCAGTCGATCAGGCAGATATCATATTCATCCTGTATTTTTTCAAGCTGCCTGTATAACCGAAACTGATTCGGTTCTGTCACATTTCCGACCAGACGGTTTTCCATGTCTGACAGCGTGATAAATGATGGGATCACATCCAGTCCTTCATACTCCGTTCCGTAGATACAGTCGTGAATATCTTTTCCACTGTCCCACAAGATATCTTCCACCGTATCAGATGCCGGACGGATTTTATTCGCAAGCACTTCTTTTAGGGAACAGCCCTCCGTATACCCTTCCAGTCCGAAAAACTGTGATGTATTTGCCTGCGGATCCAGGTCAACCAGAAGTACCCGCTTCTTTTTCTCCTCTGAAAGCATATGCCCTACCGCCGTTACTGTTGCCGTCTTTCCTACTCCGCCTTTGTTGTTTAAAAATGTGACCGTATACATCTCTTTCTCTCCAATCTATATTTTTATCATATTATTATTGTGAAATCATTATATAATAACATTATAATATTGTCAACATTTTTTGTTTTTACAGAGTATGTTTTTTTACTTGCCAAATTTGGCAAGTTGCTTTTGTTTATTTCTTCTGTCCGTTTTCCATAAGTTTCCTTCCTGAATCTACTTGCCAATTTTGGCAAGTGATTTTCTCCATCTCTTCTAATCTTCTCCTGTTGAATTTCCCTCCAGATTTTACTTGCCAAATTTGGCAAGTAATTTCCGATCAGATTTCTATCTGTTCAAGTTCTTTCTCCTGCTCGATTTCATAGATCTGCAACGCCTGATATGCCTGCCTGTGTTCTTCGTCCATGGAACGCTGCAGGGAATATAACGCTTTATTTAATTCGCTTCGCGCCCTGCCGCCGCTCCCCCTTGTTCTCTTCGGCGGATCTGAATTGATATGGTTCAGCATCGTCTTTGCAAAATCGTCACCCTGCTCTGCCGCTTTTGTAAACCATTCCTGCGCCGTTCCAATATCTCTCCGGACATTTTCTCCTTTTAAATACTCGCAACCTAACCGTGTCTGCGCATACATATTGCCATTTTCGGCAAGGTCACTCATATACGAAATTCCTTTTTCCGGATTATATACCTCCCCTTGTTTGTCCAAGTAGATTTTTCCCAAACGGTACTGTGCTGCCTCGTTTTCCTGCTCCTTTGCAGCTTCCAGGTATTCGATTCCTTTCTCCGGATCATAGATATTCAGCGTTTTGTCTGTATACAGTTTTCCCAAATGATACTGTGCGTACCCGTTTTCCTGCGCAGCCGCTTTCTCCAAATATTTCACTGCTTTTCCCAGATCATAATGCTCCATCTCTGAATTAGAATACAGTCTTCCCAATGCATATTGTGCCCGGCTATGGTTTCCCTTCTCTGAAAGTTCTTCCAGCCATTCTACCGCCTTGGGAATTTTTTCAGTTATCTCCTCATCAATGTAAATCTTTCCAGCCAGATACATCGCATCGACATTCTTTTTTTCTGCAGCCATTTCAAGATATGTGAGTCCCTTGCTGCAGTCCTGTTCACATCCTTTCCCGTAATACAACATTCTCCCCAACTGATATTCAAACAGATCATCCGGCTGTTTTTCTTCTGCGTGCTGAAACATTTCAAATGCTTTCTGTTCGTAATCTTCTGACTGTTCTTTGGATACTGTACATCCAAGTCCTTTCGCATACATTTCCGCACACTTTAAATATGCAAACCCATTATTCCCCACGCTTTCATAAAGCTGCAGTGCCATCCCGTAATCCTGTTCAACACCTTCCCCGTAAAAATACAAATTACCAAGGGAATATCTTGCATAATCGGTTCCCGATTTTTCATACCACTTTGCAGCAGTTTCGCAATCCTGTTCGGTTCCCCATCCACGGTTGAACATCTTCCCTATCCGGTATTGGATATACAGATCTGTCCTGAACGTTTCCGCATCTGGTTTTCCGCTCTGCGCAGCAGCTTCCTTTGTAAGTGCCGGTTCATCCCTCATAAATATTTGAAGCGCTTCGGAAAAACATTTTTCAGCTCCGTCCGGATCAATCTCAAGAATCCGCCCGGTTTGGAGCATTTCTCCTTGTAAATGGAGAATATAAGGGTTCCCGCTCTTTTCTCCACCCGATAGGATCTTCATGATTTTTTCTTTGTCTATTTTTCCCTCCTTCGGATTGAGCTGCTTTTTCAACTCCGCATATGCCCCGAACCATCCTTTATAGGTTTTCGTCAGGGTGCCAGCTGACCCTTGTTCCTCTTGCTCTGTATTGGGAACCGGTTTCTCTTTGAAATAATTCTGGTACGCTTCCCACTCTTCCAGTTCTTCCATTACGGTTTCATTGTATACCTTTTCTTCTGGTTCCAGTGCAAGGCTGAAAAAATCCTCATTTTCTATCTCCATACTGCTTTTTCCGGTTTCTTCCGGCATCGGATTCAGATCTCTTTTTGCAGACTGATCCGCCGTCTGTCGTGGGTATGGTTCCGGTCTTTTTTCTGGTTGCTGTTCCGGCTGCGTTTTCGGGCGATTTTGATCCACCGGCGGAAGTGCTTTTGTAGATGTCTGCAAAGGTAGTTCTTCCCTCTTTCCGATCTCCTTGTCAATTTTCCCATTGATCCGCCGTCCGTATTCTTTCACTTCCTTCAGAATGGCATTCCCCAGCCGTTCCATCAGGTCTGCTTTTTTAGATTCCTCATAACTGCGGTCGTATCTCCCATATGCCTGCGAATACAGGTCACTCTGCCGCTTCAAAATATCAAGGAATTTTGTATATTCTTCTTTATGGTATTTTTCAAGATATGCCTTACTGATTTCATCTATCAATGGACGGCACTGGTTCATCGCCGCATTATTGTAATTCCGGAAATTTCCTGCGACATTTGGCAGTCTGTTATACAGTTCCATAAATTTCTTCCTGATATCAGGGTCTTCTGCAAGCCTATGGTTCTCTTTTGATTTTACGATATCCTGCCGGATGATCCGGTTGATGAGTAGATTCACTTCCCGTGTCTGCATGATCTCATTTACAACACTGCTTTTACACGCTTCAATATTTTTCAGTTTAAATTTGCCCCTGATCTCCAGATTCCCCTGATACATCATTAGCTCCCGCATTGGGTATGGTTCCACTGTTGCTACATGGACATGAAAGTTGTCCGTATTATAATGAATCGCCGCGCTCCATACTGCGTTCCCAAGTCCCTCTTTTTCCAGCATCCGGTTTACCGCCATCCGAGCAACTTCTTTGATCTTCCTTTCGTCCAGAATGTTTCTCTGTGAATCATACAATCCATTCTGTTCCAGCCACCGGTTATCGAAACTGATCACTGTCTGCCACATGACACTGCCATTCTCCTGAGCCACATCAAAGACATGCTTCAGGTCTTTCTTCTGTCCCGCGTCCAGTTCATCCAGATCTGCCGTAAACAATCCGGTCGTTTTTTCCGGATTTCCCATGTAGGCATGATATAGGTTATACGTTTCTATCGCATTGTTTCTCTGCGCTTCATCGCGGTCCAGATAGTCTATATAACTCTGGAAGACGCTGGATCCCGCACGGCAGAAGTCCTGCATTACAGTAACTCCCGCTTTGATCTCTCCCATGTGTATCCGCTCCCCTTCATTTTACTTGCCAAATTTGGCAAGTAACTTTTTTTGCTTTTCGTTCAGCGTTGTTCTGCCCTTCCCCGGTGCACCATCCGGAGAGTGAGCAGATGGCCTACGATTGTGACATGCTATTTCATCGCCTTTCGGCGGAGGTGCCTATTTTATATCCGATAGATTTTACTTGCCAATTTTGGCAAGTTATTTTCTCCAGCACTTCTGATCCGCTCCGGCAGTTTTCCTCTCCGGAGCTACTTGCCAATTTTGGCAAGTAAATTTTTCTATCACTTCTGATCCGCTCCGGCAGTTTTCTCCTCCAGAGCTACTTGCCAATTTTGGCAAGTAATTTTCTCTATTACCTCTGATTCTCTCCGACAAGTTTTCCTGCCAGATCTACTTGCCAATTTTGGCAAGTTACTTTTCTCTATCACTTCTGACTCACTCCGGCCGTTTTCCTCTCTGGATTTACTTGCCAATTTTGGCAAGTAATTTTCTTTATTACTTCTGATTCTCTCCGACAAGTTTTCCTGCCAGATCTACTTGCCAATTTTGGCAAGTAACTTTTCTCCATTACTTCCGATCCGCTCCGGCAGACTCTCTCTGGATCTACTTGCCAAATTTGGCAAGTAATTATCTCCATCACTTCTGATTCTCTCCGGCAGATTTTCCCTCCGGATCTACTTGCCAATTTTGGCAAGTAACTTTTCTCCATCGCTTCTACTTCTCTCTGGCAGCTTTTCCTGCCAGATCTACTTGCCAATTTTGGCAAGTAATTTCTTCACTGCTTCTGATCTTCTCCAGCGGATTTTCCTTCCGGATCTACTTGCCAATTTTGGCAAGTAACTTTCTCCATTACTTCCAATTCGCTCCGGCAGATTTTTTCTCCGGAGCTACTTGCCAATTTTGGCAAGTAACTTTTCGCCACCACTTCTGATCCACTCAAGCAGTTTTCCTCTCCGGATTTACTTGCCAATTTTGGCAAGTAGATTTTCTTCATAATTTCTTTCCATATACTTCTTCCCAGCTATATCCCGGAGGCGGATCAATATCTTCAAATCTTTCCCTGATCTCTTTCTGTTCTTCTTCCGGAAGGTCTTCGATCGGATCCATTGTCCCTTCCTGCAGCGCAATCCCAAACGGAGCTATTTCTTCATCCTCCTCAAGGTAATACAGATCCCCTTCTATGTCTTTTGCAATAATCTTTCCGTTGTAATATCCTATTGATGTATAGATCCAATTCTCTTCTTCCGGCCATGTCATGTCTTTCGCAACTATCATTTTCTTCTCCTCTCTTTTCTGCTTTTTTCTTTTTCTGTTACTTGCCAAAATTGGCAAGTAACTTTTTCTTCTTACCCTCGTTTTTTCTTTTCATAATCTTTGCGCTGTTTCAAATGCGCTACTTTATCCTTCCTATACTCCCGTGATTTCGTGATAACCGGTGATTCCATATAAGCGGCCGGAACGCATGTTTCCTGTCCCGTAGCCACAAGGAAACTGTTCAACACGTCCAGAATGATATCCAGCTTTTCCTCATTTGAACGACCAATGACAAGCGCCGCTTTCATATCCTTCCCTGCCTGCTTCCCAGTTTTCAGTTTTTCATAATCCGCCACAATGTAACGCAGCGCCGCCGAATCGTTTTCCAGTTCCGGATTTTCGGAGCGGACGCGCCGCAGTATCTCCAGCGTATTCTCATCCATATGGTATGTCTTCCTGACCATCTGTTTTCATTTCCTCCAGTTTCTCCATAATCTCCTCTAACTGTCTGGTATTATTTTCCACGACATCTGCTGTAAGAAGGACAAGGTTCGCGTACTTTTCTTCCACTTCCTTCACGCCGCCTGCAAGCAGATGGCCCCGCAGAATCCGGCGCACATATTCCTCCCGGCTTATCCCGGCATCCTCCGCCAGACGTTTTAATTTTACCGCCTCCTCTTCGGTAAGGTTCCTTATTACGATTGATTTCATGCCTCTCCTTTCCGCAAATATGTTCTTTTATCTGTATAATACTTTAAAAGTATATCTTTGTCAACGGAATTTTCCGGGGTGTACAAAACGTCGCTTCGGGTGCAATTTCTGATATCAAGGAAAAGTCCCGGCTTTGCCGGGGATCAAACTTGTTTGATATCACTTTTCCCTTATGCTCTTTATTTTGAGTTTCAAAGACTACATACGCCAGTTTGTATAATTATTAGAAAGCTTGTCGAATTGTCAAACAATTCTTTTTTCTTCATGGATGGGAAGAGAAAGCACAACAACCGACACATTCAGGTACAGTTTCCAATAGAAAAAGCGGATCCACAACGATCCGCTTTTTCTGTAGACATATTAAACTGCTACTACATTGAATAATGACGCTTTTTAGAATCTGCATTCTCCCTTTCAATCATTCGATCAGGCATTCTTCCGTCTCCGGTTCCTCTGCTTCACAGAGCATTCAAACGCTTTATACATTGCCGGAGACAGCTCCGGGCAATCCTCATCAAACTGTATTTGATGTTTCGAAGCTTCCCGGACTTCTTCCAGTTGTTCCTCACTTGGTTTCTGTCCATCTTTAATAGAAAATGTCTTGGTCATTATAAAGCCTCCTCTCTTTTTCTGTCGCCAGTCTTGCAGATATCAGCCGGATATTTTCACCCCGTTCCGTATAAACAACAAACAGCAGGTCGCCCACCATGCCGATTGCAATATAACGCTCTTCATTGATACTATGTTCAAAATCATACATTTCTATGTAATGTTCATCGCAGAATACATATGCAGCCGTCTCAAAAGATATACCATGCTTCCGGCGGTTTATGCAGTTCTTCTCCTCGTCCCATTCAAAATTCAGTTGCATAATCTTCACTTCTTTCATACCCATTATACTCAAATCTCCCGTTTTTTTCAATCTTTTGGAATCATCTCTTTTTATCGCCTTTTTATCGGGAAATCCACTTGCCAAATTTGGCAAGTGAATTTTCAATATCCAAATGCAATCCAGTACGCAAACATGGAAAGCATTGGTATACCTAATGTGATCAGCAGTGTACGTGTTATTTCCGTATCCTCTTTTTTCTTCCTTTTCCTCATCTTTGAAACTCCTCTCCTCGTTATGTTTTCCGATAGCAGACAACGATCAGATAAAAAACTCTATAAATTGATTGTAGTTGTCTATCGGCAGTCGTGCGCCCCTTTTCCTTGCACCGACCGCAGTTATGAGATGATACTGGAATATGCCCGGATCGGTATTGATGTTATAAAATTTTGCAATGTGCTGCACAATTTCATATGTTGTATTTTCTTCATTCAAGTTTCCCATTGTTCCAACTACGATACTATTTTTTGTTTCTGCTAATTTTGTAAATCTTCCCATTGTTAATTTCTGTAATTCCATATGTGTCATGGTTCAAAGTCTCCTTTTCATTTTTTATCCGTCTCTTCTGCATTGTCGACTTCTTATAAAGGCGGAGCGTGTCCGCCCTTCTTTTAGAATCCGCCATGTTCCCTCATGTATTTAATATGTTCATCAATCGGCAACGGTTTATAAACTTCTTTCGCGTTTGGGTTCGGTCTGTACACATGGAGTGTTTCGCCGTCATTCCAAATATAACAATCTACAATGTTTCCATTTGAAAGTCCCTTTATTTTCTTTGCCCCGTCTGGGATCTCTGACAGTTTCCAGAAGCCGCCGCCATGTGTATCGTCAAGTTCTCTGTTGACACTGTATCTTCTCCATGTTCCACATTTCCGGTTAAACGGCCAGATACCTTCCTCCTCCAGTTTCATTTCCAGTCCTGCAAATTCCATGAATGCGTTTAGCTGTTCCATCGTCTGAAATTCGGCAAAATACCATTGCCAGCCGTTATGAATGATCACCGGACTTCTGTGCCGCTCCGGATCAGCCTTTTCTATTGTCGTAATATGCATTTCGCTCATCTTTTCACCTTTTAACCCTTCTTTGATTATGGTCTGCCATCATCAGTGCCGAGACATCTATTTCCCGGTCGAAACGGTCATTTCTGACCGTTTCGGCTCAATATTTGCCAGGCTTTTCGTAGCGGATAATTACTACCGTTTCGCCCGAACTTTTAAGAGTTCCGAAACCGTTAAACATCGGACCGTTAAGTCCTAACAGTTTCGGCTGTCCTTGCAATTCTTCCCGTTGTCTTACATTATCGTTATAGCCATATACAAGACTTTTCAATTGATCGGCGTTTTTTATTTCACGCGGGACATCATAAACACATTTCATACCGTTTTCACATTCCCCGATAATTAAATTTGCCATATCCGTTTACCTCCGTTCTGTCTTGTTGCTCAAATGCTCATACTCGTTACATTCCTTATCGTACGGACATTTTTTACAGTCGTTTTCATATTTCGGGCATTCCGTCGTTAAAAGTTTTTCCAGTTCTTTTTTCTTTTTTTCCATTTTCATTTCTGCCTCCCTTGCTTTTCTTTATGTCTATATTATACTATATTTATAATATTATATCATTATATCTAAGTGCATTTTGCGTTCCATTTTTCTTTTTTATTGAGAAAAAATCCACTTGCCAAATTTGGCAAATAAAAGAGATTCTGTTGCAGATCCACACTAAAAAGCGTCCACTGGACGTTTTTGCCGTATGCATGGCAACAAAAAGCCAGGGCACTCTGCGCCCTGGTCTTGTATCTGTTATTTCTCATATATTTTTATGCTGTCCGCTTATCCTGGTCTTCCCCTCTGCTGTCCTTTCCGGGATTTATGATTTTTGGCTGCATTACATAGCTGTTGTGGATCTTCTTTACTACACCGTCCCTGGTCTCAACTGCCACTACGTAAGGGATCTTCAAAACCTCATTTTTTCTCATATCAGATACCGCCTTCCTATTTCTGAATCCTCGCCTTTTCCGGTCACTTGCCAAATTTGGCAAGTAGCCGGAAAACTTGTTTTTCATTTATTCCGGTATATTTTCTTCCGGCTCTTTGTACTGTTCCTCTTCGGCTTCCTGAACGTCTTTCGCATATAATTCATGCGTTCCGTCCAGTATCTTTTCCGCTTCGTCGGAAGCAAAAGAGAAACCATATAATTTTAATGCCTGATATACGGTATCCATGAACCTGCCACATTCTTTCGAATATTCCGCATTGTATCCTGCCGGTTCCATACGTCTTCCTGCTGTCTGTACAAGGATCAGCATCTGGTGTAAGATGCTCACATTTTCCAGATTCTTTTTCGCTTCTTCCAGTTCCTCTTTCGGTACATCCCAGTAGTTGTCCTTATCCGTAAAAAACAGTGCAAGGTTATTTTCGGAAACGGATATTTTACTCTGCAGCATTGCTTTCCATAAAAATGCTTCCAGTTCCGCTGTGTCTTTCAGCGGCTCTGTTTTTCCTGCGATCACGCTCTGGATAAAATCTTTCTGCTCTGCCAGGAGTTCCTTATATTTTTCATTGATCTCCTTCCTGCTTTTTGCCATTTGTTTTCTCCGGATCTCTTCTTCCGTTAAAGGCTTCTTTACTTTCTTCGCCTTTTTTATCACTTTCACTGCCCGATAGGATTTGATGTAATACAGCGGTTCTTTTCCTCTCCGGAGTGGGATCCGTTCCGGAACGTCTTTATCCGTCTCAATCTCTTTCACTATCTCCCATTTTCCCGTATAAATTTCCTGCCCTGCTTTCTCCGGTGCAGGCTCCACCCCCATCCCTTCCAGAATTTCGATGATCGTTCCGGCATTTTTTTCTCTTTTTATCTCAAGGGCGGCGCTCTGTGCTTTCCACGCAAGGTCTCTGGAATCCTTAGCTTCTTTCAGGATTCTGTTCCTGATTCTGATATCCGGAACTTTTTCCAATTCGTAAAGGTCTTTCAGCGTCATTTGAAAACCATCGTCCTGCTCATAGATCGTGAGATCATTTCTCTGCATATTTTCCAGAAGCATGGTGGAAATCTGTTCCCTTTCGTCCATCTCTACAATGGAGCATGGAGCCGTCTGTATTCCGGCTTTCACCGCAGCAGTCAGCCTACGGTTTCCGATCACGACCAGATAGGTTCCCGGCTCTGCTTTATCCTCTACGACGGTTAAATTCTGCAGGATTCCCTGCGCCTTTATGCTCTCTGCAAGTTCGTCAATATCATTGTAATCTTTCCGTACATTCTGTGGGTGTATCTTTAGTCTGCTGATTTCAATCTCTTTGATCATAGTCATTCTCCGCTCTGTGCAATGTTTTCAATTTCTTATCTGTCTGCTGTCTGCCACACCCGGCTGGAAAAGGGCGGACGCTCCACAATAGTTTTCCTCATTTGACAGCACATACATCATGCTGTCTGTCAGGTGACCCGAATCCAATACATTGTCCGCACTATTAAAATGAATAATATTTTCTATTGGAGTCAGTACCGCCCTGCGTTCCCTTCCTTCGTTGCGTAATGCCAGTTTCAAAAGTGTTTCCAATGTGACTCCCCATTCTTCCATGTGGCGGTTTTCAATCGACATGGTTGCCACTCCCTCTCCCGTTTTTCCAAGCAGGACATAAAAGGCAAGCGACAGATCCATATAGTCAATATGAGGGATCTCTTCCAGTCTTTTTTTATTCTTCGCCGTGCTGATCAGGCGGAACATTACCTTGTCACGGACTTTTTCAAAATCCGTAATCTGTTCAATACCTGCACGCTGTATCTTCCCATCGTTTCTCTTTAAGTACATGCGGAAGATATAGTCTTCGATCTCATCAAGCGTTGTGTCTCCCTTTGTGTAAGCTCTGTAGAAATCTTCCAGATAGATCAGTGTCCCTACATTGCAGTCCGCTCTCCTGATATAAATTCCTCTCTTCTCCACGTTATTGTTTTTCAGGCTTACTTCTTTCCTTATCTCCGTCCGGCTTCCAAGCCGTTCCTTTAAACGGTTTTCGATTTTTTTGGAAAATTCCGTATACCCTAACACCTTTGTTCCCACAGTCGCAATGCTTTTGATTGTTGTTTCCATGATTTTTTTCTCCTTTTAAAAAAACTGTTGCTTTTTCGGGCAAGTGATGTTAAGATACTATTGTGAGTATAATATATTAACATCACAAGGTCAGTTGCATGGCTGACCGCCCTAGCCACCTGCCCGGGTGGCTCTTTCCTTTTTTACACTGCATTTTCTAACTTGTGTCATAACTCATTTTCTTTCTCCTTTCTTATAATGTTATTATAATATATATGATATTTTAATTCTACAAAATTGCCCCTTTTTCACCATGCCTTTTTCTTTTTTACTGTAGTTAAAAATTTTCATATTAGGTCTTCCCATACATGTCCGCCAGGAATGCCTCAGTAAAAAAGAAAAAAATCTGCATCCGCTGTTTTCTGCACTTTCCCGACAAATGTCTGATGCCGCGGGAAACAGCATAACTGCCTGCAGCTTTATCGCACAAAAAAAGAAGCGCTCCCGCGCCTCTTTTTTCCTGCAGCAGAATCCGCTGCTTTGATCAATGTTCCGCTTTTTTCTTAATAATGGTTTTATACATCAGGAATTCCCCATTCTTTCATGCATTTTTCCAATGGTATGGAATCATCTTTCTCCGGATCAAGATCCTTCAGATAATTTTCCATCATCCTTTCACAAAAAATATCGTCTGCCTCTTCATCGGAAAGTCCCGAAATTTCCTGTGCCTCTTTCTCTGCATATCCGCGCTCCAACATAGTGAAAAAGACACGGATACTATTTTCTTTCATGCCTTTTTCCATACCTTCTTCTCTTAACCGCTCTGAACGTAATTCCAATACTTTGCCACCCATAAGATTATCCATCCTTTTGCTCTTTTCTTATGCCGGAATGCGGATTGAGGACATCATTCATTGTTTAGACCACTTACGAATTTATGTCCAACATGTTTATAACCTAAACATTTTTTTAACAGCTTTTACTTTTTCAACCTCACAGTCTGCTGCTTTCGCAATCTGTTCATCTGACCACTTAGGATTGTCTATTACAAGCCGATATATACATGCAGATAGGTTCATGCCTTTTTCCACACCTTTTTCCATGCCTTTTTCCATGCCTTCTTCTCTTAACCGCTCTGAACGTAATTCCAATACTTTGCCACCCATAAGATCATCCATCCTTTCCTTTGCTTCCTTATTCTTTGCCAAAAGGTAATCCGATATGCGGATCATCAGTTCCACTAGGTCTGTATACAATGCAGACTGGTCTTCTCCGCTGTAAAGATCATTAAGTTCCGTCAGGATCTCTGCATATTCCGTCAGCATACCCTCCAGAATCTTATCCGTGCTTTCCGGATCATTTTCCATCTTTTTTATGCTTTTCTCATACCTGAGCATATAAAACGGCAGGAACATTAACAGCTTTTTCCGGAATATCTCATCTTTCGTATAATCCTGTACTTTTACGATCGGTACTGAATACATGACTGGTGGATTACCCGGAAAATTGACCCTGATCTGCAGCGTCTCCGGCGTCCGGCTGGTATGGCGGAGATACAGTACGCAGGATTCTGGAAAATCCAGTTCAAGAATCTCATCCTCCGGATGGATCCGTTCCAACGCTGCTGCAAAATCATATTCGATCATCCGGATTACCATGGTATTGTCCGGTCTGCTCTGGCACTCAACATGGTATAAGTGTCCCCCGATTTTAAAAATCGAATCAGTTATAATTTCACCCTGCTTTGTATGATGTTCATTCCTATATTGTTCGATTTCTTCACTTTCATCATAATTCGTATGAAATACTTCATTCACTACCGGAATCAGCAACTCCGGCATTTTTTCGACCAGTGTTCTGAACACATCATCGAAAACAGTATTGTTTGACTGTGCATTGTCCATCTTATGATTTCCGACTCCTTTTCAAAACCGATCTCTGCCGGGATCTGAATCTACTTCCTTTTTCTAAATTATACATTACCCTGCGCCCGATTGCAATAATATTAAGTGCAACGAAACACCGCAATCACCACCAAATGTTTTTAAATATGTGTTTCCCGGCATATGTCGTGTTGCATTTATATTTCAATTTACCGTTTTTTCTCCGCTTCTAAGCCAGCCTTTTCATCCGGCCGCTTTCTGTCCGGTTTCACCCATACTACATGTTTCCGGATCCATGCGCAGGTGCGGTTCCAGTCCTCACACCAATCCTGCACCGGACGGTCCGGAGACTTTTTCAGTTTTTCCGCCGTCCTGCGGTTCTGTTTCTTCTTTTCCATTGCGTTTCTCCTCTTCTTCGGTTTCCTCGTATCTGCAGACAGATTAAGAGCCTCCATGTCCCTTTGTCTTTTTTCCGCTTATATGCCGCTGCTTCTGTTTTTCAAGATTGATTTTTGCGTTCACGGCATCATCATCCGGCATAAAGCAGACTTCTGATTTTCCAATGGTGCAACCATATCCAACGATATCCTTGCCGCAGCTTCCGAATTATACCTCCCAAGCTGGCAGCTCTTCCCGTTTTGGAAGTCTGCTTTAATTGAGCAGTTATCCGCGCCGACAAATATTGCCGTTATCTGTTCTGCATTGACGATTGAATTTTTATCCTTGCTTACTATAAACATCTGATGTTCCCCTTTCTTATCCGCATCCTACGGTTCAAAATCAGTTTTTCCCCTCCGCTACTCATTTGTCCTGCGTTCCCACGACGCATATTCTGCAACGCTGCGGAAATTGATCCGGGCAGACGGATGATCATGAGGCGGATGTCTCCAGTATTTTTTCTCGCAGACGGCGCTGCAGAACCGTGTCCGCTTGTCCCTTGTTCCTTCCTCCGTAGTCACTGTCTTCCCGCACTGGGGACAAGTAAACGTAACCGACGGATAATTGCCGCCCACTTTATGATTCCTTCTGTAGCTGCTGCCACACTTCCTGGAGCAGTAGATCTGATTTACTGCTCCAGGCACAAACATCTTCCCGCATTCAGGGCATTTTCTCTGCTGCATCCCCGGTGCCATCCCCTTCCTTATGGTTTCCAAACAGTCCCAGCTCTGCGCCCAGTTCCACGCAGCCCAAGACGATCGTCCCCAGATCCTTCGCGGAGCAGTGCGACAGAATAAAAGATAAGGTGCATTCTCCCTGATCCTGCCTGATCTCACAGAAGAAGCCTTTCTCTATCACCCGCCGGGATCCATCGACATAATTTACGACAAAATTTTCCGCTTCTGGTTCGCCGGACGGTTCTACCGATGGAGTTTTTTCTGTTCTGCCATTTCCATCTGCTGATATAGCCGAGACTTCCGGCATTGTCGTGCATTCCTTCAGCTCACCCTTAGAATTCTTTTTCCATGCCAGGATCTTTTCCATCTCTTCCTCCAGATCCAGTTCCTCTTTATCCCGGTTCGTATCCTGCAGAAAATCCTCCCAGTATTCCCGGATATGGAATTCCGTTTCATCTCTGGCTTTTTCTGCATCATCAATACGCTGCTCCATTGCATACACAAACTCATCTTTTGACCAGTATTCACGCAGTCCCGTATCATCCATGATATCGTCCCATGCAGTCCGATCACCGCCACAGTAGCGTCGGTCCACAATGCCGGTGCAAAGCCATTCCTGGTACCGCTTGATATCCCTGCCAAGTTCCTGCAGGCTGTCTACATATTCTATAAAATGATCCAGTTCCCCGATGTCGATCAGGTGCTTCAAGAATGTTTCTTCCGGAAACATTCCGAACCAGCATCTGTGGAACCACTGATTTGCCAGTTTTCTCTCATCAGATTCATTTCTACATGTCCCACCTGTCAGGTCGCCGATAAAATTCTCGACCAGCTCACCGACAGAAAGACCCACCGATGCAGCCTTTTCCCTGATCCGCCCCACGTCCTGATCAGACAGGTTCAGGACCAGTTCCCTTGGTTTCGTTGTCTCCATTTCCTTTTTCAGTTCTTCCGATCTGTACTGTTCTTCCATCGTATGGTTAACAATCATAAGTATTTTCCTCCAATCTGCAGCATCCGGCCGCATTCCCCGGCGGCTACTGCGTGCTTCCGTCAATCGGGTATCTCATTTGTCCTTAAGCAGCATACCGCGCTGGCTTCTCTGGTTCTCTCACAAGGTGTGATCTCCGGATCCGCCTCACATTCCGCTTTCCTGCCGCAGTCGAAGCAGCATACTTTCTCTCCACATCCGGATACCATCCAGTCTTCACAATACACTTTTCATCCCTCCGTTTCCGCATCCGTAGAAGACGGATCTATATGTTTTCCGAGGATTACCCAGAACCCACTTACCCGGATCTGCCATTCTACGGTAGCCGGTCCGTATCTGCATTTGAGCTTTTCCAACTCCTTTTCAACAATCTCATCCAGATCCATCATCTGAAGCATGGCGATCTCCACAACTTTCTCCTCCAGTTCCCGTTCCTCCGGACTCATTGCTTTTCTTTTTCTTTTTACTGCCTCTTTTACATCCATTTCCTTTTCCATACTGACACCTTTCCTTTCTCTGCATGAATCACAATTCCATTTTCTCCGGCGCAGACGCCGGATTCCCCCCCCGTCAGCCTGCCCTTTCCACGGCCAGCATGCCGCGGTCCAGAAGCTCCCTGCTTACCGGAAAGAGGCTCTGTATTTTCCCTGTACATTCGTCTTTGATCCAGAGATACGGTCTTCCGGCGCATACACCGTACAATGCGGTTGTCCAATAGCCGCTCTGTACATCGGAATAATCCAGCCAGTATTCCCCCATAAAACATTCATACTCGGTCTCTTCCATAGTCGGAAGGTTTCCCCTCTTATCTTCCAGGAGGCAATACATTTTTTCCTTATCTGCGGTAATCCGCATTCCCGTTTTCTTTTCCATGCTAATTCCTGTCCTTTCTTTCCCTGCCTTATATTACCGGCTCACCATCTTCCTGCCACTTCTCCGGCATATGCCTGCAGTTCCTCAATGATATCCTGCTTCCCACGGATAACCTCTACACCCGTAAGCACTTTCGGATCCGCAGTCGCCAGTCCCACGGTTTTCCCCATACACATTCTCAGGCAGCATACACTTTCTACGAGATCTTCCCTGTCAGAAAACGACGTCTCATAGTCCACGCTTCCATCCTCATATCTCTTTTTTATGATGGCGTGGTATCTGCCGATCTGATAATTCCCTACTTTCATTGCTTTTTCCACCTTCCTTTCTTTACTCTAATTATACTATTTTCAAAGTATATACTCTATAAAACTGCCCTGATTCCAGGCTCTCTTTTTCTTTTTTATCGAGAGTCCATGCCGTATGGCATGGGAGAAAATTTCCTGCCTGATGCCAGATCCGGAATTCCTATTTGTACCGTCTCTATCCGGAAATATTCCCTGGTCCGTCTCCAGTATGTATCTGTGGAAAACGGGCCGTTCCTTCATCCTTTTTCCCCTGCAGATTAAAAATACTGTTGATCCGCCCGAAGTGTTCCGGCGTCACAAAGAAATATCCTGCCGCATGGCAGGCGCACGGATCTTCCGGTTTCCGTGCACAGCATACTTATGGATTTCAAATACAGATGGATTATAGATACTATTAGATTTACTCCCTTTCCCGGAAGCCTTTAAAAGCCTTTCAGACCAGGGGGTCCCGCACTTATCCACATGTCCGGAATTGGAAAAGTTGTCCGGAATAATGCCTCAAAACTGGAATGCCGCTTTTTCCACTTGTCCCGGAATTGGAATTGATCCGTAAAAAATACCTCGAAATTGGAATGGGATTTTCCGTGCAAAAAAATACGGCGTGACGCCGCGCCGTAAACTTTCGTTTTTCCCCTGGCATTTCTCCCTGCCAGTGCTTTTTTCTTCGATTTCCCAGTGCATTCCTGCCGGAATTCCTTCTGTTTTTTTGCCTGTGATCCTTTTCCTGCCCTGCAGACCGGGATGCCTTTTAGACCTGCCCTGTTCAGGACAAGTCTCTTATTTCCACTCTTATGCTGCCACCGCTTCATTCAACAGTTTATGGAAAAGCGTCTTCTTCAGATACCGTTTCCATTTTCTTGTATCCGCTACTTTAATGTTGATCACTTCCAGCATCCTGTGAAACAGATCCGGTATGTACACAAACTGGCGGATCAGTTTCTCATTGTATGCATTCAATAATTTCAGGATCCCGCCCACTTCCTTTTCCGGCTGTTCCTGGATCCTGTCCCGTCTGCAGGACGCTTTGATCAGACGCCGGTAAGTGGCGTCTTTCTCGCATTCCGTATTCCGTTTTGCAAAATGGGAGCGCAGGGTAATATAATATGTCCCGTCTTTTAAGCCGATATAGAAATACAGTTTCAGCATTTTAAGATACTTCTGTAGCGTGCGCTCCGTTACATGGAGCAGTCCTTCTCTCCTGCTTCCGTCCGGATTCATCCCGTCTGCATATTTTTCTATAAACTTCTCCCTGCCGATCCGGTACGTACGGTTTCCTGCCGTGCAGATGTTCAAAAGATCCATTGCAAGAAGCTTCTGCTTTGGTTTGAGTTTTTTCCAGTTTGCATCAGAAAACAGCTTTTTATTCGTACTGATATACCGCACATTCCCGGTGCTGTAATCCTCGTCAGTATATCCGGAGAAATCGTTTCCGATCAGGGTAATGTCATAATCATTTTCCCCTCTGGTTACACGGATGACGCCCTTTTCCTGCAGGGACTGTTTGCAGTTGTAGAATGACTGGGCGGCCATGCCGGTCTGTTCCATCATTTCTTTATAATGCATGGCGCATACTTCGCCCCGGTCATTCTGATACTGTGACAAGGTGATGATAAAGTCAATCTCATTCCCTGTCAGGTCTTTTTCAAAGAAACTCTTGAATAATGAAAATTCGATTCGCTGCATGGTCTGCCCTCCTTTCTTTCCTGCCTTCCGGCTTATGTATGTGTATATCCATGCGTCCCGTCCCGGCTTACAGTTCCAGCTCCATCTGGCGTCTCGGCTGCACGGAATGCCGCGCATTATGGTTTGTCGGCTGTCCCTGCTGTGTTCCTGTATTTCCCTGCATATTCTGCAGATCCGGAGACTGCACGCTGTTTTTCACTGCCCCCGGCTGCAGCGCCGGTTCCCGATTGACAAAATCTTCGGAATAGAGCAGCTTTCCAGGCAGCCTTTCGAATTCCTCCAGCGGGATCCCTATCTGCTGCTGCAGTTTCTCCAAAGTGTCCTGCCCCAGGGGAAATTCATCCTGCGTACCGCCAAATGTATATCCCGTGCTGATAAGGTAATTTCCATCTTCCTTCAGGATACCACATTGCTGCTCTTCCCCTTGGTATACGCAGTCTGCGAGTACTGTCCCATTGTCCAGGTAAAACTTCCTTACCAGCAGCCTGCCGGCGTTTCCCCGACCGCGTATCCGCCGGCCATTTTCCAGATAGAAGCTCCTGTCCTGCAGCCTGTCTCCCGCTGTTTCTGCCGGTTCCGGCACTTTGCTTTCAGCTTTGGTCTCTGTTACGCGTCCGAGTGTTTCCTTCCCCATCTCTGCCTGCTGCGTTGGTTCCCGGTTTGCAAAATCTTCGGAATAGAGCAGGGAATCCGGCAGTTTTTCGAATTTCTCCAACGGAATTCCGGTCTCCTGCTGCAGCTTTTCCATGGCAGCCTTGTCCATGCCATGTTCCTCCCACGTACCGTCAAACTTATATCCTGTCGCGATATAGTATTTTCCGTCTTTCTTCCAGATGCCGCACTTCTCCTCTTCTCCCCGATGGATGCAGTCTGCAAGCACCGTTCCGTTTTCCAGATAAAACTTCCGGATCTGTAATCCTTCTCCCACTGTCTCTGCCTGTTCCGGCATTTTCTTTCCTTCCGGTCTGTTTCCTGCTGGTTCCAGTGCTTTTCTTCCGGCTCCGGTCTCTGCCCCGCTTCCCGGAGTTCCCTCTCCTTGTGGTGTAAACGCTGCTTTCTGCTGTGCCCCAAGTATCTCTTCCTGCTGTTTTTCCAACTCCGCATAGTTGACCAGCCGGTACATCGGAGGGACCTGTTCTTTCACCTCATGCGGCGAAAAATACAGGACGTTCGGTTTTTCTGTCTGTACCGGGACAAGCTGCCCGTTTTCCCCCAGTTCGACAAGCCGGTACTGATGCCGCCCTTCCCGTCTGCGGAATCCTCTTTCTTCGACTTTTTCCGTACTCTGGATGGCACATTCGTGGATCACCGGGAGTTCTTTCCCTTCCAGATACGGAACCGTGTCCATCCCCCGGAATTTCTTACAGGCGGCTGCCAGGTCCTCGTTCCAGTCTTTCCCCTCCGGGACATGGCAGCTGATTTTTGTTTCTATCCCGTGTTCCCGGATCCGGTCATGGATCGCCTGCATCCCTTCCACGCCTGCCAGGTCATGGTCCAGCGACAGCAGCACCTCTTTCTTCGGCTTCTCCTGCAGATGCCGGACAACGGGTTCCTGCTTTGCCGTCCCGGTCAGCGCCAGATAATCGTACTCTTTCGGATCCCTGCCCTGCCCCTTCAGGATGGACATCACGCTCATGGCGTCGATCACGCTTTCTGTCACTACCAGTTTCTCCGCATGGTTGTCGATATAGAAGTTCCTGCCATAGTCGCTCCCCGGCACGTCCCCAAGGAATTTCCGCTGTGTCAGCGTCCCCCGGAATGTGGCAAAATTCGGTTCGCCATCCTCCCCATATGCCACGAAAACGCAGTTCCCCCTGACGTCCTGGTAGAGCATTTTCCGATTGACAAAATCCTGCACAATGTCCGGATCGATATAACGGCTCTGTGTCAGGTAGGCATATGCACGGTGCATGTTCGCGGCGCGCTTTGGCATGGATTCCTTAAGTGACTTCTGCGTATCCAGCCTCCGCGCCTGATCCGGTCGGGAAGCAGGCCGTCCCGCCCCCGGAGCCGCCGCAGGGACTTCCAGGGAGATCATTCCCTGCAGTTCTGTCAGTGCGGCATGCATATCCCCGTCATGGACAAATGCCAGTGCAAAGTCGATCACGGATCCCCTGGTATTATTTCCGATGCCGGAGTTACGCCAGAAACAGTTCCGAACCGGATCGATCCGTACCGAATCATGCGCTTCCAGCGTATAATAACGCCCCACTCTCCGCAGCCGGATCCCGTGCATGGCTGCGTAATCCGTGATACGGACGTTCCACTTAATCTCCCCGTAGATCTCGCTCCTTGTCAGCTTCCGTGTGGCCGCCTGCGCCCTTTTTGCAGCACCAGACGAAGCTGTCTGTGACTTCTTCCCTATATTCGGTGTGGCTGCCTGCCCCTGTGCTTTTCCCGGCGGGATTCTCTGTACAGAATCATAAAAAACCGTTCCAAACTGCATTTCCTGTGCCGTGGCGTTTGGCATCGGATTGTCCTGCATTTCCTGTGCCATTCCGGCCGGTTCCATTCCCGGCTGTAATCCCTGCTTCAGATATTTCTGTGTCAGACGGTCAATATCCGGCAGTTCCTCGCGGAATGCGCCGTATACCTGGTCCAGCACCTGTTCGATACTGTCTGCTCCGGGGTTTCCTGCGGTTTCTTCCCTGTATGCCCGGTAATTCTCCGCCAGATGGCGTTTCCGCGGCTCCGTCGGTGAGATCCCGCAGTAGGACTCCAGCATGATCCCGAATGCATCTGCTTCCAGTTCTTTTTGGGCAGCCGACTTTCCATCCCCATAACTGCCATGCATGACGGCATGTCCCAGCTCATGGGATAACGTGGAAAGTTTCTGGGTATCCTCCATCAGGGCATTGAGCCGGATCCGGTTCTCAGACGGGCTGTAATCGCCGCGCAGGGCGATGGACTGCAGGTTCTCCATGCTGACCGGACAGCCAAGGCATTCTGCCGCATACTCTGTCAGTCCCTGTACTACCTGCGCGTATTTTGCGGAAGGGTATCCCATATGGAACAGGGACGGGTACTGCTCTTTCGGGAACGTCGTCTGTGCGATATCAAATACATATCCGATCTTAAACTTTGTATCCGTAATGCTCTCGATCTCGCCTGCATGGTACCGCATTTTTTCTTCCTTTGTCGCATGTTCCAGCGGGACAAGCCGATTCCCGATTTTTAGTACCACGGTCTCATATGGCATATAGATCCTTGCGCCCTTCTCCCCTTTTACAATGGACGCCCCCATCTTTTTCCAGTTCCGGAAGGACTGTACAAAAGTCGCATAGGGTTTCTGTCTGTAGATCAGCATCGTGTTCTTCGCGCTGAACTGGTACATCCTGCTGGCAAATGCGGTCAGTTCCGCGATCTGCCCCGGATCTTCCTCCCATCCTTCCGCAAGCTCCGTGACCATCCGTTCCATTTCCTCTTTCTTCCGCTTCGCTGCCTGTGCATGTTCTTTTTTCTGTTCTTTCGTCAGATTTTTGGTATACGCCATATTTCCGCCTCCCTGATATGCCGTGCCGGCTGCCATGTTAATCCTTCTTTGTCCCGTAAATATCCTGGATCTGCTGCTGTTCCTCCTGTGGGAGCTTGTCGATGGACGTCACCGCGCTCCCTGTCACAACGGTTCCGATCGGCGCGGCACGTTCTTCGCACCGGATATAATACAGCCGCCCCGCCTCGTTTTTTATGATTGCTTTCCCGTTGTAGTATCCGACCGACAGATAATTCCAACGATCCTGCCCGTCTTTTTCCCGTCCTTTCGCAAACTTCATATGTCCCTCCTTGCTGCCACGGTTTCTCCCGTCTTCTCCGGCCGCGGCACGTTACTTCCTGCAGGTCTCTATAACTGCAGCATGTTCTTTACTTCTGATGCCACCTGCACAAGCACTAGAATCAGTTCTGAGCGCACCTGCGGATACACCAGCGCGATAAACCCTGCAGCCGCCAGGACCAGAAGCGCAACCGTCGCAGCCGTCCTGACCAGAACCCCGATACAGCGGATCAGGAATTTTGCCATGTTCGTCTTTTCCACGATCCGGACGTTTTCGTTTTCCTCCCGGTACTGTGCGTGGAGCCGCTTCTGTTCCTGCTTCTCCTTCTGCTCCTCTTTGACCGCCGTTACCAGCGCCGTCTTAAACTTCCCGTCCTGTTTCTGCTTTCCCATGTTTCTCCTTCTTTCCCATAAACCCAAACAGTCCTCTCCGCCTTGTCGGCTCTTCCTTCACGCTGATATCCTCCACCGGGAGCAGCTTTTCATATTCCCCCGGCACGTATTCGAACTGGTCGGGCGCATATGGCATAAAATAGGTCTGCCCTGCTTTCTCTTCCATAAACTCCAGCAGCTCGCTTTTTTCCTTTTCCGAGATGAAATTAAATACATAGCTCACATCCCTATAGTATTCGTTTCGCAGGATCTCTTTACTGTACGGCATCTCTGACGCCTTGCTCCCCATCACAAAAATGCGCGCATCCTTTTCCAGAAAAGAAGTTTTGTTAAAATCCGTATCCATGTATGTACCGAAATCATACACGTAGTAGTCGTAATCCTGTTTCAAAACAGCCGGGAGGTTTTCCTGCCTGTAGTACATCTCCACATCTGCAAAGGTCACTTTCCCAAGATAGCTGTCATGTACCACGTTGAATGTCTGTTCATGCTGCTGTACGAACCCGGTATCATTGACTTCCAGATAGCATGCCTTATATCCGTTTAACTGCAGGTATTTGACAAGCTGTATGGCAAGTGTCGTTGTCCCCATCCGCCTGCATGCTCCGGCGATCCCGATTTTCTTCCCGCCGGAAACGGTCTCTTCCCGTTTCCGGATCTGCTCCATGCTTTCTTTTTCCGGCTCCACATAGTATCCGGAAAGTGCGCATTCCAGCTCCTCCCGTGCCTCGGCATTGTTGCCGGAATAGATGAAATACCGGATCCCGTGAAACTGCAGCTCTTGTACGATCCTGCTCTGCCTGTCATATCCCGGCGCATAGATCACGGTTTCCCAGCTCTTCGCCCTTGTAATCCGGTCAATTTCTGCCGCAAGGTCCGGCGCCGCGTCAAGATACTGCTCAATGTCAAAGACTAGGTAATCTGCTTCCTGTTTCAGCAGTTCACTGCGCTGGCTGTAGATACTGGTTCCGCTTTTAATATAAGATACTTGGTCGCCACGGACCGCCGCCGTCTCCCGGACAAAAAAGCCTCTGTCTTCATCTCCGATAAAAAGTATCACTCTGATCCCTCCAATTCCTGAATCTGCTTCCTGATGTTTTCCGACCGCTCTTCCAGCGCACCGATCTCTTCCTGAAGGTCCTGCACCGTTTTTCGATTGGATTCCTGCCGGTTTACCGCCTTGTCATACAGTTCCCGCGCTGCCTGCGCTTCCTCCTCTGTCGGGTAGGTTTCCTGTTCGATGCTCTCCATCCTGTCCGCAATCTCCCGGTTTTCCTCTTCGAGTTCCGCGATTTTCGCTTTTTTTTCAAGAGTCTGCGCGTCATCGTAGGTAATCTGTGCCTGCAGGCGTTCCACCCGGTATCCGGCTGCCGTCTTCTCCGGCAGAGAGTCCACCATCCGGATCTCATCCCGGTTCGTATAGAACTTCGCCGGATTTTCGTCACCTTCCGCCAGTACCCGAAATGACACTTCTTTCCAGTTTGATGGCACATCCGTGATCCGGAGGACCACATATTCCGGGTCGGCATACTCCACGCTGATATCCAGATCCCCGAGGGAGCGTTCCACCGCCGTATAAGTAAACGTTTCTTCCAGTACATCGCTGTTTTCCATCTCCAGGATCACCTGCATGGCGGCGTCTTCCTCCGAGTAGACAAACTGTGTCAGGTACATCCGGTATCCCTTATATGTGGTCTCCTGATAATAAGGCGTCGCCGCCACAAGATCCCCGCTTTGCGGGAACCAAAATTCAGACGTAAAGAACAGAAAGTATCCGGCTGCCACGGTAAAAAGGAAAATTTTCATTCCCCAGCTACTCCCTTTCTGTGCCTTTTTTCCGATCTTCCTGCGGAACGTCTCTGCCTTTTCCCTCACACTTCCCATTTCATGACTCCTCCTTTTGTTCTCTCCCTCAGCTCCCGTACTGAATTTCAAAAGAAAACCGTAATGTTTTCTGATACGTATCGCAGACAGCCTTAATCACCAGCCGGTCTGCATATTCCGTTTGGTAATTAACGTCCAGATAAACATACCTTGTATAATTGTCGATCACCTGGATACTGTCCGGATGCAGGTTTGCTTCTGTCACCTCCAGTTCTTTTTTCCGGAGATATCCTTTCAGTTCTTTCCGGAAGCGTTCCTTACTTTCTCCGTCCATCCAGTCAAACGCCGGATCATCCAGACCGGTAAATGTAACTTCCATGTCATCGGCGTCCGGAAGGCTGATGTTATCGTCTGCAGCATTCTCCAGTCCCCGGATCTCATCCCGTGACATCCTCTCCCCGGATGTTCCCCCTTCCTCACTATCCGGCACATCCTGAATCGTATACCCGCCGCTTTCTTCCTGTTTTTCCTCTTTACCGGAGCTTTCTTCTGTCCCCGCCGGTTCTGTCCGGGTTTGCATCTCTGTACCGGAGTTTTCGGCTGTATACTCTGCATCCTGCTTTTCTGTCACTGCATCCGTCAGCTTTCCTGCCGCGATCACACCCACAATTGCGATTCCTGCCAGGCACAATGCTTTCCAGTTCTTTTTTCCCATATTCATCACCTCAGATAATTGTCCGGATTCACCGCGACACCGTTTACCTCCACCTGGAAATGCAGATGCGGTCCGGTACTCTGCCCGGTACTTCCGACTTCCCCGATCTGCTGGCCTTTCCGGACCGTCTGCCCCGCAGATACCAGCAGCCGTGAGTGGTGCATGTACTTGGTCACCAGACCATTCCCATGGTCGATCACCACCCAGTTTCCCGCGCTGTCGCTCCACCCGGCTGTGGTCACCGTTCCGTCCGCCGCCGCATAAGTGGGCGTCCCAATGGGCGCCGCATAATCATTCCCCTTATGCCCGCCGGGTTCAAATTCCCGGATCTCGCCAAAATAAGAACTCTGATACGTCATACCCGGACAGGGATGTGTAAACTGTCCGCTCCCGGATGTTCCCGGTTTCCATTCCTGTATCAGGCTGATATTGTTAAACCGGTACAGATCATATGTGGTCATAACAGTAATTACTTTGTCAACATACTCCGGGTCTGTCGCATATCCGCTTCTCCAGATTGCCTCAATAAAGGCATTTGCATCATAATGCCCTGTTGCAGGATCCCTCTGGCAGGCTGTCACGTTATCCACATAGGGTGCCATGGTGAACCGGTGTCCCCATGCCCTCATGCAGTCCAGATAACTTGAAAACGTAGAAAACCCCGCATCCTCATATCCCCATGCTTCCGCCGTATTCATCGTGACACTCCCTGTTTCCCCGTAACTGGGGGATTTAAGTCCCAGACAGTTGTAATAAGGCGGATTGGACAGTTCACTGCCGCCCGCTCCGGATTCCAGGATCATCTGCCCGAGTACCACGGACGCCGGGTATCCGGTCTCTTCCATCATCTGAATGGCAGCCGAGACCATCTCCAGGGTGATCCAGTCCGGGAGACCATCCAGGGAAACATTGCCAAGCTGTGTGTTCCCTCCCTGCGACTCTTCCATCAGTCCGGTCTGCACATAGGACAGGATGCCGTATGCCACGGTCAGGAGCACGGCTGCTGAAACAATGACTGCCAGGATCCCTTTCTTCAGATGTTTCATGGATCATGCACCGCCTTCGAACAGCTTCTCATCCGCTTCTGAAAGATACACTTTGAACTGGATATTCTTCAGTCCGGAAATACACAGGATTGTCTCCCCTCTCTGCAGCCGTGGGATCTGCTCCCGCTGGGAATACGTCAGGGAATTATTGAATACCCGGTCAATCAGCGGAATCACGTTGGCATCCTGGTGGAAGATAAACTTGTACTGCGTCAGGTCAAAGATATTTTTGAGTGTGTCAATTTCCTCCGCCGTGCTTCCTTCCGGCGTATAGTCCCGGATAGACTGGCTCGCCAGCCAGATCCCGACAAAATATTTCGGTCCTTCCCGGATAAACTGCCCGAGGCTCTGCAGCACGAATGGTTTCTTTGCGTTCACCCACCGGTGGGATTCATCAATGAAGATCAGCGTATGTACCACTTCGTCCAGCGGAAGTTCTCCGGACTCCCACCTCTTTTTCATCAGCGCCCCGTTCGTGATCGCACCGTCCCAGCACAGGGAGAGTGTGTTAAACAACTGCAGGTCAAAGATCTGCTGGTCCAGGTCTTTGAGCTGCGTCAGGTTATAGGTTACGATCTGTACATCATTCATGTTATCGACAGAGGTTGCCCCATCGAACAGGTAACCGTATGCGTTCACAAGATTCCGGATCTGACTGCGGATGTTATCCAGATATACCATTTTCCTCCCGACCAGCCGCATCTGCTGTTCGTTGTACTTCCCGTTCTCCAACTCCCGAATGTCCTCCTCCAGAAGGTCTAACAGATCGGAAAATACCGGATACTGCTTTGCCGGAAGTCCCGTGACCTGTTTCCCTGTATGGTCCGGGAGCAGACCGAACCGGAAATACAGCTTTTCCAGTTCTTCAATGTATATATTTAATTCCTGCGTTTCCACTTCCGGGTTCAGGAAGCAGTACGAAGTTTTCAGTTTCCCCAGATGCCGTGTATAACTGGTGTGCTCCGTCTCCCCGGACCGGAAGATCTCCAGCAGGTTGATCTTTCCGTCCGTCCCGTCCATGTTCAGGACCCTTCCGCCCAGTTTCCGTGTCAGCGTGGAAAATTCCCCTGTAATGTCAAACGTCCGGATAAAATCCCCCCGGAGCGCCCTTGCCTTCAGCCGGTTTTTTAAAAGCGTGGATTTCCCGAAACGCGGGTTTCCGATGATCGCGGCAGAATAACTGACGCGGATCTCATCACTGGTAAACTCATCAAAGATCACATTTCCGCCGCAGCCGGTCACACCGAGGAAGTCCCCGGTCCTGTCTTCCAGGCTGCTGAAATGGAATGCATTTCCGTCAGCAAGGAGAGTGGATTTCATCGGAAATCCGGAGAGTGCATGGGGTGATTCCATCTGCTTTGCATAGGGAAGGTATACACTCCTCCATTCCGCAGCCGACTCATTCAAAAACACTCCGGCGCGGTAGGAATCCGCCTCCAGCGATGAAATGATCCTTGCGTTTTCCTCCTCCAGTTCTGCAAGTGTTCCTGCCGCCGTAAAGATCCGGATGACCACAGACTTTACGACCTCATCCATGGAGGTGATCTCGTCATAGAGCATCGTCATTTCCTTTTCCCTCTGCTCTGCATCGTAAAAATCCCGCCACTCCCGTGCATATGTTTTCCGTGATCCCTGCTCCTCGATGGATTTATTCAGGTTCTTCCGGACCTCAGCCTGGTCCTCCGTGTGGATACTGATCGTTGTGACCGTGTTCGGCTGGCTGCAGGCTTTCGTCAGCCAGTAATCGTGCAGGATCCCAGGATAATCCCAGATATGGATACAGGACTCGTACCCGGTTCCCGTCCGGGAATAGGTTTCATAATGCAGGATACGCCCGTCACCGGCCGGGGCGATCCGTTTCAGCAGCTCCTCATCATAATATGGGACTCCTTCTGTTTCTTTTTTATTGTTTTGCTTCTCTGTCCGTTGTTTTTTCCTCCAAGCCATCGGCAGCCTCCTTACCGCATTCCATTCCTGTTTACAGTAACGTCCTTTCAAAAAATCAGTGAATTCTTATTTGCCAGTTTAAAGAGGATCTGTTCCTTCTTCTCCCTGCGTATCTTTGCTACCAGTCCGAAATCCCCGGTCCCGAGCGTATTCCAGATCGTCCGGTCTGCATCCGCTTTTGTATCCTCCGTGCTGTAAACGATCAGGAAGAATTCCTTTGACGCTGAATTTTTCTGCCGCCATTCCAGCTCCCGGATCTTCGTTTTGATCATCGGGGTAAATTCCGGGTTCTGGTTGTTCTTGAGCCGCTGTTTCCAGTACCGCTGCTGCTCCCCAGTGTCGCAGGGGAACAGAAGCGACAGGATGGTGACGTCGCCTCCGTATACCCGGTAGAATTTCGCCCAGTTCATGACGTCCATCTCAATCTCATCCACATCCGAGTTTACCAGATCCCTCGGTACGATCTGGTAGATGTCCATCAGTCCCCCGTCCGCCATCGTAAAACAGTCTTTCTCTTCATCGTATCCCGTAACGGGAATCTCTTCCCGGATGTGCCTGATCTCTTTCTCCTTCATGGCTCTGGTTTTCCTCCTTATAAAACGCATACAGTTCCTTTGGACGTGACAGATACAGTGCAATCGACTGGTAATACCGCCGTTTCGGGTTTGTCCGGGACGGCAGCATCAGCCGGATCCCGACCACAACGGAAAATACCACATACGGGATCTGCAGCGTGCTGTGTACATTCTGCCGCAGCGTCAGGACCAGCACGATCCATACCATCCCGAATACAAAATCCTGCATGTAAAAGTTCCGGAAGATCTGTGTCTCTGATTTGATCTCCTTTGTCACGATGTATTTCACTTCGTTTCATCCCCTTTCCTGTTCTGCCTGCGCGGGACGGCTTCCCCGCCTACATAGCGGTCTCGCCCTACAGTCCCTTCTGAAATGTTTCTGTAATGCCTGTCCGTTCCGTTTCCTGCTGTTTTGCTATTTCCTGCTGTTCTGCTGCTTCCCCCTGTCTCCGTGTTCCCGGTTCCGGCAGACGGCATGTTTGACCTATAGGAAGTACGGTTTCCGCTGTCCGGTACAGTCCGGCTTCTTCCCGTGCCTGCAGATGTATTTTCCCTGGCCGGATCCGTCTTTGCCGCCGGCATTCCTGTCTCCCGGAAAGCATCGCGCTTCTCCTGCTCCTGTTTTTTCTCTTTTGCTGCTTTCTCTTCCCATTTCTGGAAAGTCCGGCTCTCCTGCACGGTGTTTCCGTCCGGCGCCGTCTTCCGATTTCCGTCTGCATTTCCAAAGTCCGACTGGTCCGGATTCTTTCTCTGCCCGGCCTCATCGCCGCCGGTTTCCTGGTCCATTCGTTTCATGTCCGCTTCCGCCTTGGCATACTGTCCGGAGTCTTCCTGCAGGTTTCCCTGTCCCTGCCCGTCTTCCGAGCCTGCAGGGTCTGCTGCACCTTCCATTCCTGCTTCTGCCGCAGCAGCTGCGCCCCGTCCGTCCATGTTTTTCATTCCGTCCATGTCTTCCTGCATCCTGTCCATGTTTTTCATACCGTCCGCATTTTCCGGCGTCCCGTTCATGTTCTGGCATTCCATTCCCTTTCCGTCTTTTACTTCTCCGGTTGCCGCAGCTTTTTCCGCGCCGGTTCCGTCTTTCTTTCCTTTCCCGTCTTCCGGCGGCATTCCGCCTGCGGTTCCGGATGCCGGGTTGCCGCCCTGTGCCATGTTCTGCCGTTTCTGTGAGTCAGCCGCCTTGCGGTCCTGCTCTTCCCTGCGATAGTACCGGCTCATCTGGTGCTGCATTCTGGCACTCTGCAGTCCCTGCGCCACATGCGCCCCGGCTGCGATCTTTCCGGTAACGGAAGAAAGTCCTGCGTCCACGCCGGTAATCTTCTGAAGCACATTGGAACCATCAATCACGCAGAACGCAACAAATAACGTTACAATCCCCCGTGTCAGTCCGCCTGCCCCCGCATGATCCACCATTTCACCGACAAACCCGGTAAAAATGAAAAATGTCCGAAGGGTGACTGCCGTAAAACAGAGTGCATAATACTCATCCCGGATGCACTCCAGGATCTTGACCAGCTTTTTCTTCCCTGACAGGTTTGCAGACTGCAGCGTCACCAGCACCCTGCTGACGAGCAGTTCATAAATGATCCGCACATTCTTATAAGCCAGGCAGAAATAGATCAGGAATGCCGCCAGCGCTTCCAGGTAATACGTCCCCCAGTGAAAGATGTAGCGGAAATACATGCTGTTCCCCATGTCTGTCCACAGTACGCCGTTATATACATCGTCCAGCATTCCCCCGCTTCCGTTTCCGTTGACATACACCAATTCCTTCTGCAGGATATCTGCAGCATCGCCGTCAAAATCCTCCCAGTCCAGTGTCTCCGTAATATCGATATATTTCACTTCCGCGTCTGTCAGGGATTCGTACTGGGGACGGTTCCCTTCCCCCATATTTTCCAGTCCGATCTGGTCGTCTATATACCTCAGGTCATACAGGTTATTTTTGATCAGCTCCGCCCCGGACGTCAGGTCCCCGTCTCCGGTTACCGCATCCTTAAACGCCACTGACCATGAGGAAAACTGGGAGAATAAATAGTTGGATGATGTGACGACGACCGCAAAGATCAGAACGGACGTCAGCACGTTGTGTTTTTTGTTTTTGCCGAACATGTACATCATCCCCAGCACTGCCAGGGAGATGATCAGGATTGCCTGCACCAGCGGGCGGAACTCATTGATCCAGTCTTCCATGCCGGTCCATTTGGTCACGTCGACCAGGCTGAATGTAAAATCATACAGCGTCTTCCCCACATCGATCAGCGAGGAGAGGAGCTTTGCAAGCGCCCACCCGATCTTGCGGAACATCCATAACACCAGGTCGTTGTTGACCATGTAATCAATATTCTCCTGTAAAAATTCAATAATCTGCTCTTCTGACACCTGCCTGCCACCTTCCTTTTGCCCGGAAACGGAACCAGGTTCCGTTTTTCCCATATCAGATTCCGTCTGGTCCGCTTTTTCTTTTTTACTGCTTCTTATCCTGCCAGTTTCATCAGGACGACTTCTTTTTCCGTCTCCGGGATCTCCATTCCCTGTACGATCTCCGTCGCTTCCGCAGCCGTCATTTCCGGTGAAAATCCGTACTGCTCTTCAAAACGGTTCCCCACACTTTTTCTCAGGAGATCCGCCAGTTCCTGATATCCCACGTCACGCAGGCGCCGGATCCTCAGGTTTTTCTGCTGCAGGATCCGGAAACTGTCTTCTATGTTCCACACCCGCTCCCTCGGTTCGATATGCGCCCTGCTTTCCCTGCAGACATCCAAGAAATTGATTGTATTCGGATGCGGGTATTCTTCCGGCGGGAAATACTCGTAGGAATACCACAGGTATCTTCCGTTTTCCACGGAATTAAAGATGGGGCGCGGCTTGATCTTTTGGCCATTATTGTCCTTACGCTTGCTTGTTCTTGCGATCACGCATTCCCCTTCCTGCAGTTCCATCAGCTTGTTCATATCCAGCAGCGGCTCATCCTGTATGGATTCCGTAAAATATTTGCTGAGCGACAGCTTTCCGCCCGCCCTCTGTACGTCGATTCTGGACTTATTTCCCAGTCTCCGGGAAAAGTCGAGCGCCGTATCCTCGGAGTTGGTCAGCAAATAGAAATGGTTTCCGCAGTTGCTCCGGATCGTCTTCGCCGTTTCCTTCCCGTAAAGGTCATCCAACTGCTCATAGTTCTGCAGATAAAGGTCAAAGGAAATGTTCTGCCCCAGTCCCATCGTTGTCATGACATCCATCAGTTCCACTTCCGGCATGTTCCCGGTTTCATCAAATATAACCTTTACCTGCCGGTCGCACCTGCCTTTCCCGTCGTCGCACATCTTCCCCAGCACGTAATACATCTGCCGGATAAAGATTGTCGGGATCTTGTACAGGGACGTGTCATAGGACGGCACCGCCATAAACACTGCCACCGGCCGTTCCCCAAAACCGATCTGTGCCATATCCAGCGTACTTTCCGCCGTCATGCGCCCCACGTTGTATAAGGTGAACTTGTCCAGATGGCGGAGCATTTCGGAGAACACTCCGGATTTTGTTTTGCCGGGGGCGACCTCGACGCCGGTGTATTTCAGCCGCGCCCGGTCATCCTCCGGACGTGCTTCAAAGTAAGCGTCCAGCCTTGTCCGTGTCCCTTCCCGGTTGATGGGGGTTGTCACCAGCTTGTCAAAGTTCAGGATCAGGCTGTACAGGTTGACCGTCTTTTCATTGTCATGCCGGTAATGAAACGGGTGCTGTTCCCGGTATTCAGGCGGATATTTCATCCATTCTTTCTGCCGTTTCTGGTTCTGGATCTCGTCCGCATATACCGCATCCTGCATCCCTCCCAGCACCATGGCTGAGAACAGCGCTGCCGCCGTGTTCGTGAAATACACCATGTCGCCCACTGCGTTGTCCACGTCAAAGAAAGAATGCGCGATGGACGTCACCACCATTTCCGCCATATCGTAGTCTTTCTTTACGTAATAATCCAGCGCCACGCTCAGCAGGTTAAATCCCATAGAATACTTCGGGTTCGAGACATTCAGCAGATAAACGTCATACCCCCGTTTTTCCAGTATTTTTGCAAAAACTTTGTAATGCTCCAGCTTCGGGTCATTGATGACCAGGGACGGCTGGTTTTCCGCCCTGCTGTAGATCTCAATACTGGGTTTTACGAACAGTTCCCCTTTCCCGGATCTTGTGATTCCGATGAACAGGTTGTTTACTACCGTCTGGTCTATGTAGAATACGTTCCCGATCCTTGCGACCAGGATCCCCGGATTGCCCGGATACGGCGTTTCCAGCGGCTCGATCGCCGTGTACTCTTCCTTGATCTCCTCGTCCGTCACAAACCTGGCGACTCCCTTCTGGCCAACGTTAAAGTTGTCTTCCGACCAGGATGTCTTGATCCGGTATACCAGAACCACATCAACGATGGCAAAGAGGATCAGGTAGGCAAGCGCCCTGCCGGAAGAAAATCCGGTCGGGAAAAGATACCTCAGCGACAGGTATCCCCATGCGCTCCCGCCGCTGACCGCATCCGAAAGCATGTCCGGCACAGACGAGACCAGATGTATCAGATAGTTGAGCACAAGCCAGAGCAGCACATCGGTACATATCACGATCCCTGCCAGAACGTAATTGTTCGAGAGCAGATGTTCCAGCCGCATGAGCTTCGTCTTGTCCCTCATCGGGGTGATCAGGTTATTTTTCAGTGTCTTGTAATCCTGCATGGGTATTCTTCCTTCTTTTAGTTCGTTTCCATTCTGTTCGGTTAAATGCGATTTATAGCAAACCTTTATTAAATTTAAAATTTCCTTATTTTTTTTGCTCGTTTTCTAGGATTTCTACCATATTGCACCTGGAAAGGAGGAACCAATATGTTAAAAATGATTCTTGACGTCATCTGCACGATCATTGAAGGGTACATTTGCATGTCCACTACAGATGACAACCGCTTGTATTCGGTGTATGTCGTATTAACTTTTTTAAAAATCTATGCTGAATACGTAATGTAATCACAATAACAAGACCGGCTCTCAAATATTGACAGCCGGTCTTGTTATTGCACTATTTTCTTTCATAAAGCATCTTATCTATTATTTCTATATAATCATCATAAAACTTTATTTCTCTTCCATTCTTTATTACTCCATTGATAAAAGAAGTGTTTATGTAAACAATAAAGCTAATAATAAATACAGCAAATTCTATAATGACTGCATCACCAATAATAAGGTCTAATCCTTTTGACAGGAAATATGTAATGAAAATTACTGAAGCGACATTCCAATGGATATCTTTTGACTTTGCCAGTCTTTTTCTATTCTCAAGATATCTTATAAATTCTCTCAGCTTTTCAGTTGAAAATCTTTCATACCTATTTCTCACATAACATTCCCAATCTCTGTAAAGGAAAAATTTTTCTTCCTTTTTTAAAAAGTTCATCTCTTTTGAGGTCATTTCTTCTTCACATAGGAATTTATATATCAGGATTTCCTTGTCAGCCAGAAATCCATACCCCAATTCTCCAAGCTCATCAATGCACTCCGGACGACCTATTTTTAGTTTCTTTTTTATCGTTTTTATTATATCTTTCATCCGCATATCTCCTCGTATACATGATATACGGATTATTATATCGTTCCAACTGCCAATATTCAATTATCAATGTGCACCACAGCTTCATCTACTGTGCCGTTCCAGCAATAGACAAATTACATAAAATATCCCTGAGATAATGATCCATTTATTCATGGACACCCATTCCCTTTTTTTCCTGTCTATTCCCGACATGACTCCCATCATATGTCTTCCGGATAAGGAGACCATGCCGTAACTGCCTGACGTAAAATATTCCATGCAGATATGTAATATTTTTCTCTGTTTCGGTAAAAACCTATACAGTCCCCGCAGCTTATATAAACGGCTTGTAATATACCACTCTTCCCAACTGTCAAAATTCACCACTGTTTTTTTCTTCACCACCTCCGGCAGTGAATCATATAACATACATTTCTCATACAGCCGCTTCTTTTTCCTGCCAGTTTCTCCGATAATCCATTCATGTATGGATTCAGCCACTCCCGTGATCCACTCTATAATCGGACCAAAAAATACGCACCCAAGTCCTTTTTTCTTTCCATATATGTCCGTCACTACCATATAAATCAGCGGAACCAGCACCAGTTCCACCAATATTTTCTTATATGTCCCATCCATCAGCTTCACCGCCCTTCCCATCACTTTTACATGTCCATCATATAGATTAAAATATGCCTTTCTGTCGTATCTAAACTGTCATACGACCTGCTCTCCAGCCATGAATATCCTTCTCTTTTTTAATGTATCCGTAATGCCCGGCTTGGCATCCCTTTGGTTAATGCAAGCCTGATAAAATACAAAATCACTAGCAGGCATAGGATATTTACGATATGTACGCTCGTTCCCCAATACTCCACAAAAACAGTCATTTCATAATAAAGGATGTAAAAAACGAATAAGATATATAAAATATCTAAAATACAGAACAGTATGTCTTTCAATATTTTTCTTACTTTCCTTTTCATAATTACTTTCCTTTTTTCAGTGCTTTATCAATACTTCTATCTGCCATGTCATTCCCACAAAAGCCATACAGCAAGTGCACTTGAAAAAATCAATATCTGCATTTCCACCGTATTTCCGTTTTTCTTCGCATCAGTCCTTGTAATGCAAAATAACAGAAGTATCACAACCAGTAACAGTGTCTATAATAGTACGGTGATCACCTGTTCCCACACTCATGCATCACCTCTTCTTCCTCCTCCGATACTCTTCCAGCGCTTTCATCTGTTCTTCATCGCTGAGCCTTTGTTCCCATGGTTCTTTTGATCCTGTCAGGAACAGACAGCATACGGTCAGATTCGCCAGAAAAATCAGAATGCCGATCGCTACCTTTACCACCATGTTGTCCTCACGTCCTTTCGCATCTGTTATCCGTTTCCCGGTGCCTTCAGTCCGCGGTTTCATCCTGTTCACTTCTCTGCTCCAGGGATTTTTTCCTTTCTTTCCACTCCTGTCTCTGTCCCCGCTCTTCTCTTAGACGCCTGTAAAAACCTATGAGTCCTATTACAACAATTCTTACAAAACGGTACACACCCCTTACAAAGAGGTACAGGAAGCAGACCGCATAGCCGATGAGAATCTTCCTGATATAGTCCTCCCAGCTTCCGACAGAGATCACACAAAGCAGGACAGCCGCAGCACACCATTTAAACGCCTCCGGAACCAGTTCTGTAACTTCCTCTTCACTGTCTACATTTCTCCATATAGACAGATTCGCGCGTGCAAAAGCTGCCAGCAATACAACTGTAATAAATGTGATTCCATAGATCTCATCCAGCGAATAGGTATTGACCAGTTCCATGACCTGTGCGATCGATCTGTAACCGAAAAAATATCTCCTTGCTTCCGGCAGCATTCCGATCACGCTGATTATTCCATAGATCAGAAATACGTAGTCCATCAGTCCGGTATAATACCTTGAGATTCCACACAGACATCTGTCCAGTCCCCTAATAACCGATTTTCCTCTCTTCATTGCCCTGATTCCTTTCTTCCATTTCCGGAATGCTGAATACCTTTACTTCATATCCCTGTTCTTTTCCTTTTCCAAACTCCATCCCTCTCTTCCGTTACCTGTCTGTCCTGACGCAGTACACACAGTATCTCTGGGAGTTCTCCCCGTAAGGGTGGCACGTGATCAGCGTGAGCATATCCTCTTCCTCTTCCGATATTCGTACCGCGTCAATGTCATGCGGACTAATCACTTCCATGCGCTCCACCTGGTAAGTCAGCGTCTCCCACAGGTTTGTGATCTGTACGGTATCCCCCGGGTGCAAAAGTTCAATATCCCGGAACATCGCTGCCTTTGCATATCCCCGGTGCGCCGCCAGTACGCAGTTGATATGCACGCCGTCAAATGATCCGATTGGAAGGCTGGTCTCCGACAGGTGCGCCGCCCCTTTCGCCATGTTTTCCTCGGTCGCCCCCAGATAGATTGGCAGTGTTACGTCCATGGCAGGGACCGTCAGATAGCCGATGATTCCGTCATCGATGCCGTATTCTTCCAGGTTAAAACTTGCTTTCTGGTAGCTCCATGCATCCTGTAACCCTTCCTGTCCGTTCTCGTCCAGGTTCCGGTTATATTCCTTCATCGCTTCCAGCAGTTCCGGATACTTCTCTTTTTCTTTTTTTCTGATGAATGCTTCCTGTCCCGCTTCTGTCTGGTACTGGTACAACTGCTGGCACAGATACGGATACAGGATGATCCCGATGCCTGCAATGACCAGCAAAACTGCCACGATGCGGATCCATTTCTTCCTCATACCTGTCCCCTCTTCCGTTTTTTCTTCCGCTTCCGCCGCCAAAGCCATGCTGTCCCGGCTGCCGCCAGTAACATGATTCCTGCCGTCATGGCCATAACCACACTGTTTTCCGTGCCCGTCTCTTCTTTCGGCTCTTCCCTGTCCTCTGTTTCCGGTATCCGTCTGCCATGAACCAGAAGGCGGTGTGTATTGACGCCATACGGTGTGCAGGTCACTAATGTACAGAGATCCTCTCCCTCCTTGATCAGCAGGGACTGTGTATCCTCCGGCAGGACAACTTCGATGTCATATACCTGATAGACCAGTTCCTCGCCAAGTACCGTAACTGTGAACGTATCCCCTACTTCCACATCTTCCAGATCCGTAAACAGCCGGTTCCCTGCCAGTCCGGTATGGGCGGACAGGACACAATGTGTCCCGTCCCCTCCCACCGGCAGGGACGATCCCTGCAGATGCCCTGCAGCCTTTTTCAGCACTTCTTCCGAAGTTGTATGGTACACCGGGAGATGTACCCGGATGGACGGGATATCCAGATACCCCATCATTCCGCTCCCATCCATGTCAAGGCAGGAAAAATATTCGTCTGATGTGAGCTTTACTGCATTTTCATCAAAAGGATCCGTCATGACCGCCCCATTGTTCTTCAGCTTCATGTTGTAGGCGGCAGCAGCTTCCAGCATTTCCCGTTTTTCTTCTTCCGGCACGCTCTCCGCTTCCGAAATATAACCGTCTACTGCCTGCATCTGCTGGAGCCTGTTGAACTGCGAAGCTACCAGCGGATATAGGATCAGGCCGCCGCCGATACAGAGGAAGAGCACTGCCAGCAACTTGTATTTCTTTTGCCGACGTGTCTTCTGTTTCTTTTTCATGACCGGTTCCGTTTTCTCCTTACCATAAGCAGGCAGCAGATTCCGGCTGCTACCAGTACCGCACCGGCTGTTACGAACAGGACTGTTCCATTGCCGCCCGTTACCGGAAGCTGGAACATTTTTGTATTATTGACATAGATCCGGATCACGCCGGAATCTGCAGAATCCCTTTCGCCCATCGCGTAATTGCTGTCCCACTCAAGGGAATTCTGCGTATAGGTAATAGCTGCATTTCCGTTTTCCGTTACGGAAGCTGTGTCAAAATGGATATACGTTGCCTTGTCCAGTCCGGCCGGGAGCACGAACTGTTCCCCATCTGCATATTTTCTCGTTGCGCCTTTCCCATAGACCCTGTTCGGATTCACCAGCGCATAGGTGCCAGTTTCCGACTCGGTATAGGTGTTTTCATTCGATGTTACCGTGATCTCGATCTTATTTTTCAGCAGGCTGAATCCCTGGTTCGTATTGGTTTCCTTCAGATAGTAAGTTCCGGTTTCCAGTCCTTTCAGGTAAATATGACCGTCACTTCCGGTTGTCATTACGGCTGTGCCGTCTTTGTCGATAACGTAATGTCCGGCGCTCTGCTCGCTTACTTTCAGCACTTTTCCGTCCGTATCCTGGATCTCAAACGTAACATCTTTCAGCGGGTTATCCTGATCAGAATCGCCGTACTTATACAGGTCAAGCGCATAGGTGTAGATTCCCGGCGTCTCATCCGGTACGATGGTCTCCGTCGGATCTTCCTGGGTATCCAGGTTCGCCGTTGTGGAATAGGTCAGGCTCAGTGCATTTTCATTTGCCGCCCCTACCAGTGCATTTTCATTCAGTGTTGCGGAATACTCAATCTCAATCCCGTCATACAGATGCACTTTGGAATCCGGTTCGGAAATATTTGCATTGTTGAATGTCCATGTCAGCGTCTGCCCGTCTGCCGTAAACTGGAATTCGTTCCCGTCATTGAGTTTTTTCCGTGTCTGGTTTTCCCGGTCGATCCCATATACCACATAGGATCCCTGGTCATAAGTCAGTCCGCCGCTCAATATATCTGAAATCCGGTAGGTTTTCAGTTTCCCTACATAATTCGGGACGTCTGCACGGATCCGGAACACGGTGCTGTCATCGGTCTGTACGTCCAGTTCTTTTGTCTCGTTTCCGTCATTCCCTACGATCACTTTATCCACAGACGGGGTTTCCAGCTGGTTTTTCGGATAGACATTCACGTCATAGATCCACGATGCATTCCCGTCTGCGTCCACGTCGGTCATGGGAACCGATACGAAAAACGGTTCCGTGATCCCGGTTGTTTCTGCCGGATAATTATATTCGGATACCAGATACAGACCCAGCGGGAGGTTGGATACTTTCGCAGATCCGTCCGCCCCTGTTGCCGGGAATGACGTGGATTTGCTTAAAAGCTGTTCCACACTGGTCTTGATCGCCTCACCGTCCGCCAGGAAGGTATCCAGCTTCTCATCCAGCGTGGATGCCGTGTAATACACGGTGCCGTCGGCTGCCGTATAATCTGCGTCCCCTGCTTCCAGTCCCAGCAGGCTGCTTACTTCCCCATTCACGGAATATCCGATCTTTGTCACATTCGAAGACGTCCCCGCATTCTTCGTATACTGGAGTACATCGCCAACCTTCTGGTAACGGAACACAACCCCTGCTTCCGGAACCAGGCTGTCTGATGCCTCAACTGCCGCCGCAAGGTCTGCCTGCGAGTCATACTGCCCCACAGAGTCCAGCGGGTTTCCCTCATATTTATGTACCGTAATGCTTCCGCTCCTCGATGTATCAATGGTCACATCCTCTGCTGCAGATGCCCCCATGCCAAGGCCCGCCATCATCATCACTGCAAGGCCTGCAGATACTATTTTTTTCAGACTTTTACTTTTCATGCCTGTTCTTTCTCCTTTTTCCCTTTTTTATCGGGCGCAGCGCGCCTTGTTTCCCCTTCAGCATCCAGAATCCTGCGCCTGCCGCCAGGATCCCGCCTGCCAGGAAGTACCCTGCCGTACCGGCTCCGCCGGAAGAAGGGGTGTCAAACACCTGCCCGTTCTGGATCGTGTAGGTAACGTCCAGATAATAATTTTTCCCATTCTCGGTATAAGACGCTTCCGCGCTGTCCATATCCCCGGCTGCCGCCTTTTCAAATGGGATGGTCACTTCGATCGGTTTCTCCAGCAGCGTATTTCCTGCCAGTGTCCGGGTCTCCGTAATGCGGTACGTCCCAACTTCCAGATCCCCGTAGACCAGCTCCCCGTTCCCGTCGGTCCGGTTGTTGCTGCTCTCCACCGTTGTCCAGTTCCCAGACTGTTTCCTTTCCAGGCGGAATTCTGCTCCCTGCAGGGATTTTCCATCATCGCCGGTCTTCCGGATCGTGATGCTCCCCCGTTTCAGGTAAAATCCGGAGTCATTGTGGCTGCTCATATGGAATCCGTCTGCTACTGCCGTCATGCTGCCGGTGTCCAGCTTCGTGATCTCCGTTTTCTGAAGCGTCCCGCCCTGATAAGTGGCTTTGGCGTCCGAATCCGATGCATCATTTCCCTGGTCCACAGGTGACGCCTCATATTTCACCAGATTTGTGCTGCCGGATGTAAACCGGACGCCGTATACGCCGGATGGAAGTCCGGTAAACCGGTAGCCGCCGTCCGTCAGCGCCGAAGCAGTAACGGTATATTTCTTCCCGGAAATGGTTACCGTATGCTTCTGTTCCTTTTTCCCGTCCCGGGTTTCAGCCTGCACTGGACTGCCGGAGGAATCCTTCACTTCTGTATATGTGCCATTTGCATTCCGGATCAGAAGCTGTACGGTAATGCCATTCAGCGCATGCTCATTGCTTCCCTGCTGCCCGTCCCGGTCCGTGTCTTCCCATGTCCTTCCGGAGATGGCATAACAGGGTTCATATTCCACATAGATCCGGTTTGCCTTCCCCATAATGTTTGCAAATGTATAAGTGTACTCCCCTTGCCGGTCTTCCGAACTGATATCAATCTCCTTGTCATTGATCCGGACTGTTTTCAGCATGTATCCCTCATCCGGCCGGGACACGAACTTCACATCATCGCCTGCAGGTACGGTAAAATACGTGTACCCGCCCGACACGGAATCCTGCCGGAAACTGCTGCTGTTGGACGATTTTGTATAGGTCCCGTTTACGACCTGCACATTGACCTGCGCGTGTACGGTAGTATACACTGTCCCGCTGGTTGATGTGCCCCTTGAGGTCGTGATCGTTCCCTGGTTCTGTACCCGTCTTCCGTAGTCAGACAGCGTAAGGTTTTTCCATCCCTTGTCCGACTGGTCCGGCGTGACATTGATCTGCACGCGTAACTCCCTCCCGTACAGGTATGCGTCCTTTGGATTTTTTGCCGTCGCCCGGAACACATTCCCTGACGTGGTAATCGTAAATTTTGACGTATAATCCGAATTATAGCTTGCGTCATAGATCTTGTATCCGGTAATGGCCAGTTCATCCGGGATATGGTCCTGGATCACCAGCGAAGTATATCTCCACTGCTCCTGCTCTGCCGGGATGCTTGTATACAGGTTATAGGTAAATTCCGTGTCACTGTATACAGACGTCTTTGTCACCGATTTTGTGATCTCCGGATTTTCGAACGGATTGATGGCCTCCGGGATGAAGCCGAACAGGGCATGACCGCCGCCGATCGTCGGATCCTTGTCCGTATTGCCATTGATGAAGCTGTAGTCCCAGTACTTGTTCACACTGTAGTACAGTTCGAATGAGCTGCCGCTGAATGTAAACGTGCACCATGCCTTCTGTTCATCGTTGGTTGTCTGTCCGTCCGAACCCCACAGCCATTCATCGGTTACGGAAAACCAGTTGTTGGAACCTCTGTAGTAGGCTGCGACACAGTTCGTGGATAACTTGACTCCCTGCGCCGCGTCCACATCGAATAGGGTCCCGTGCCCTTTTACCGCGATTGCCTTCCCGGTATCTGCATTCAGGAACTCAAACCGGAATTTCGGGTTCAGCATCTTCCCACACTGGACATATCCGACATAATCCTTCGAAAAACTGACCGTGGTGGAAGCGCCGCTTCCGCTGGGGATCGCATCCCAACCCACCAGCGTGCATTTCAGGTTGATCTTAGTTCCCTTATAGCTGCCGACGCCGTTCCACTGGATCCACAGGTTCCCTTTTTTGTAATTTTCACCCGGATAGATCACATCCCCGTAATAGCTTCCGCCATGGACCGCTTCCTGCCCTGCCGGGCACTGCCAGTATTCATCACAGTAGCTGCTTTTTGTAACGGAATCACAGGTCTTGCTCAACGCGAACCCATACTCGGAATCCAGGTATGTGCTTCCCCCGATGCTGACGTACTGCGGACTGCCGGCTGCCAGTGCCATGATCCCGTAATCCTCTTCAAAGGTCTCTTCCTCCGCCTGCTCTGCTTCCGCTTCCGGCATGGACGGATCTTTTCCCGGCGTAATGTCCGGTATGGCGCCATTGTCCGTATCCTCCAGGACAGCCTGCACGGTTCCGGCATTTTCATCCGTTCCCTGGTCTTCCACGGAAGCGCCGCCCTCTTCCGTGCCTGTAGGATCTGCAGCGTTTTCCGTTTCTGCAGGTTCTGCCCCGTCGGCAGTTTCTGTTACATCAGTCCCTGTCCCTCCGGCAGTTTCTGTCCCATCAGCAGTTCCCGTTTCATCAGTCCCTGCCCCGCCGGAAGTTCCCTGCTGCACATTCCCCGGATCTGCTGTCCCGCTGTCCGTCACTTCTTCCGGATTTTCACCCGCTTCCGTATTTCCGGCAGTCTGGGGATCCGCACTGTCTGACGGCGTTTCCTGCCCATCTCCCACATACGCCGCACTGTTTTCCGTCTCCGGCGATGCTTGCGCCGTCCCCGGAAACAGGGCAAATACCGACAGCAGCATCACCAGTGCAAGGAAGCCGGAAAGTCCTTTCTTTAAACTTCTTTTCTTCATATCCTTCTGTCTCTTTCTGTCTGATGCCCGGTCAGTACCCGAAGCTCGCCGCAATTTCCGGTCCCAGCGATAACGCTGTATAGAAGATCGCGGCTCCGGCAATCAGCCAGAAAATATGCTCCTTTCCCCAGTCCCTTGCCTTTCTCCCGGCCATGAAAGATCCGCCGACGCACACAAGTCCGACGATGATCGCCGTCACCCCAAGGGGCATGATCTGGTTCGTTAGGAAGGTTATGATCATGTTCTTCAGGTTTTCCATCTACTTCCCTTCTTTCTGTTCCTTCTTCCGTTTTTTGGAGAGTACGAGCAGCACTGCCGCAAGCAGGACTGCACACGCTGCGATCGCCGCGCCTGCCAGGATATACGGCACGTTGGACATCTGCCGTTCATACAGTGCCACCGCCTTTACGTTAAGCTCCACTTCCCCTTCCGGATCGTCTGCTTCATACGTATTTCTATACACGGCTCCCTTTTCCGCCTCTTCACGGATTTCTCCTATGTAATTGGCACGGTAAACCGGGACGGTCTGCTGCACGGTCGCCGTTGCGTTGCGGTACACGGTTCCGTTCACCGTATAAGGTTCCCCGCTCCACGCGATCCCCGTGATCCGGCTTCCCTCCTGCGCCCCTGCATCTGCCAACAGCTGTGCTTCATACCCGTCCAGTGCCGGGGATGCGTCATTCCTCGGGATCAGGTTCCCGTTCCATTCATAGTACGCCGCATCGTAATCCTCAACTGTAATCGCCATCTGGTTCTGGATCTCCACTGTGCCTGCTCCACTGATCCCGGAAAAGATACAGGTAACTTCCTGCGTCTCCCCGGTCTTCTCATTGACTGCGGGCACTATCTTTTGCCCTGGAACATCTGCAGCAGTAACGGGATAATAATAATCCTCATATGCCGTCACGGTCTGTTCATACGCTTCCCCGGTTTCTGCCTCCACCGGTTCTGTGCTTACCAGGGTATACGTGATCCCGTCTTCCGTCAGCGTCTTTGCAGGTTCATAGGTTTCCCCGTCCCTGACCACTCCGCTTTCGATTGTTTTTTCTTTTTTATCGAGGTATTTTTTTGACAGCACCTCATAGGACACATCCTTCAGGATGTAGGTTTTCCCGTCCTCTTTGATCTCTTCTTCAAAATCCGTATGCCTGGCGAACTCTTTTTCAGAGTCCGCCGAAGCAGTGAATTCCTGTTCCTTCGTGATGGTTTCCGCAGCATAGGCCTGCAACGGGACCGTCAGGATCCCGGCCAGTAAAAAAGAGAAAAAGCGTTTTGACATTTTTTTACTCTTCATCTTCCCCACCGTTCTTCATTTGGTTTCCTTCCTGTTTTTTCGCCTTCCTTCTTAGGATCGCAAATCCGGCCAATGCTGCCGCCATGAGGAGCAACCCTATGGTACGGTACATCATGGCGTTATCACCGGTCTTCGGTGCGCCGCCTGATTTTCCACCCAGATCCATATTTACTTTTAGCTTGCCGGCACGGATCTTCACGGTCTGCCCTTCATCGTTTATGTCCTGGTGCGCCGCAACTTCCACGCCGTCAGCATACATGGTTTCAAATACTACAACCTCTTTGCCATTTAAGCTGCTTGCGTCAAAGGTAAACGTCATCTCTACTGTTCCGTTTTTCTGCTCCGCAACAAATGTTTTTTCTGCTGTGACCTGTTTCCCGTCAACCAGAAGCGGTTCTCCGGTGGATTTATCCATCAGGATCCCTTTCGTGGTATATTCCTGCCCGACGATCAGGTTCTTACATTCCACCGCATCTACGATCGTGACCTCTTTTTTCGCAACCGCTTCATGCGTTCCTGACTCCTTGTCTGTCGCAGTCGTACCGATCTCATGTTCCGGGAAGTCTACGGTCTGCCCTTCATCTTCCAGATCCGCATGCACCGCCACTTCTGTTCCGGAAACATACAGTCCTTCGAATGCGACAACCGCCTTTCCTTTCAGTGCGCTGGAATCAAACGTGAACGCGACCTCCACTGTGCCATTCTTCTTTTCTGGCACAAATGTAGCCTCCGCAGTCACTTCCTCGCCATTCACCAGTAACGGTTCTCCGGTAGATTTGTCCATCAGGGTCCCCTTTACCGTGTACTCCTGGCCCACGATCACATTTTTATACTCCACTGCATCTACGATTGTTGTCTCTTCTTTTGCGATCGCCTCATGCGTCCCGGTATCCTGGTCCGTCGCGGTCGTGCCGATCTGCGTATCCGGGAAGTCAACCGTCTGCCCTTCATCTTCGATGTCTTCATGTACTGCGACTTCCACGCCCTCATCAAAGAGCTTTTCAAACGCGACAACGGATTCCCCTTTCAGGGCGCTGGAATCAAAGGTAAATACAACATCCACTGTTCCGTCTTTCTCTTCCGGCACAAACGTAGTCTCCGCAGTCACTTCCTCACCGTTTACCATGAGCGGTTCCCCGGTAGACTTGAGCATCAGGGTTCCCCTGATCTCATACTCCTTCCCCGGCTGGAGTCCTTTGTATTCCACCGTGTCAATAATCGTCGTTTCCGCTTTCGGAACGGCTTCATGCGTCCCCGTATCCTGGTCTGTCGCGGTCGTGCCGACCAGTTCCACATGCTTATTGGTTACCCGGATCTCTCCGACGTCTTTCCCGCCGATCCGGCCGTCGCTGTCTATGGTAATGTCGTATACCGTATCATCCACGGTATATCCCGGTACCGTGTCAAGTTCCCGGAAGTGGTATGTCCCCGGAACGAGCCGTTTCAGCTCAAACGTGCCATCTTCGCGCGTTAATGCAAGGCTGTCCGACAGCAGGGGAGTGTTTTCCTGCCCGTCCATATAATACTGGAACAGCACCCCGGCAAGCGGTTCCCCGGTCTCCTTGTCCACTTTCTTCAGGATCACTTCGGTCGGCTGGTTCTGCAATTCCACAGAAGCATACACGACCGGCGTATCCTGGCCTTCATAGGTGAGCGTCACTTCGGTTTCCGTCTGGTCCAGGATGTAGCCGTCCGGCTGTTTTGTCTCCTTCAGGATATAGGTTGCCGTCCCGTCCTCTCCCAGATACAGCTGCCCGCTTTCCGCCGTGCCGTCTTCTCCGGTCACAAGATGCCCGACAACCTGCCCTTTGGTATAACGCACGGTGCCGTCCGGCGTTACAACGTCTTCCTTTGCGGTCAGGTCAAACTCCGCGCCTGCAAGCGGCGAGCCGTCTTCCTTGTCGGTCTTCATGACCCGGATCACACCCATTGCCGGCTGGTCAGCATATTCCACGACAAGCGGTTCCGCCCAGACATGCCCCTCCTCAACGGAGAATTCAAGCAGTCCCCCTTTCAGATATCCATTCGGGGCCTGCAGCTCTTCCAGGTAATACGTGCCGTATGGCAGCTTGTCCGGGAATGTGAACTGGCCCTTCTCATCGGTCTTAAAGGTCTCATGTACCTCTTCGTCCGGATAATAGGTCGTCATGGTGACCGGGTTCTTATCCGCATCCAGCAGACGGAATTCCGTGTCTGCAAGTGGGATGGTCTTCCCCGTTGTCGCGTCCTTTTTCACCACCGTAACCGGACTCGTGATGTTCTTGTCTTCCAGGATATAGTAGAATGTCTGCCCCTCTTCCGAAACCGTGACCTCAAACGGCTCAACCGGCTTCACGCCCTTTGGCGTGGTGTCTGCGTTTTCCTCCACAATGTATGTGTCATACACAAGTCCGGGGCGTCCCATTTCATCATCATAGGTGGTCAGCCAGCCTTTTTCATCTGTCGTGTATGTCAGCACCTCTCCGGTCGTCTTGGATGTGAACGTGAATTCAATCCCTTCCAATGGAGTTTTGATTTCCTCTTCCCCGTCAAAATCTTCTCTGAATTTGACAAGCTCCACATCGCCGCGGATGACCTGGTTATAGATGGAACCGGATTTGCCGGTCAGGTCTACCAGCTCCCTGTTCTCTGTAATGTCAAACTCCCGCTCGATGATTCCGGAATTCAGGTATCCTTCCGGTGCGGTTGCTTCCCGGATCTTATAGTGGCCATACGGAAGCGTATCTCTGTCCGTCTGCGCAGTTCCGTCCGCATCTGTCGTGAGCGTCTTTACCACATCTCCGGTGGAATATTCCTGCCCGTCCACGATCACTGTGCCTTCGTCCAGATATACGATTTCAAATACGGCGCCCTCCAAAGTTGCTGCGCCCTGTGCCTGTGCATCTTTTGTCTCAAAGTCACGCTTCTGGATCTTCACACCGCCGCGGACCACCTTATCCGATACACTGAACTCATTGCCGCCGACCAGCTTTACGACATCACCGACTTTTGTGATCTGCGCCACATACTTTCCTGTGATCTTGTCTCCGCTTCCGCCAACCTGCAGATAGCCGCCTTCAAGCAGATATCCTTCCGGTGCTTTCGTTTCCTCGATAGAAATCGTTCCAAGTGGGAGTGTTGGGATTCCATCCTGATAATAAAGAGCATCTCCTGATACTTTATAGCTATCTAGCAATTGAACCCAATACTTGTCTTGTCCATCGCTTGTTGATACCTTTTTTGTCTCTAAAACCCATGTTCTTGTTGCTTCTGGGAGATTGGTTTCATCGTAGTATCCCGCATAGTATTTTATTGTGAACTGTGCACCTGCAAGTGACGCCGCTCCCTGCAGTGTCCCCTCGCCGGTTTCCTGATCGATCTTCACCAGTTCAATCGCCGCCGGATCATTTCCTGGGGTATCCTGCACATTCAACGTTGCCACACTGCCTGACGGAACACTGGCTGAATAAGTATTCGTATCCAGTAAATATCCCTGCGGCGCTGTTTTTTCTTTTACTGTATAATTTCCTGCCTTCAGGTTATCCACCTTTGCATATCCATTGGCGTCTGTCGTCATTGTTGCAACTTCCTGCCCGTTTCCGTCATACACCCCGTATACTGCCCCTTCAAGGGAGTAGCAGGAATTCCCGTCCGTGATGTCCGGGTTTGATGAGGACTTCCTAAGTTCAAGACTTCCCTTTGCCTCTTCAAACTGCAGCGTTGCGCTCATGCCGACACGCTGGTATCCTGCAAGTGCGCCGTTTACCATCGTCACCCCGTCCGTTACTCCCGGAGGCGTCAGGACGATACTCCATGTCGCCATGTTGCCGCTGATCGCGGTGCAGGTCGCTGACCATATACACTGCACTGCTCCGCCTTCACCAGGGTTAGCAGCCGTGTGGTTCAGACACCAGCCGGTTCCTCTTGCCCCGGCAAGCGCCCCGTCATTGATCGTTACTGAGAAGCTGCCTGCCGTTCCCGGTGTCCCAAGGAACAGGACAGATGCGTTTCCACCATTCAGCTTCATCCCGACATAGGGATCCTGTACCATTCTTGCGGAAAACAGGCTGATCCCACTATCCCCTGCATTCCCGAAGAGTTCTGCATATGCAGAATCGGAAGGCATGGTAATTGTCTGCGGTTCCCCGACTTCAGACGGATCCAGTGTCACACCCACATGCTTTTCCAGACAATCCGGATCGTCACACAACAGGGATCTTTTCACCGTAATCCCCTTACTGTTCGTTACATACTCGGATTCCTCACTGTCCGTTCCTTCTTCCACGACAGTAAATACCGCTTTCACCTCTGTTGCTTCTGATACGTTAACCGTACCTTTCCAGCCTGCAAGAGTTTCCTTGTCTGTAATCTCCTCTGTGCCGCTATCCATTACAACCTGATACTGTGCTGCTTCGTATCCTGCATCTGCGATCAGTTCAATGTCAAGAACCGTGCCTTCAGCGTATGACACTTCAAACGGCGAGTTTTCCGCACGTACTTCGCTGACTGCATCTGCCGCAGTCACTTTCAATGTACCGTTGCCCTCGACGTGGAACTTCACTGTCCGGAATGACTCTGCCGATTCATTTTCTGGTTCAGATGCTGTTTCCGGTGTGGTTTCCTGCACCTGCTGCTCTTCTGCTGCAGTATCCGTACCCGTTTCTCCGGACTGCGCCCTGTCTGCTGCCATCGTTGGAAGTGACTGCATGCAAAGGCAAAGACTTAACAGAATTCCGCAGGTCCGTTTCAAACCGTTTCTCATTCAGTCTGCATCTCCTTTCTTTTTTTCCTGCCGGGCTGTTTCCTGATTTCCTTCACTTCATCAACCGGAAGTTTTGTCACTTTTGCAATTTCCCGGTCTCCCATAGTCGGATCTATTTCAAGACATACCCGGACTAATGCCTTATGGTTCTCTTTTGCATAGGCTTTTTTTCCTTCAACCCGTGCCTTGTTCCCCCGATTCACTTTAATCTCATAATCAGTCTGCGCTTTGGCAGCGTTGTATTCCCCATCCGGACATCTGTTCATTTCCCGCCACATAGTAGATGTACTACAACCCAGAATATCTGCCATCTGTGTCCTTGACATTTTTTTGTACAGTTTTTCAATCATTTTCCGGTCTTCCAGTGTCAGATGGCGGTAATTTCCTTCCATTCCCTTTTCCTCCTTCCTTCCCTTAAATTCGGGGGTTTGGGCAAAAAAAATAAGTGCAACAGAATGATTTATTTTCTCATTCTGTTGCACTTAATTTTATTATTCAGCATTTTTTTACTTTTTCCCTTATGATTCTTCTGTACAGTATTCTTTCACGGCAGTTTCATAGAGATTATTTCCCTCACTGTCAATCACAACGATCGCAGGAAAGTTCTCAACTCTAAGTTTTCGAATTGCTTCTGTTCCAAGATCTTCATATGCCACAACTTCTGAGCTTTTAATACACTTTGACAATAAAGCTCCTGCGCCTCCGACTGCTGCAAGGTATACTGCTCCATTTCTGATGATAGCATCGATCACATCTTTACTTCTTTTTCCCTTGCCGATCATTGCTGTAAGACCCATATCTAAAAGCTGCGGCGTATACTTATCCATCCGGCTCGCAGTTGTCGGACCGGCTGAACCAATCGGACGTCCGGCGCGTGCCGGGGACGGTCCCATATAATAAATTGTCTGACCGCTTATATTTATAGGAAGTTCTTCTCCTCTGGCAAGTGTTTCCTGCATTCTTTTATGTGCAGCATCTCTTGCTGTATAAATCGTCCCGGTAATATAAATATAGTCGCCTGATTTCAACGTCCGTGCTGTTTCTTTTGTAATTGGAGCTTCTATATATTTATCCATATTTTATCCATCTCTCTTTCTATCTGTCTGCCTGAACCTATTTTCGTTATAAACTTGTACTTCCTTCATTCCTGCGAACAACGAACCAAGCGGACATGCCTTACATCGGAGTCTTTTACTTACAGATATTCTTGCGAATCTCCCAGGGTTGTCTTTAAATCTCACGTATTACATGCCGGTTCACATGACAGCAGATGTTAACTGCAACCGGAAGTCCTGCGATATGTGTCGGGTAGGTATTGATATTTACTGCAAGTGCTGTTGTTGTTCCGCCCAGTCCTCCGGGACCAATTCCAAGCTTGTTGATTTTTTCAAGAAGTTCGTCCTCCATTTCTTTTATATAAGGAATCTCAGAATGACTTCCTGCCTCACGTGTAAGTGCTTCTTTTGCCATCAACGCACATTTTTCAAACGTTCCGCCGATCCCGACGCCAACTACCATTGGAGGACACGCATTCGGACCGGCATCCCGTACTGCGGTTAGCACAGCATCTTTTACTCCTTCGATTCCTTCTGCGGGTTTGAGCATAAATATCCGGCTCATATTTTCACTTCCGAATCCTTTTGGTGCAACTTTTATCTTTACCTTATCTCCCGCAACGATCTTCGTATGGAGCACAGCCGGTGTATTATCTTTCGTATTTTCCCGGATCAATGGATCCCTTACCACAGACTTTCTCAGATATCCTTCCAGATACCCCTGACGGACACCTTGATTGACTGCATCTTCCAGAAGCTCTCCTTCCAGATGAACATCCTGACCGATTTCCAGAAATACCACCGCCATGCCGGTATCCTGGCAGATCGGGATCATCTCATCTGCGGCAATCTTCAGATTTTCCTGAAGCTGATTCAAAATCTGCTTTCCAATCAAAGATTTTTCTTCTGTCTCAGCTCTTTTCATCGATGCACTCATATCCGGAGACAGGTAATGATTTACCTCTATACACATTTCTTTAATATTCTTTGTAATCTCTTCTGTTTTTACTGTACGAATCATGACGCCTCCTGAATTTATCCCAGCCATTTGAATTCTATCAATTCACCTCATTATACAATATCTGATGAAAAAACAAAAGTTCTTTATCCGGAATCACATAAAAAAAGTGCGGAAAAAGAGAAAAAATTTTCTAACGTTTTTTTTCTCAATCCTCTATACTTTCTATTATAAAATAAATCGAAGGAGGGTAATCATGAGAAAGATTATCAATTTGAACGAGAATTGGCAGTTTATTCAGGAAAATGTTGGTCTGCCGGCGTCTATGCCTACAGACTGGCAGTCTGTAAATCTGCCTCATTCATGGAACGCGATAGACGGACAGGACGGAAACGGCTCTTATGACCGCGGATGCTACTGGTACGCAAAAACATTTGAAACACCAAAACAGCCACTTGCAGGCGGACGTGTCTATGTAGAGATTCTCGCGGCAGGACAGCAGGCGACTGTATATGTAAATGGCAGCAAAGTTGTTTATCATGAAGGCGGATATTCCAGATTCCGTGCAGATGTTACAGATTATGTAAAGGATGAGGGAGACAACCTTCTTGTTGTAGCCTGCAGCAATGAATACAAAGACAGTGTTTATCCGCAGTCTGCAGACTTTACATTCTATGGTGGTCTGTACCGTGGCGTGAACCTGATCAGCGTTCCGGATACACACTTTGATCTGGATTATTATGGAGGTCCGGGACTTCAGGTAACACCAAAGCCGTGCGAGTGCGGTGGAGCAACCTTTGAAGTTGAGACATGGGTGACCAATCCGGATGAAAACTTTACTGTATTGTATCAGATTACAGATGCCGACGGAAAAGAAGTTGGTTATGCTGCCCGTCCGGCTGACAGCACAAAGACCGTCATCTATGTTCCTGACGCAGTAAACTGGGATATTGACAATCCATACTTATATACCGTAACAGCAATTCTTCAGAGACGTAACGAAGCGTATGATGAAGTATCCGCACGTGTTGGTGTCCGCACCTATCGCTGCGATCCGAACGATGGATTCATCATCAACGGAGTACAGACTCCTCTTCGTGGTGTAAGCCGTCATCAGGATATGCTTTATAAGGGAAATGCTCTTACAAAAGAAGACCATTATCATGATGCAGAACTGATCAAAGAGCTTGGTGCAAATACAATCCGTCTTGCTCACTATGAGCACTCACAGGATTTCTACGATGCATGTGATGAACTTGGATTTATCATCTGGGCAGAGATTCCATTCATCAGTGTATTTAATGAAGATCCGGAAGCTCACCAGAACTGCATCAGCCAGATGAAAGAACTGATCATTCAGAACTACAACCATCCGAGTATCTGCTTCTGGGGAATCTCCAACGAGATCCTGATCGGCGGTATTTCTGAGAAACTGGTGGAAAACCACAAAGAACTGAATGCTCTTGTAAAAGAATTAGATCCTACCAGACTGACTACCATCGCACATGTTTCCATGACGCCTGTAGAAAGTCCGATGCATCACATTACCGATGTGATCAGCTACAACCACTACTTCGGATGGTATGGCGGAAAGATGGAAGACAACGGTCCCTGGTTCGATCATTTCCATGAAGTACATCCGGATCTCTGTGTCGGTGTTTCCGAGTATGGCTGTGAAGGTATCATTACTTATCACGGACCGAATCCGGCATGCAAGGATTACAGTGAAGAATATCAGGCATTGTACCATGAGCATATGGCAAAAGTTCTTGACGAACGTCCGTATATCTGGTCAAGCCATGTATGGAATATGTTTGACTTTGGTTGCGCGGCGCGTAATGAAGGCGGCGTAGGCGGACGTAACAATAAAGGTCTTATGACCATTGACCGCAAGACAAAGAAAGACAGTTACTACATTTATCAGGCATACTGGACCAAGAAACCGATGATCCATCTGTGCGGTAAGCGTTATGCACAGCGTGCAGGCGAGACAACAACGGTGAAAGTATACTCCAACCAGCCGACTGTTACACTGTATCTCAACGGCGAGAAGATTGCGGAGCAGTCTGCAGAGAAAGTATTTGCTTTCGATGTAGCACTGAAAGATGGTTTCAACGTTATCGTTGCAACTGCAGGAGATCTGACAGATTCCATGACAATTGAGAAAGTTGAGAAGGAACCGGAAATCTATGTTCTTCCGGAAGTAAATGAAAGAGCAGAAGGCGTAGCGAACTGGTTCAGCCAGGTTGGCGATCTGGATCTGAAAGCAGAGATGGAATTTCCGGAAGGAATGTACAATGTCAATGATACAATAGAAGAAATTGCAAACTGCCCTGAGGCAATGGCAGTTATCACTGAAGCGGTAAAACTTGCAACAAACTTTGATGTTGCTCCCGGAGTTGGCATGTGGGATATGATGAAGAGCATGACTCCGGCTTCTATGGTTGGCATGGGAGGCTCTACGGTTCCGGAAGGATTCCTGGAAAGCATCAATGCAAAACTAATCAAGTTCAAAAAAGTAGACTAATAGTAACAATAAGATCAAGAAAAACAGGCAGTTTCCATACTGCCTGTTTTTCTTTCCCCTGGTATTATTAAAAATCCAGATATGCCCCTTTCATCGGACTTGCCGCATGTTCACTGAACATACGGAGAACTCCTGATTTATAGCGCAGTTCTCTTGGTTTCCATTGACTCCGGCGCTCGGCAAGCACTTCTTCAATTTCTTCCGGTGTTTTTCTCTCTCCTGCAATGCCAATGATATTGAGCTTGCGTTCCATCACATCAATTTCAATCAGATCTCCCTCTTCCACCAGTGCAATCGGTCCGCCGTCTGCTGCCTCCGGACTGCAGTGCCCGATCACAGGTCCGGTAGATGCTCCTGAAAAACGTCCGTCTGTAATTAACGCAATACTGCGTCCGAGTTCTTTATCGCTGCTGATTGCTTCTGACGTATAAAACATTTCCGGCATGCCGCTTCCTTTCGGTCCTTCGTAACGGATAAATACTGCGTCACCTTTTTCTACTTTGTGTTTCAAAACTGCATCCAGGCACTCTTCTTCACTGTCAAACGGTCTTGCACGGAGTACTGCCCGGAACATTTCCTTCGGACACGCCGTGTGCTTGATCACAGCTCCTTCCGGCGCAAGATTGCCACGCAGTACCGCGATACTTCCATCTGTGCCAATTGCCTGATCTGCCGGTCTGATAATATCTTCTTTCGTAATATTGCAGCCATATCGTTTGTTAAATTCCTGCAGCCATTTATTACAGCGCTCATAGAATCCGTTTTTTTTCAGTTCTTCCAGATTTTCACCTAATGTTTTTCCTGTTACTGTCATCACATCCAGGTGAAGAGAATCCTTGATTTCTTCCATAATTGCCGGAACACCGCCTGCATAATAGAAGCATTCCGCCGGCCAGCGTCCCGCCGGGCGTACATCAAGAAGATATTTTGCCCCGCGGTGCAGCCTGTCGAACGTATCTCCCGTAATCTCAATTCCCAGTTCATGCGCGATTGCAGGAATATGGAGCAGGGCATTTGTACTTCCGGATACTGCTGCATGTACCAGAATTGCATTTTCAAAGCTCTCCATTGTAACGATATCACTTGGGCGCATATTTTCCATTTTTGCCAGTCTGACCGACTGTCTTCCGGCTTCTCTTGCAAATTCCAGCAAATCAGGACTTGTCGCAGGCATCAGTGCACTGCCCGGAAGTGCCAGTCCCAGTGCTTCCGCCATAATCTGCATCGTAGATGCTGTTCCAATAAAAGAACATGCTCCGCAGCTTGGGCAGGCATTTTGTTTCGCCCAGTCCAGTTGTTTTTCATCAATCTCTCCTCTTTCATACCGGGCGCTGTATATCCCGAGCTGCTCCAGTGTCAGCATTTGGGGGCCTGCATTCATCGTTCCCCCCGGAACCACCACAGATGGAATATTTACTCGCAGCAGTCCCATCAGGTTTGCAGGCATTCCCTTATCACAGCTTGCCAGATAAACACCGCCGTCAAATGGAGTCGCATTTGCATGGATTTCAATCATGTTGGCAATCATCTCACGGCTTGCCAGGCTGTAATTGATTCCATCCGTCCCCTGACTTTCCCCGTCACAGATATCTGTGCAATAGTATCTCGCCCCGTATCCTCCCTCTTCCATAATCCCTTTTCTTACTTCCTCTACGAGAATATTCAAGTGTCCGCTTCCCGGATGGCTGTCTCCTGCTGTACTTTCAATCATAATCTGCGGTTTTTCCAGATCTTCCGGCTTCCATCCTGTACCAATACGCAGCGGATCAAGCTCCGGCGCCAACTTACGCATTTCCTGACTTTTTAAACATTTCATAGCTATTCTTTCTCCTTTTCTACTGATTTATACTATATCAAATGTGGAACAATTCGTAAAATATCCTTTGATCTCAGCATCTTATGTATCTACAGTTATGCAAAGAATGAAATGACAAGTGCAACTGCAAATCCTGTTACTCCTACCAGTGTTTCCATAACCGTCCATGTTTTAAGTGTTGTCTTCTCGTCCATTCCTACCTATGATTTTACCAGCCAGAAACCGGAATCATTGAAGTGTGAACATACTGTAGAACCACCGGCAACGGCCGCTGTAACGCATGCCAGATACAACGGTGATAATCCGCTGATTCCCGGAAGTGCAGACACGATTCCTGCCGCCATTGTCATAGCTACGGTAGATGAACCTACGCTGATCCGCACCAGTACAGCAACAATAAATGCCAGTACCACAATCGGAAGATTAATCGACGCAACTGCATTTCCGATTACATTGCCGAGTCCTGAATACTGAAGTACATATCTGAGTACACCACCGCATGCAGTAACCAGAAGAATCTGTCCTGTCGGCTCTAACGATTTTGTCATTACCTCTTCCAGTTCCTTCATTGTATATCCATGTTTTGTTCCAAGTACAAACATTGCTACGATCGTCGCGATCAGCAACGCCACAAATGGTTCCCCAAGGAATTCAAACACAGGCGCTACTCCTGATAACGCAGGGATTACTCCACACAGTGAATCCATAATAATCAAAAACAGTGGAATCAAAATCACCCCGACAACTGTTCCGAATCCCGGAAGTTTCGATTCATCAATATCTTCCTGATTTGCTACATGTTCCGGTACCGGGATATAATATTTTTTACCACAGACGGACCCCCATATCGGACCTGCAACAATCATGGCAACGATACCGCAGCATACCCCTACCAAAATGACCCAGCCAAGATCAACGCCCAGCATACTTGCAACCAGTACAGGACCGGGAGTCGGCGGGATAAATGCATGTCCGACTGCCAGACCCGCTAGCAACGGAATCACATAGAACAATGAAGAGCGGTTTGTTCTTTTTGCCAGTGAAAATGCAAGTGGAATCAATATGATCAATCCTGCATCGAAGAAAACCGGCATTGCTATAATAAGTCCGGTAATTCCAAGCGCCCATGCAGCTTTTTTATCGCCAAACTTTTTTACCATTGTGACCGCCAATGTCTGTGCACCGCCCGACTTTTCCAATATTGCACCAAACATAGACCCCAAACCTACCAGCAAAGCAATGCTTTTTAACGTATTACCAATACCGTCATTCACCGCATTGATAATCTCCGTCACAGGCATACCTGCAATCAGACCGATTGATATCGCTCCTATTAAAATCGCAATCATAGCCTGCACATGAAACTTAATAATCAACACCAACAGAATTGCTAAACCAATAATTGCTGCGATCACCAGTCGTGTTGGATTTAAAACAACTTCTTCTGACATATCATGTCTCTCCTTTATCATTTTTCTCTGGAAACATCTGACGTCTGATGTATTTATTCATTTTATATCATAAAAAATATTTATTTTCAATATTCGTCTGATGTATATATGTATTTTCTACTTATTGCACAAAAAAATCAGAGGTTTTTTATGCATAATTACCTCTGATTCTCCATTCTATTTTCTTTTCTTCTATTTTTCTTTTTCATTTTCTTAATTTATCAGATGTTTTGATCCTTTTCCAACTGTTCATTCCAGAGTTTCATGATTTTCTGTCGGTTATAAGTCAGATGCATAATCATTGCACAGCGTGCTCCCGTTGAATCATGTTCCGCTATTGCATCTGTGATCGCTCTGTGCGTCGTAATCGTTTCATCACGCAGCATCCGGTTTGTAATATTTACAAATGTTGTAATCGCTGTATGAATGATCGGAACGAGAGATTCTACGACCCTGTTTTTGCTGCATTTGGCAATACAGGTATGAAATTCAATATCTTTCGCGGAATGATCCTGGTCGTGCAGATACAGTTCCTCCACTTCATCGCACAGCGCTTTTAATTGTCTGATGTCTTCCTCTGTAGAATATTCTGCCGCTTTTGCCGCAATCTCCGGTTCCAGCATAAGTCTGACGTCAAACAGTTCCAGCGCAAGTTTATATTTATCATCCAGCTTTGAAATTCCAAGCGGATCGTCTTCTACCAGATGCTTACTGCAGACAAAGGTTCCTGCTCCTCTGCGCACTTCCAGAATTCCTTTTGTCACAAGTCCTTTTACAGCCTCGCGGATCGTACTTCTCCCTACTCCAAACATCTCTGCCAGTTCAAATTCGTTTGGAATTTTATCTCCGATTTCAAGAGGTCCTGACTGGATATATCCCATCAAACGGTCTTCAATCTGAGAACCTAATAATTTTCTCTCCGCCTGTTTGAATTCCTGCATATTGTTACTCCTTCCAGCCATATATTTTTTAATGGGGGCTGACCGCCCCCATTTTTTTACCGTTCTGTTTCTTCTGAAATTTCTTCCGAAACTTCTTCGTTTACAGCTTCTGTTTTTGTGCCTTCCTCTTCGGAAATCTCAACGTCTTCGCCATCAATCTTTGTCGATGCCCTGCGTACTTTTGCCACGCTGACAACCGTTTCTTTCTCTTTCAGATTGATCAGTTTTACGCCGGACGTGATTCTTCCATATGTGGAAATGGTATCGCACGGCATACGGATGATGATTCCTTCACTGTTGATCATCATGATCTCATCGTCTTCATTTACAGCCTTCATACCGATTACATTTCCGGTCTTTTCCGTGATCTTGTAGCACTTCACGCCCTTTCCTCCACGGTTCTGAGGAGTAAATTCTCCCATGGCTGTCCGTTTTCCCATTCCTTTTTCGGATACGATCAGCAGGCAGTCTCCTTGTGTATGCACTTGCATTCCGATCACAACATCACGGTCGCTTAAATTGATTCCTCTCACACCCATGGAAGTACGGCCTGTCGGTCTTACATCCTGTTCATGGAAGCGGATGCACTGTCCGTATTTTGTGGCAAGAATAATATCTGTTTCATTATTCGTAATCTTTACTTCAATCAACTGGTCATCATCGCGCAGAGTAATCGCTGCAAGACCTTTCTTTCTCACATTCGCATACTCGCGAAGCGGCGTCTTCTTGACAAGTCCCTGTTCTGTCGCCATAAACAAATACTGGTCGTCGTCATATACCCGGATCGGGATCATCGCCGTAATCTTTTCATCCGGCATAAGCTGAAGCATGTTGATGATCGCGGTTCCCCTTGATGTTCTTGATGCCTCAGGAATCTCGTATCCTTTCAGCCGGTACACACGTCCCTTATTCGTAAAGAACATGATGTAATCATGCGTGGACGTCATAAACAATTCCTGAATATAATCATCGTCCAGCTTCTGCATTCCTTTAATTCCCTTGCCACCGCGGTTCTGGCTCCGGAAGTTGTCGATCGTCATACGCTTGATATAGCCGAGTTTCGTCATCGTGATCACGACGTCCTGCTTTGGAATCATATCTTCCATGGAAATATCGTACTCGTCATAGCCGATCTTTGTTCTCCGGTCATCGCCGTATTTTTCAGAAATCGCAAGAATTTCTTTTTTTATCACGCCAAGCAGTAATTTTTTATCTGCAAGAATTGCTTTCAACTCTCCGATCTTTTTCATCAGTTCTGCATATTCTGCCTCGATCTTCTCGCGTTCCAGACCTGTCAGAGCACGCAGACGCATATCTACGATTGCCTGTGCCTGTACATCAGTAAGCTCAAACCGTTCCATCAGTTCGGTCTTTGCTTCCTGTACATTTTTAGATCCCCGGATAATCTTGATCACTTCATCGATATTGTCCAGCGCGATCAGCAATCCCTGCAAAATATGTGCGCGTTCTTCTGCTTTATTTAACTCATACTTCGTTCTTCTTGTAACAACCTCTTCCTGATGCTGCAAATAATAGTCCAGCATCTCCATCAGATTCATTACCTTCGGCTGGTTGTCTACAAGAGCCAGCATGATCACGCCGAACGTATCCTGAAGCTGTGTATGTTTGTAAAGCTGGTTTAAGATCACATTCGGGTTGACGTCGCGCCGGAGCTCAATACAGATACGCATTCCCTCACGGCTGGACTGGTCGCTGAGGTCCGTGATCCCGTCAATCTTCTTTTCCTTTACCAGTTCGGCAATCTTTTCGATCAGGCGTGCCTTGTTCACCATAAACGGCAGCTCTGTCACAACGATGCGGTTCTTCCCGTTCTGCATCGGCTCGATATTGGAAACAGCGCGTACTCTGATCTTTCCTCTTCCGGTGCGGTATGCCTCTTCAATCCCGCTTGTTCCCAGAATCTCAGCGCCCGTCGGAAAATCCGGTCCTTTGATGATCGACAGAATCTCTTCCATCGTCGTCTCGCCTTTATCCTCAATCTGGTTGTCGATGATCTTCACAACCGCCCCGATCACCTCGCGCAGATTATGCGGCGGAATGTTGGTCGCCATTCCGACTGCAATTCCATTTGTCCCATTTACCAGAAGATTCGGAAATCTGGAGGGAAGCACAGACGGTTCTTTTTCTGTTTCATCAAAGTTCGGGACGAAATCTACCGTATCTTTATTGATATCCGCAGTCAGTTCCATAGATATTTTGCTCAGGCGCGCCTCTGTATAACGCATGGCCGCCGCGCCGTCTCCGTCTACAGAGCCGAAGTTTCCATGCCCGTCTACCAGCGGATACCGGGTAGACCAGTCTTGTGCCATATTTACCAAAGCTCCATAAATCGAGCTGTCTCCATGGGGATGATATTTACCCATCGTATCACCGACAATACGCGCACACTTTCTATGCGGTTTGTCCGGCCCGTTATTCAATTCGATCATAGAATACAGAATCCTTCTCTGTACCGGCTTCAGTCCGTCTCTCACATCCGGAAGCGCACGGGATGCAATGACGCTCATCGCATAATCGATATAAGACGTTTCCATCGTTTTTTTCAGATCTACTTCGTGAACTTTATCAAAAATATTATCTTCCATTCTTCTACTTATCTCCTTTTATGTCAGCAACAACGTGTCTATTTTTGTGCAGATTTCATGCAGAAATTTTTTCTTTATATATCCAGATTTCTCACAAACTTTGCATTCTCTTCGATAAATTCACGTCTCGGCTCAACTTTGTCTCCCATCAGGGTGGTAAACGTCAGATCAAGCTCTGAAGAAGTCTCGTCATCCATTGTCACACGGAGCAGAATCCGGTGTTCCGGATCCATCGTCGTATCCCACAACTGCTCGGCATCCATCTCTCCAAGACCTTTGTAACGCTGGATCTTATTGCTGCTGTCTCTCCCGACCTCCGTAAGAATGTCGTTCAGCTCTTCGTCGCTGTATGCATACCAGACTTTCTTATTCTTTTCCAGCTTGTACAACGGCGGCTGCGCGAGATATACATATCCCTGCCGGATCAGTTCCGGCATAAAACGATAGATAAAAGTCAGAAGCAGCGTACTGATATGTGCGCCGTCCACATCGGCATCTGTCATAATGATGATTTTGTGGTACCGCAGTTTTGAGATGTCAAAATCCTCATGAATCCCTGTTCCGAATGCAGTGATCATCGCCTTGATCTCTGCGTTGGCATAAATCTTATCCAGTCTTGCTTTCTCAACATTCAGGATCTTTCCCCGAAGCGGCAGGATTGCCTGCGTCGCACGGTCCCTCGCCGTCTTTGCAGAGCCTCCGGCGGAATCTCCCTCTACGATATAAATCTCGCAGTTCGCCGGATCCTTGTCCGAGCAGTCTGCAAGTTTTCCCGGAAGAGACATTCCTTCCAGTGCGGACTTTCTTCTTGTCAGATCGCGCGCCTTGCGCGCCGCCTCTCTCGCCCGCTGGGAAAGCACCGATTTTTCAATGATCGTTTTCCCGACGGAAGGGTTCTGCTCCAGGAAAATCCCAAGCTGTGTACTGACGATACTGTCAACCGCTCCTCTCGCCTCGCTGTTTCCGAGCTTCTGTTTCGTCTGTCCTTCAAACTGCGGATCCTCGATCTTCACACTGATGATTGCCGTCAGTCCTTCCCGGATATCCTCCCCGGTCAGATTCATTTCGCTATCTTTGAGAAGTTTATTCTTTCTTGCGTAATCATTTAGCGTCTTTGTTAACGCATTTCGAAATCCAACTACATGCGTGCCGCCTTCCGGCGTCGTAATATTGTTTACAAAACCATAGGTATTGTCACTGTAAGAATCATTGTGCTGCATGGCAACTTCCACATATACATTATCTTTCATGCCTTCGCAGTAAATGATCTTATCATAAAGCGGCTCTTTACTCTTATTCAAATAAGTGACAAACTCTTTGATGCCGCCTTCATAGTGGAAGGAACGCTCTACGACTTCTTCTTCTCTTGCGTCCCGAAGAATGATCTTCAACCCTTTTGTAAGGAATGCCATCTCACGGAACCGTTGCTTTAACACATTGAAGTCAAACACCGTTTCTTCAAAAATTTCTTTATCCGGTAAGAACGTAACCTTTGTTCCCGTCTTTTCCGGCTCGCATTCTCCGACTACTTTCAGACTGTACATGACCTTTCCACGTTCGTAACGCTGGCGGTAGATCTTCCCTTCGCTGCAGATTTCAACTTCGAGCCATTCCGATAAAGCATTTACAACAGAAGCGCCGACTCCATGAAGTCCACCGGACACCTTGTATCCTCCGCCGCCGAATTTTCCGCCGGCATGGAGAACAGTAAATACCACTTCCACCGCCGGAAGTCCGGACTTATGATTGATTCCCACCGGAATTCCACGACCGTTATCGATCACAGTAATTGTATTTCCTTTATTGATCGTTACATCGATCGTATCGCAGTACCCTGCAAGCGCTTCATCCACGGAATTATCCACAATCTCATATACAAGATGGTGTAATCCCCTTGATGATGTGCTTCCGATATACATTCCCGGACGTTTCCGGACCGCCTCCAGTCCCTCTAATATCTGGATCTGGTCTGCCCCATATTCAGCGTCAAATTCTGTCCCTGTTGCACCCATTTAAAGCCCTCCTAATTCTCTTTTGCCACGCTTCCATTGTTTACATGAAATACTTTATTTATAGAAAATCTGTGATTTACAAACTCATCCAGTCCTGTACAGGTAATGATCGTCTGTATATCATGAATACTGTCCAGCAGATAATTCTGCCTGTTCTTATCAAGTTCTGAGAGTACATCATCCAGAAGCAGAACCGGCGTGTCATTGATCCGTCTCTTTACCAGTTCGATCTCTGAGAGCTTCAGCGACAGTGCCGCCGTCCTCTGTTGTCCCTGAGAACCAAATTTCCGGATGTCAATACTTCCATTCTTAAAACAAATATCGTCCCTGTGCGGTCCGGAAGTCGTACTCCTAAACCGGATATCCCGCTCCCTGTTCCTGCGGATCGATGCCTCCATGGTTTCATCTCCGGTAGAAGGTTCATACAGTAACGTAATCTTTTCCCTTCCCCCGGTCAATTGTTCATGTATTTCAGAAATTATTTCATTTACCTGACCTATAAATTTCTTTCTTCCTTCGATTACTTTTGTTCCGTATTGCTCCAATTGCATATCCCATATATCCAGCGTATCAAGCAATTTATCCTGGTATGCGATTTCCTTGAGAAGAGAATTCCGCTGGTTTACAACACGGTTATAATTCGAAAGGTTACTCAGATATACTTTGTCAAGCTGTGACAGTTCGAGATCGATAAACCTGCGTCTTGCTGCAGGACCATCTTTTATAATATCGAGATCCTCCGGAGAGAAAAAGATAAAATGAACAAGACCGAATAATTCACCTGCTTTCCGAATCGGAACCTTGTCAATGGCAATCCCTTTCGGACTGTTTTTTTTCAGATGCATATCAATCTTAAAATCTATGCCCCTCTTTTCTACTACCGTTTCCAGATGCGACTCATCGTATCCGAACTGAATCATATCCCGGTCTTTTGTCCCTCTGTGGGACTTTGTCGTCCCTGACAAATATAATGCTTCCAGGATATTCGTCTTTCCCTGCGCGTTGTCGCCATAGAGAATGTTGGTCCCTGGATCAAACGTCAGATTCAGTAATTCATAATTTCTGTAATTCTTTAGTTTCAAAGATTTAATAATCATAACTGCTGTTCCAATCAGTTAATAAATCATTATTATGTAAAAATATACTCTTTTTATTTTACACTCTTTTCCATTATTTTTCAATTTTTATTTGAATCCCGTCAAATTCAACCAGTTCTCCGCCGTATAATTTTCTTCCCCGTCTCAGATCCGTCTCCCCGTTTACCGTAACGAGACCATTCTGGATCACTTCTTTTGCTTCCACACCGGATTCCACGGCGCCGACAGCCTTCAATGCCTGTCCCAGCTTGATATATTCCTCTGTCGCTCTGATTTTTATTATTTCCATCATTTTCCCCCTCTATGCAATCGCGTTGAAATTAACCGGAAGAATCAGATAAATATAAGATTGCTCTTCATTTCTGATAAAGCACGGCGCTTTTGCATTCATGAAATACAGATCCACCTCTTCATCATCGATCACGCGCAGGGCGTCGATCAAAAATCTCGGGTTAAATCCGATCATCAGATCCTTGCCTTCTTTCGAAATCATGATCTCCTCGTCCATAGATCCGATCTGTGATTTAATCTTCAGTTCCATTTTTTCATCTTCTATTGTAATGATGATCGGCTTTTTATCCCCTTCTTTGATTAAAAGCGTAGCACGGTCAATACAGTTGAGAAGCTCCTGGCGGTTTACCCGGATCTTTGTATCATAATCGCTGGAAAGCATCTGGTCGATCCTGAAGTACTCGCCCTCGATCAGCCTTGATATCACAACCGTATTGCCAAATTCAATTACGATATGATTTTTCGTAATCGAGATTTCAGCGTCATCTTCTGACTCTCCGCCGATGATCCTGCTGATCTCCAGTAAAGTTTTTCCCGGAACGATCACCTTTTTATGATCATAGGACTCTCTCAGTTCAATATTCCGGATGGAAATCCGGTGCCCGTCCAGTGAAACAATTTTCAGCCTGTTATCCTGAATTTCAAATAATTCTCCTGTCATCATCTTGTTTGTATCATTATCCGCTATCGAGAAAATGGTCTGTCTGATCACTTCTTTCAGCGTAAATTCCGATATCCGGATGGAATCTTCTTTTTCGATCACCGGAAGATACGAAAAATCCTCGCCTGACTGTGCTGCAATATTAAATTTTGCTTTTTCACAGGTAATCAAAGTCTGATTATCGGACTGCACTTCGATCACAACGTCACTGTCCGGTAATTTGCGGACAATCTCTGAAAAAATTCTGGCGTTCAGTGCGATGATCCCATGTTCGATGATCTCACCTTCAATGGTTGTCTCAATTCCAAGTTCCATATCGTTAGCCGTCAGTTTTATAACATCAAGAGAAGCGTCAATCAAAATGCATTCCAGTATCGGCATCGTGGTTTTTGAAGGAACTGCCTTGGATACAATGTTGACGCCCTTCATGAGATTGGTTTTACTGCAGATTATTTTCATGGTGAAATCTCCTTTCCCTGTGCGTGTGGAAAATGCTCTTCACGCGCTTATATATAATATTTATGATTCAAGTTTTCCGCCGTCTTCGTCTTAGAGGCTGTGGATATGTTGATAAGTACTTCAACCCCTTGAAATATAAGTTTTTTTCCGGTTGGATAACCTTGTTGAAGATGCTGGAAAAAGCAGGGAAGAATGTGAAGATAATTTATTTTTCTAAGAACTTCAGATTCTTCGTTTTTGTGTTATCCACTGTGATTCACAGGATTATCAACATAGTTATTCACATTTATACCGGATTTATCTTCTTCTTAATAATATTAACTGTATTACAAAGCGCTTCATCTGTCTGAATGGCAGATGCGATTTTTTGTTCCCCGTGTTTGATCGAAGCGTGATCCTTTCCTCCCAGCAGAACACCGATTGCCTTTAGAGGGGTGTCTGTCAGATTCCGGCACAGGTACATCACGATCTGGCGGGGAAGAACAATCTCCGCATTGCGCTTCTTTCCCTTTAGTTCTGCAACGGAAACATTGAAATGCTCTGCCACAACTTCCAGAATCAGTTCCGGCGTAACCTGCCGGTTTGTGTCCGGCGAGATGATATCTTTCAATGCTTCTGAAGCAAGATTGATGTCGATCGGCCGCTTTTCCAGGTTGGCAAGTGCAATCAGCTTATTCAGAGAGCCTTCCAGTTCCCGGATATTAGACTTTACATTTGTTGCAATATACTGCATAACGTCATCCGGTATGTGATAGATCTTCAGTCCGTCCAGTTCTTCTTTTTTCCGGAGGATCGCCATTCGGGTTTCGTAATCCGGGGCGGATATATCGGCGATCAGTCCCCATTCAAAACGTGTCCGGAGCCTGTCCTCAAGCGTCTCAATATCCCGCGGAGGTTTATCGCTGGATATGATGATCTGCTTTCCGGATACATGAAGGTGGTTAAATGTGTGGAAAAACTCTTCCTGTGTACTTTCTTTTCCGATGATGAACTGGATATCATCGATCAGCAGCACATCAATGTTTCTATACTTCTCACGGAACGTTGTCATTGCAAGTTCATTTCCGTTTTTACCGGTTTTTAAAGCTTCGATCAATTCATTCGTAAAGGTCTCACTTGTTACGTATAAAACCTTTTTGTCAGGATCTTTTTCTAATATATAATGTGCGATCGAATGCATCAGATGAGTTTTTCCCAGTCCGACTCCTCCATAGATGAACAATGGGTTATAGACTTCTCCGGGAGACTCTGCGACCGCGAGTGATGCGGCATGCGCAAAGTTGTTGTTGTTGCCGACCACAAATGTATCAAACGTATATTTCGGGTTCAGATTTGCGGCACGGTAAACGCCGGCTGCTTTTTTCTTTTTCGCAGCTGTATCTTTTTTCTCCTGTATCACAACCTGATCTTCTGTAACAAAGGATACTTCGTATTCATGTCCGGTAACTTCTGCAATGCAGACTCGAAAGGGAAGAAGATACTTTTCTTCAATATGTTCCAGGCTTGCCTTGAGCTTCACAAGAATATATACTGTATTATCGGATACTTCATATACGGTCAGCGGAGCGATCCACGTTGTATATGAAATATTGGATGAGCAGTATTCCGTCTTCATCTTCATAAGAATCTGTTCCCAGTTTTGTTCCACAATGTTCATCAATCGTAACTCCTAATCAATAGAATAGAGAGACATGGTAAGCATAGACTCTCTACTACATTTTACATCAAAAGAACATCATAAGCAATCAAAAAGATGTGTATAAATGCTTTTCCAATTATCAACATCTTAAAAACATTGAGATTATCAACATATTCAGAAACAAAAAATAATTTAAAAAAAGTTATTTTTTCATTATTCACAGATTTATCCACAAAAAACAGGCAGTTATCCACAGTATAATGTGAATAACTGCCTGGGGACAGCAATAAAAAAATAGAAAAATAGACTGATTTGCTTGACTTGTGAGGATTTTTTTCATATAATTATGGTCGGTGTTTTATGAATGCATATATTATCAGGTTCGCATTTCGCATGGATATGCCCCTGGATAATTGTATTAATTTAAAAGGGAGGTGTATGGATAATGAAGATGACATTTCAGCCAAAAAAGAGATCCAGAGCCAAGGTACACGGATTCCGGGCAAGAATGAGCACAGCAGGCGGAAGAAAAGTACTGGCTTCCAGAAGAGCAAAGGGAAGAAAAAGATTATCAGCGTAGGCCGCATTTTTGTGGCCTTTTCTTCTATAAAAAATAGATTGGATTTATAGAAGAACGAGCATGAAAAGGAAACGGGAATGGAATTTTCTGAGTCTTTGAAAAAGAACAAAGATTTTCAAAATGTTTACAAAAGCGGAAAGTCCTGTGCAAACCGGTATCTGGTCATGTATGTATTAAAAAATGATCTGGGAAAAAACCGCATAGGAATTTCTGTGAGTAAAAAAGTAGGGAACAGTGTCGTAAGACATCATCTTACGAGATTGATCCGGGAAAGTTATCGGCTTTTAGAAAAGCATTTTCAATGCGGATATGATATCGTTGTGATAGCAAGAACCAGTGCAAAGAATATAGAATATAAAGATGTGGAAAAAGCGCTGGCGCATTTGGGAAAGATTCAAAGGATTTATGAGCCATGTGTGGATAAGTAGAATATAGTGGGAAAGATATGGTGAGTGGCAGATAACAGATTGTAAAAAGGGAAGTGAAGCAGATGAAAAGGGTGCTGATATGGATGATCCGTTTTTATCAGACCAATATTTCTCCAACGAAGGCTCCCTGCTGTAAGTATATACCGACCTGCTCCCAGTACGGGATCGAGGCAATTGAGAAATACGGAGCAGTAAAGGGAGGAATTCTGGCATTGTGGAGGGTATTGCGGTGCAACCCGTTTTCAAAAGGCGGATACGATCCCGTTCCATAAGGAAAGAATGCCTTCCTTCATAAGGCATAATGTACTCATATCGAGGAGGAAAAAAGATGTATGGCGTTTTAGCTGCCGGTTATGGAGACTGGCCAATCATTCATCAGATAGCATGGCTTCTTGGAAAGCTGATGAATGGTATTTATATTTTTTTGGACACGGTATTTAATGTTCAGAATATCGGTGTCTGCATCATTCTATTTACGATTATTATTTATACATTGATGATTCCGCTTACGATCAAACAGCAGAAGTGGTCAAAAGTATCTGCTGCAATGAATCCGGAACTTCAGAAAATTCAGAAAAAATATAAAGGGAGGACGGATCAGGCGTCCCAGCTCAAGCAGCAGGAAGAGACGCAGGCTCTGTATGATAAGTACGGAATCTCTATGTCGAGCGGATGTCTGCCGATGCTGATCCAGTTCCCGATCTTGTTTGCATTGTATCCGGTTATTCAGGATATCCCGCGTTATGTAGACGGCGTGAAAGACGTATATATGCCGGTCGTAGAACAAATCATGTCTGTTGACGGATTTCAGAAGATTATGGAGACGATCGGGAAAGCAAGTCCTGTCCTGATGAACCCGAGCAGTTACGATTATTCACAGGCAGATACACTGGTAAGCGTGCTGTATAAGTTTCAGGACTCTACGTGGACAACACTTGTGGATAAGATGCCGTCTTTGGAAGGAATCGTTTCCAGTACAATGCAGCAGGTTGAGCACCTGAACAACTTCCTGGGAATCAATATCGGAGAGACGCCATGGACGATGCTGACCACTTCTCTGGCAGCAGGTTCGATCGTCGGAATTATTTCAGCAGTGATTATTCCGCTGCTTGCAGGACTTGCACAGTTCCTCAGCGTGAAACTGCAGCCGGCGCAGCAGACGGCTTCCAATTCAAATGATCCGACAAGCTCATATATGAAGTCGATGACGTATACAATGCCGCTGATTTCCGTATTCATGGGATTTACTCTTCCGGCAGGACTTGGTCTTTACTGGGCGATCAGCGCTGCGGTAAGATGTGTCCAGCAGATTGCTGTAAATAAATATCTGAGCAAAAAGACTGTAGAAGAAATGATTGAAGAAAATCAGAAAAAGGCAGCGAAGAAGAGAGAGAAAAAAGGAACTCCGGCAAAAGAAATCAATAGGATGGCTACAACCAGTACCCGTAATGTAGAGTCGCAGAAAAAATCTGCGATGACAGAGAAAGACAAGCAGAAAAAACTGGATAAGGCTGCTGAATACAGTAAAAATGCAGATCCGGGAAGTCTTTCCAGCAAGGCGTATATGGTAAGCAGGTTCAACAGTGGGCATAAAGAAAAAGACATAGAGAAGAAGTCGTAACTGATCTTCGAAAACACAGATTAAAGGGCGGATAAAAAGAAAGGATGGGATTGGAATGAGCGGCAGTATCAGAGTTTCAGCAAAAACTGTAGAAGATGCGATCACAGAAGCATCAATCCAGCTCGGGGTTACAAGTGATGAATTAGAATATGAAGTCATCGAAAAAGGCAGTGCGGGATTTTTTGGAATCGGTATGAAACAGGCTGTGATCGAGGCGAAGAGAAAACATGAAGAAGAGCCTGCATCGGATATCATTTCCAGTATTTTAGGAAATGAGGAAATCTCCAAAGATCAAAAAGAATATAAAAGGGAATATAAGAAAGAATACAAAAAAGACAACCGGAGAGATCACAGGAAAGATTATAAAAAGGATTATAAAAAAGAAAGAAAAGAGTATGTAAAAGAAGAAAGACCCAAAGCAGAAGAAAATCCGGCAGAGAAACCGGCAGAAAATCCGGCAATGGAATCTGTGAATCAAGAAACACCCGCTCAGGAGACGGGAAGGAAAGAAACGGTGAGCCGGGAAGTACCGACAAGACGTGAGACGAAACTTTCAAGAGTAACGGACGAGACAAAAGCTGCAGTAGAACAGTTCCTGCAGGATACACTGAAGGCAATGGATATGGAAGTTACATTAGAGTCTTCGGTTGAAGAGGATGGCTCACTGAGTATTGAGCTTGGCGGCGACAACATGGGGATTCTGATTGGGAAGCGGGGACAGACTCTGGATGCACTCCAGTACCTTGCAAATCGTGTTGCCAACAAGCATCAGAGCGGTTATGTACGGGTAAAACTGGACACAGAGAATTATCGTGCAAAACGGGAAGAAACGCTTCGGCATCTTGCAAAAAATATTGCTTATAAAGTAAAGAAAACAAGACGTCCGGTTGCACTTGAGCCAATGAATCCGTATGAGAGAAGAATTATTCATTCTGCACTGCAGTCCGATCCATACGTTACAACGCACAGTGAAGGGGAAGAACCGTACAGAAGAGTTGTTGTGACATTGAAGAGATAAAAAGTTTGCCGCATAATAGTTTGAAAATATGAGTTTTGATCAAGATGAAGTATGTTTTGTAATCAGGTTATTATTCATAACAGAATGGTTTGAGGATAGTAACAAAAAACGTATTTCATCTTGAACTGTATTGGGATATCTTCTGTTTCAGAGTTTTGGAAATTTGTTTTAAGGATAGCATTAGGGTCAGGGAGGCGGTATCATGGTACGCAAGGAGACGATCGCAGCAATTGCGACAGGAATGTCAAATGCAGGAATCGGGATCGTGAGAATTTCCGGCGACAGTGCGTTTCAGGTGATTGACCGGATCTACCGGGGAAAAGAGCTGCTTTCAGAGGCGGAAACGCATACAATACATTATGGATATATTGTAGACGAAAACAGAACAGTTGATGAAGTGCTTGTGAGTATCATGCGCGCTCCACGTACATTTACCGGAGAAGATACAGTCGAGATAAACTGTCACGGCGGTGTATATGTGGTAAGGCGTGTACTGGAAACTGTGCTGCGAAATGGCGCGCGCCCGGCAGAACCGGGTGAATTTACAAAGAGAGCTTTTTTAAACGGAAAGATCGATCTGTCCCAGGCGGAAGCGGTTGGCGATCTGATTTCCTCCAGAAATGAATATGCTCTGCAAAGTTCAATCAGCCAGTTAAAAGGAAGTATAAAGAATAAAATTGAAAATATAAGAAAGAAAATTATTTATCATACAGCGTATATTGAATCTGCTCTGGATGATCCGGAGCACATCAGTCTGGATGGATATGGAGATACATTGAAAGAAGTTCTGGACGAAATCGTTCCGGAATTGAAAGAAATGATTGATTCCTATGAAAACGGGAGGATTTTAAAAGAAGGGATTCAAACGGTCATCCTCGGGAAACCAAATGCGGGAAAATCTTCTCTTCTGAATGTTCTTTCCGGCCGTGAACGGGCAATTGTCACTGATATTGCGGGGACTACGAGAGATATTCTGGAAGAGCAGATCCAGATCCATGGATTGAATCTAAATGTGATCGATACTGCAGGAATCCGGGATACTGATGATGTAATTGAGAGGATTGGCGTAGATCGTGCGATGGAATATGCAAGACAGGCAGACCTTTTAATTTATGTTGTTGATTCATCGCGTGAACTGGACGAAAATGACAGAGAAATTGCAAAAATAATCCAGAAGAAGCGAACGATTATCCTTCTGAATAAATCAGATTTGCACACCGTGGTCACAAAAGAAGAATTAAAGAAATTTATAAGTTTACAAAACAAAAATACTCAATATGGAAATGAATTAAATCCTGCAAAACCAGATAACGAGGTTTTTCCACCAATGATTGAGATATCCGCCAAGGAGGAAAAAGGTATTCAAAAGTTTGAAAAGCAACTTGAAAACATGTTTTTAAACAAAAATATTTCTTTTAATGAAGAGGTTTATATTACCAATATAAGACAGAAGGCGGCGATGGAGGATGCGCTCTGTTCTTTGGAAAAAGTAGAAGAAAGTATTGAAATGGGGATGCCGGAGGATTTCTATACGATTGATCTGATGGATGCGTATGAAGCTCTCGGCAGCATAACAGGTGAAACGATAGGAGAGGATCTTGTAAATGAAATATTCAGCAAATTCTGTATGGGAAAATAAAGACGAATACGATGTGGCTGTTGTTGGGGCCGGACATGCAGGCTGTGAGGCGGCACTTGCCGCAGCAAGGCTGGGCGCCAGGACCATTTTGTTTACAGTCAGTATAGACAGCGTTGCCATGATGCCCTGCAATCCCAATATCGGAGGAAGTTCCAAAGGGCATCTCGTCCGTGAAGTAGATGCTCTCGGCGGTGAGATGGGAAAAGTAATCGATCAGACCTTTATTCAGTCTAAAATGTTAAATCAGTCGAAGGGACCGGCAGTCCATTCACTTCGTGCGCAGGCGGATAAGGCAGATTACAGCATGACAATGAGAAGAGTGCTGCAGGAGCAGGAGAATCTCGATATCCGTCAGATGGAAGTAACGGATATTCTGACCGAGAAGGGAAAAGTGACGGGCGTACAGACATATTCCGGTGCGATTTATCATTGCCGGGCGATTGTGCTTTGTACAGGTACTTATCTTCGTGCACGCTGTATTTATGGAGATGTAAGTATGCAGACCGGACCGAACGGACTGCAGCCGGCAAATTATCTAACGGACAGTTTGAAATCACTTGGCATAAAAATGTATCGTTTCAAGACAGGCACACCTGCAAGAATTGATAAAAGATCCATTGATTTCAGTAAAATGGAGGAACAAAAAGGTGACGAAAAAGTTGTTCCATTTTCATTTACTACGGATCCGGAAACAGTGCAGAAAGAACAAGTTTCCTGCTGGCTTACTTATACAAATGAAACAACACATGAGATTATCAGAAATAATCTGGACAGATCACCTTTATTTTCCGGAGCGATTGAAGGTACAGGTCCGCGTTATTGCCCTTCTATTGAAGATAAGGTTGTAAAGTTTGCCGATAAAAAAAGACATCAGGTATTCATTGAGCCGGAAGGTGTTCATACGAATGAAATGTATGTCGGAGGAATGTCCAGTTCTCTTCCCGAAGATGTTCAATACGCAATGTATCGAAGCGTTCCAGGACTGGAACATGCTAAAATTGTAAGGAATGCATATGCGATAGAGTATGACTGTATTGACGCAAGGCAACTGAAAAGCACACTGGAATTTAAAAATATTGAGGGTCTTTTCAGCGGTGGACAATTTAACGGAAGCTCCGGTTATGAAGAAGCTGCCGCCCAGGGACTCATTGCCGGAATCAATGCAGCGAGAAAACTGCAGGGGAAAGAAGGCGTTGTGATTGATCGTTCCCAGGGATATATCGGGGTTCTGATCGATGATCTTGTCACAAAAGAAAACCATGAACCGTATCGGATGATGACCTCGCGTGCAGAATATCGCCTTCTTCTCCGGCAGGATAATGCGGATCTCCGTCTGACAAAACTTGGATATGAAATCGGTCTGATCGACGAGGAAAGATACCAACATCTTCTGGAAAAAGAAAGAATGATCGAGAAAGAAATAGAGCGTGTAAAGAAGACGAATATCGGTACTTCAGAGGCGGTAGAGAATTTATTAAGGAAGTATCACAGTACAGAATTGACTTCAGGAATCAAACTGGCTGAATTGATTCGTCGTCCGGAATTGGATTATCGTGTATTAGCGCCGATTGATCCGGAGCGGCCGGATGTCCCGGATGATGTTGCGGAACAGATTAATATCAATATTAAGTATGAGGGATATGTCAAGCGACAAAAAAAGCAGGTGGAACAGTTCAAAAAAATGGAAAAAAAGATGATACCGGAAGACATCAATTATGATGAAGTAAACAGCCTTCGGATCGAAGCAAAGCAGAAATTAAAGGAGCTGCGTCCGGTATCAATCGGACAGGCTTCCAGAATATCCGGCGTCTCACCTGCAGATATTTCTGTTTTGCTGGTATATCTTTCAAATAAAAGGTAAATAAATGCCGTATTAGTAAATATTTAGTTAACACTTAACTCCTGCTTCTTTGAAGTTATGAAAATGTGTTAATCCGTGATTGATAAATTGTAATGATGTATTATGAATTATATCGACGTATTATGAATTATATCGATGTATTATGAAATAGTGAATTTATAGATTTTGAGGAAGCTTGAAGAGCCGAAAATGAATCGTTGAATGGGGATAAAAGAGGTGATTGATATGAAGGATAAATTTAAGGCGCAGTTATGTGAATTTGGGATTGATTTAACAACGGAACAGGAAGATCAGTTTCAGCGATATTTTGAATTATTGACAGAATGGAACCGGGTAATGAATCTTACTTCAATTTCAGAACAAGATGAAGTCTATGAAAAACATTTTGCAGATAGTCTTGCAATTGCAAAATTTATAGATATGAATTCCATCCATTCTTTGATTGATATCGGAACCGGTGCAGGATTTCCGGGTATTCCTTTAAAAATTGCCTTTCCACATTTAAAGGTTACATTACTTGATTCACTAAATAAGAGAGTACGATTCCTGAATACAGTAATTGATGAATTGCGTTTGGAAAAAATAGATGCCTTTCATGGAAGGGCGGAAGAGTTTGCAAAGAAAGAGAGCTACCGGGAAAGCTATGATTTATGTGTTTCAAGAGCTGTGGCAGATTTATCTATATTAAGTGAGTATTGTATTCCTTTTGTCAATATTGGAGGATATTTTGTCGCATATAAAAGCAGTGAGGCTAATGATGAAATCAATCGTTCAACATCTGCATTTCAGATATTGGGCGGAGATTTGAAAGATTATATAAAATTTCAAATCCCTTACTCAGAGATCGGAAGGTCGTTTGTTGTAATAGAAAAGAAAAAGAAAACACCCGGAAAATATCCTCGCAAAGCAGGTACTCCTGCAAAAGAGCCATTATAAAAGTCTATACTTTCTTTTAATGAAGCACAGATTATAGTAGAATCTGTGTTTCTTTATTTTTTTCTAAGCAGACGGCCAAAGCGGATATGCTCACATTACATTTGCTCTTGATACTTAGAAACCCCATAATTGTGCCCAATATTCGGATATTAATTTTTTTTGATCGAAGTAGAAATGATACTGAATATAAAATAAAACAATTTAAAAGTATAAAAAATAGTTTCAGTATAAGAGACATCAATGTTTCACGTGAAACATTGATGTCTCTTATGTAGTAAATTAAAGCAGTAAGAAAAAATAAACTCAAATAACAATAATATCTATGGATTGATTCGTGCCATGCACTCTCACATATTTACTCCACTTCAACCTGCACTAAGCAGATGTCCACCGGATATTTAACTCCCAAACTGAAATTTTGATATTGTATGTCTTATGCTCAGTTTTACACACATATTGGGACGGGTTCCAAGGCCTTTCTCCCACGAGCAAACTTATGTGGCTTTAGAGTTTTTGATTCTGATATCATCATAAAATAAATTATAAAATATCAAAGGACTATAAATAGAATGTTTCACGTGAAACATTCCAAAAATACTTGAAAGATAAAAATGCATCGCCTACCTAAAAAAGAACATATGTTCACAAAAGACAAGATACTTTTCACGGGGCACCGTCCAACAGCTGTGAAACCGTACGTCAAAGGCGTACGTCGCCCTTTTTCGATGGCTTTTGTTCCTTGCTGTGAGGCGGTGACCTCTTTACGTGGTGTAGAAAATGCGGAAAATATTGTTTTGCAAGCAAGCTTGCACCAACTTTTTCCGCATTTCCCTACCCTGTGAAAAGTAAAAAAGACAAAATAAAATGTTTCACGTGAAACATTTTATGTGGATAATATCGGTTATTAGTGATATAATAGGTAAGTGACACGAAAGGAGTACAGAAAATGGGCAGAATTATAGCAATTGCAAATCAAAAAGGCGGCGTAGGAAAAACAACTACAGCAATCAATTTATCGGCATCTCTGGCAAGTCTTGGCAAAAAAATCCTTGTAGTAGATCTGGATCCGCAGGGAAATATGACAAGTGGACTGGGTGTGGATAAGAATGAAGTGGAATTAAGTGTATATGATCTTTTTATAGGCAATGCAGAAATCGAAAGTTGTATTTGCGAGAGTGTAATGGACAATCTATCTGTACTTCCGTCTAACATAGATTTGTCAGCAGCCGAAATTGAATTGATTGGGGTTGAAGATAAGGAATTTATCATCAGGAACGAAGTGGAAAAAGTAAAAGATGATTATGATTTCGTCATTATCGACTGCCCACCGGCATTAAGTATGCTGACAATCAATGCAATGACAACTGCAAATTCGGTACTTGTTCCAATACAATGTGAATATTACGCGCTGGAAGGATTGAGTCAGTTGATACATACGATTGAGTTGGTTCAGGAAAGATTGAATCCGAAACTAGAGATAGAAGGCGTTGTATTTACAATGTATGACGCAAGAACTAATCTATCTCTTCAGGTAGTGGAAAACGTGAAAGAAAATCTTGACCAACGTATATATAAGACAATTATTCCGAGAAATATCAGACTTGCTGAAGCACCGAGTTATGGAATGCCGATCAATATGTATGATTCTAAATCCTCAGGAGCAGAAGCATATAAAATGCTGGCAGAAGAGGTAATTCACAGAGGGGAGGAAGAATAGTGGCGGTAAAGAGAAATGGACTTGGAAAAGGACTGGACAGCCTGATCCCGGATAAAAGTAATCAAATGAAGTCATCCGGAAATAAAAATAATGAAAAAAAGAAAAATCCAGCGGGAAATGAAAAAAAACAAACGCCGGTATCTCCTGTGAAGGAAAAAACAGAAACGGGAGAAATATTATTAAAAATCAATCAGGTGGAACCGAACAGAGATCAGCCGCGCAAAGAATTTGATGAAGATTCTCTTTTAGAACTGGCAGATTCCATAAAACAACATGGAGTGCTTTCCCCGTTGCTTGTTCATAAGAAAAATGATTATTATGAAATCATAGCAGGTGAAAGAAGATGGCGTGCTGCAAAAATTGCCGGTTTGAAAGAAGTACCGGTTATCATTAAAGAATATACAGATCAGGAGATTGTTGAAATATCACTGATTGAAAATATTCAGCGGGAAAATCTGAATCCTATAGAGGAGGCAATGGCATATAAGAGACTGTTAGAAGAGTTCCATTTGAAACAGGATGAAGTGGCTGAAAGAGTATCAAAGAGCAGAACTGCTGTTACAAATTCCATGCGTCTGTTGAAATTAAGTGATAAAGTAAAGCAGATGATAGTCGATGATATGATTTCTACAGGGCATGCCAGAGCTTTACTTGCTATTGATGATGAAGAACAGCAGTATGAAATTGCAACGAAAATCTTCGATGAGAAGTTAAGTGTCCGCGAGACAGAGAAGCTGGTAAAACAGTTAAAAAATCCAAAGCAGCCGATTGAAAAAACAAAGTTGGAACATACGTTCGTTTACACGGATCTTGCAGACAGAATGAAAAATGTCATGGGAACAAAAGTAAATATCAACGCAAAATCAAACGGGAAAGGGAGAGTGGAAATCGAGTATTATTCTGAAGAGGAGTTGGAGAGAATATACGAAATGATTATGTCAATTCAAAACTTGTAGAGGGGAGAACAAGATGTTGCTATTCACAGCCAATCAGATACAGAAAAAGAGGGAGTATAAATACCAGGAGGAAAAAATAAGTGGGAAGTGGACTGTTGGAGCGTATGGGGATTGATGCATTTTATGTACTGATCATTATTTTTATTATTTTGATTGTCCAGTTTATATTTTTAATCCGGATCAATCAAAAATACAACCGTCTGAAAACTTCATATATGAAGTTTATGGAAGGAAAAAACGGGGAAAATCTTGAGAAAGGATTTTTTGAAAAATTCAGGAGACTGGAAGAAGTAGAAACGATTGCCAGAAAAAACGAATCAGATATTTCTGTAATTAAGAAAAAATTACAAAAGAACTATCAGAAGGTTGGAATTGTAAAATATGACGCCTTTCAGGAGACGGGAGGAAACTTAAGTTTTGCACTGACAATGCTGGACGATCAGAATAATGGGTGGATCCTGAATGCAATGCATACAAGAGAGGGATGCTATACGTATATCAAAGAAATCGTCAGGGGTGAGAGTTATGTAGAACTTGGCGAAGAGGAAGAAGAATCTCTGGAACGTGCAATTTTTCAGGAAGCCTATGATATCAAAGATGTATCATTGAAAGATAAGAAAAAAAGATAAAAAATAAGAAAAAATCAGAATGAGGAAAAAAGAGAAACAGGAAGGGAGAAGTCGCTATGTTAGATATTAAATTTGTAAGAAGTAATCCGGAACTTGTAAAGGAGAATATAAAGAATAAATTTCAGGACGAGAAACTGCCGCTCGTTGACGAAGTACTGGAATTGGACGCCAGAAACAGAGATATTAAGAAAGAAGTGGAAGCACTCCGTGCGGAAAAAAATAAGTTATCGAAAGAAATCGGGAAACTGATGGGGCAGAAAAAAAGAGAAGAAGCAGAAGAAGTTAAGAAGAAAGTTGCAGCGAGTGCAGATCGTATTGAAGAACTTTCCGCAGAAGAAAAAGAAGTCGAAGAAAAACTGAAAAAAGATATGATGAGAATTCCTAACATCATAGATCCGTCTGTTCCGATTGGAAAAAATGACAGTGAAAATGTAGAAAGAGAACGTTTCGGAGAACCGGTTGTTCCGGATTTTGAGATTCCGTATCACACAGATATCATGGAAAGTTTTGACGGAATTGATCTGGATAGTGCAAGAAAAGTTGCGGGAAATGGTTTTTATTATCTGATGGGAGATATTGCAAGGCTGCATTCTGCTATGACAGCATATGCAAGAGATTTTATGATAAATCGGGGATTCACATATTGTATTCCTCCGTTTATGATTCGCAGCAATGTGGTAACAGGCGTTATGAGCTTTGAAGAGATGGATGCAATGATGTACAAGATCGAAGGAGAAGATCTGTATCTGATCGGTACAAGCGAGCATTCTATGATTGGAAAATTTATCGACAGTCAGATTGAGGAAGCAGAACTTCCGAAAACATTGACCAGTTATTCTCCGTGTTTCCGGAAAGAAAAAGGTGCACATGGAATTGAAGAACGAGGTGTGTACCGGATCCATCAGTTTGAAAAGCAGGAGATGATTGTCATCTGCAAGCCGGAAGAAAGTATGGAGTGGTTTGACAAACTGTGGAAAAATACAGTTGATTTATTCCGTTCTCTTGACGTTCCGGTGCGGACACTGGAATGCTGCTCCGGCGACCTGGCAGATTTGAAGGTAAAATCGGTTGATGTAGAGGCATGGTCTCCGCGTCAGAAGAAATATTTCGAAGTAGGAAGCTGCTCCAATCTCGGGGACGCTCAGGCAAGAAGACTTGGAATCCGTGTAAAAGGGGAAAACGGAAGGTACTTTGCTCATACATTGAATAATACAGTAGTAGCGCCGCCGAGAATGTTAATTGCATTTTTGGAAAATAATCTGCAGGAAGACGGAAGCGTTCTGATTCCGGAAGTTCTGCAGCCATATATGGGCGGAACTACTGTGCTGATACCGAAAAAGAAAAATTAAAAAGTAACAGAGAATGATTTCATGATTTCCGGAGAAAACAGATGCATCAGTATTTAGAGGCGATTGGATTTGAGGGGATCCAATCTAAACAAGAGCTTAGAGATTTGCTGCAGGAAGTGGAAAACACTTTTACACACCAGATTGTGATGTCCTATACGGATGAAGAAGATTTCTGCGAATTAAAAAAAGAATATGCACAAAGCACCGGGATCGCCGTTTGCGGCGAACTGGATAAGAACGATCAGTTTGATGCAGATTACTATTTTCCATATTTCGAGGGGAGCGGCGTAACGACTTGTGCGGAAATTACGGTAGAAAAGAAAATTGACAAAGAACAGTATGTTGGAATCTGCGAAGATCCAAGAGCAGAATTCAGTCTGATGTTTCACTTGCAAAACGGAATTGAGTATGTCAAGGAAAGTCAGTTCGGGTATGCGAGAGAGAAAGAAATTCCGGTCACGCTATCCGGACTGGCCTTAAAAGGAACAATCCTGTTTCCAATCAGTAAAAGTGAAGAACAGCAAAAGCAGGAAAGAGAAGAGTCCAGGAACCGGAAAAAACTGTTAAGCGCAGCAAGGCGCGGAGACCAAATTGCAATGGAAACACTTACGATGGATGATATTGATATCTATTCAAAAGTGTCCCGCAGACTTGCAAGCGAAGATGTATTTTCTATTGTAAATACGTATTTTATGCCGCATGGAATTGAGTGTGATCTGTATGCAATCCTTGGAGAAATCCTCGCAGTAAGGGAACGGGTCAATTCCCGGACAGGAGAAAAACTATATCAGATGAAGCTGAACGTAAATGAATTGCAGATTGATATTTGCGTTCCCAAAAAAAGAGTTCTCGGAGAACCAGAAATCGGAAGAAGATTTAAGGGAAAAATATGGCTGCAGGGATATCTGCATTTTTAAACACCGAGAAAAAGAACTTGACATTTTAAAAACGTATATGGTACTATGTGAAAGGTTAGCTAAAGCTAACCTTTTCTCTTTTGAAAAGAGAAAGATATGGTTTTTATCAGATGAAGAGGAGGAATATTTTTTGAAGAAACATATTTTAAACGGATTGTTACTGATTAGCTTTATTGTAACGATGCTAGTGCCTTTGACAGGAATTATCGTACATAAAATTGCTTCACTTATTTTTTTAATACTCTGCCTGATACATATTCTGTCTGAACGCCGGAAAATGAATGGAAGAAGGTGGGCGCTGTGTCTGTTGATCCTGGTGGATTTCGCGAGTGGAATGGCATCTTTGATCATGGAATCTGAGCCGGGAGTTCTTGCATTTCACAGGATTGTTTCCATGCTGACGCTTTGCTTTCTTGCTATCCATATTTTTGTATATCGTGGAAAAATAATGAAAAGGGAAAAACAGGATAAAAAATAAAAAAGAAAAAGAAAGAATGTGTTGAAATACAAACTGATGAGTGGTAGAATAGCTAAAGATTACAATTTTATTTTCTTTTATGAAATTGTGATGATGTCCTCTTAGTTTAACGGATAAAACAAGCGCCTCCTAATTGGCAGATGGTTCGTTTCCAACACTAAGGGTTCAGTTCTAAAATATTAGCACAGCGCAATATCTGAAAAACGCTGTAAATACAAGGGTTGTAATGGTTAAATATAACCGTTATAATATATAAAGTGTCTCTGTAGCTCAGTGGATAGAGCGATGCCCTCCTAAGGCATGTCAGCGGAGGTTCGACTCCTCTCAGGGACGCTAGAAACGCTATAAACATTGGGTTTATGGCGTTTTCTTTTTTTGAAAACGCCCTCCATATTGAATTAAAATCGTGCTAAGAGGGGATGAACCATTTTCCCCAATCGTGCTAATAAAATTGACATCGTGCTAATTAGAAAAAAAGATAGATTTTGTGCTAATACTATTGTGCTAATAGCTGGGCAAGTGTAGATGCCAGCTCTGGTGAGTTTTGTAGTTGCTGTATCAGTGCATTTAAGTCAAAGGCTGCCGGCTTTGGTTCTTCCGTATCGTTCGTTGTATTTTCAGTGGGCGGATTATGTTTTCGTAAATCGACACCGCCATAGAAAGCAGCTTCAAATTTTTGAGCATTGATTTTTCTGTCTTCATCAAGAATATGTGAATATACTTCTGTAATCATATCTGCCTGAGCATGTCCAGTATCTCCCTGAGTAGCTTTAATATCCCCATGGTTTAGTTTCAGTTTATAAGTTGTGCTGGAGTGTCTGAGTGAATGAAATACTACATTCGGAAGTTTTGCCCTGGTTCTCAATTCTTCAAATGATTTCAGTAATACTCTTCCTTCACATGGGCGTCCATTTGCAAGGGCTATAACGAGATTAAAATCTTTGTATTCTTCTCCAAGAAATTCTTTTAGTTCATCCTGTCCAGTTTTCCAATCTCTTAAAATATAAGCCAATGTTTTTGGAATCCATACGCGTCGGATACTGCTGTCTGTCTTTGGTTTTTTTAATACAACGCGTGTTGATGTGTTTGGCATAAGCGGAGGAAAGATATAATAAACATCTTTCTGATCCAACTGTTCGAGTGCTCGTTTAGAAGCTCTTGTTAATTCCTGCTTAATATCAAGATAAGCATTGTCTGAAGCAATATCTTCATCAGTAATATGTACGTTATTCCAAGTAAGTCCAAGAATTTCACCTTCTCTCATCGAGCAGGCGAAAGCAAGATTGATTGCAACATACAATTTTCCATCTCGGCATTCTTTTAATGCTTTATTGATGGTTTCAGCATCCCAAATGTCACGTTTTTTGTATTTTATTTTTGGGAGTGCATCACTTAATTTAAACGGGTTCTTTCCAACAAGCTCCCATTTGACTGCCTGACCAAAAGCACATGATAGTAACTTAAAAATTTTTTCAATCGTTTGTGCAGGTAAGTATTCACTTTTTGGTTTTTTATTGCGAACAATCACCGGCTTTGTTTTTTTCAAAGTATTATAATATTGATCAACAAATTTTCGGTTCACATTCTGGATAGGAACGGAGCCGATGATGGGATTGATATAATTACTGATAAGACTCAGGTTACCATCATACGTGCTAAGACTCCAGTTTTTCTCACCATATAAAGTGACGAAATCATATAAGAATTCTTCGACAGTCTGTGCTGTCGGTGCAATGAAGGTTCCATTTTCTTGCTGACTCTCGACTTCTATCTTTCGTTTGTTCGCATCTTTGTAGGAAGTGAAACTTTCCCACTTCTGCTTTTTCTCACCACTTTCATTTTCATAATAATAAACTACGGAATAATTCTTTTTACGCTTAATAATAGTTGCCATACGTTTTCTCCTTAATCTGGTTTGGCATTCATCCAATCCTCAAAGGAGTCTTTGTTGATTCGTATAATTCTGCCGATCCTTTTAGTGACAAACAAGTTCTGTTCGCATAATTTGTAAGCAGTCTTTTTGCTGACACCTAAAATCGTAGCAATCTCTTTTACGGAATAGGTACAGGGACTCTCTGGAAGAATACCTGAATACTTGTCATTCCTCTCAACTGTCATATAAAATCCTTTCCCAATGACAGCAGGGAGAAAACGTATCACCTAAGCGTAGCTCTATTATACGTTTTCCCCGCGTCATTGTAAAATGTGAATATAAAAAAGTTTTCGTTTGTAATAATGTGGAAAACTTCCGGAAGAGCGTTTCCTATGCCCTGTTTCATGCACGTAGAAGGTGATACTATGTAACCATCAAGCTGCAGGCGAGCGTCTATGCACACTATCTGCAGCACCTGTATACCTTTCCCGGAAGGGTATGAAGTTATCAAGGTACAAAATCGCAAAAGCGATTTTTAAAAGGTTTTCAATAAGTAATTAACGAAAAAAATTAGAAATTGGATAAATATGAGAAATTTCTTTGAGAAAAATAAAAAAAGCTGCCAAACGGCAGCTCAAATACAGTAATATACTATTTAGACGTAAGACGATTTAAGAGTGGAATCAGTGCAAGAAGATCGTCGTCATCCAACTGTTTGATAAGATCAGATGCTTTTGTATGAAGTGGTGGATTTGTAATATCCGGATCAAAGAATTGCGCTGGGGTAATCTCAAAGTATTCACAGATCTCCAGAAAATTTTCCATGGTCGGATTATTCCGTCCAGAAGAAAGAGACTGGATATAACTTTTGTTCCTACCCAGATCCAAGCTCATTTGATATTCCGATACATTCTTTTTCAGCCGTAGTTCCGTAATACGGTTGGCAATAAACATCTTGTCCATAACTTTACACCTCTTGATTTATTCTAAACTATTTACGGATAGCAAATTACGGAATAAAATAGAAGTATTAGAAGAAATAAAGCAAAATATACGGAATAAAAGCGTAATTTCATGTTTTAAAACAAAGATTGAGTATGTGAGTACTTTTTTTGATTGTGGGAATGATAGAAACAAAGGAAGTGGAGTCATTATGAAGATTGAGGGAACAAGGGAAGAAATCGCCTGGGTGAAAGAGGCAATAAAAAATAGCTGCAGCCGTTGTCCGTTTCTGGAATCCTGCAATAAACAGGCGAAAGAAGAAGGTGCAAATGGAAACCTAAAATCATGTGAAGAATTCTTACGGCACAAGATAGAGTATGTTGTAGAGAACGAATAACTATATATAGGATTATATAAATTGACAATCACTATATCTTGTGCTAGTATACTGATATAGTTTATTTTTATGCATACCCGTTATGGGGAGTTTGTGGATTTGTCAGAATCCCAAAACTCAAGGACGGCTGAAAAAGCTGTCTGCATAAGTTGTTTATGTTTGTATAAAGTGTCACTATCTGTCTGTTATGGACAATAGCGGCACTTTTGTTTTTTGGTAAGAATACCAGTAAATCAGGAATGACCAGAGAATATCAGGTTCTCTTTTCATTCCTTTTTTTGTGCCTAAATATAGGGCGTTTTAGAAAATGCCAGATACAGCATGGGCTGTTTATGGAATAAAACATATTTTAAGAAAGGTGGTACACACAAATGAATGAAACAAGAATCTATGCAGATGCGTTTGAAACGACATTTGCAAACACAAAGGAAATGCTGGAATTTCTAGCAGAACGGGCGAAGGCTTCCCAATGGATCCGTAAGCCGACCAGGATGCTGCGGCTGGTTCCCCTTGAGAAAGAGGCGGAAACGATTGAGAAAGCCTGTACAAAGCAACTGGAAGGAATTGTAGAGGATACGGAGAAGAATACCCAGTTGGTATTAAAGATCAATGGGGAAGTGTATCCTGTCCGGGATTGTGCTATGCACACGATCTTGAAAAGAGCTGGTGTCAGCGGTACAGGTTTACGGAAACTTGAAAAGGCTACTTATGCAAAAGTAATCAATTATTGCCTGAAAGTCGCAAGAGGAGATGCACTGATTAAAATAGCAGATGGGAAGGTATCTGCTGTACATGGAGGGGATGAGCATGATTATTGCGTCCTTGATATGGAGGCAGTATTTTCTATGACCTGTGATTATCTGAAGGCACATTTCAGCGGCAGCGCTTATCTGGAAGGTTCCGGAACCTACGACCATTCCATAGCATCCGCTATGTGGACATTGGAAGGAAATCAGGAACTTTTGGATACCTACCGGCAGGCATTAAAGGATCACGACCTGGAAGATAAGGCTCTTGCACCGGCACTCAGGCTTACTACTTCAGATGTGGCAGCCAGTGGTGCAAATCTGTATCCGATGATGACTTCAAAAACCAACAACCGCACGATTAGTCTTGGGAGTCCGATTAAACTGTCTCATGACAAGGGAGCAACACTTCAGGATTTCCGGAAGAATCTGGACAAGATTTTTTCCAGGTATCAGGAGGCAATGAATGGAATTTCTTCTTTGATGGATATTGAAATTGAAAATCCGGTAAATTGTCTGCATCTGGTAATGAAGGAAATTAAGATCAGCCAGAAGATTCGCAACGAAGTAGTAGAACAATATGTTGCCCAGTATGGAGAAGATCCTTGTACGGCTCATGACCTTTACTATGCCATCAATGAGGCATCTTTCTTTGCAGCTTGTGAAGGTTTTTCCGGAAGCCGAATTCTAAAACTGGAAGAAGATATTGCCAGAACATTATCTATGGATTGGAAGGCATTTGACGTTATTGGAGCAATCAAATTATAAGGAGGACAAAGAAATGAGTTTAGCATTGAATTATGAACCGGAAGTTGTTGTAAATATTGAGCCACTTACAAGAGAGGAATGGCTGGATTATCGAAGACTTGGGATCGGTGGAAGTGATGTAGCCGCTATTATGGGAATCTCACCCTTTGCAACCATAAAAGATCTCTATTACGACAAAATTGGTGTAAAACCAATGATTGATGAAGGAGAAAGTAACTGGGTGGCAAAAGAAGTGGGACATCGTTTGGAAGATCTGGTAGCCATGATCTTCTCAAAAAAGACCGGATTAGAAGTTTTTCCTGTCCGGAAGATGTTCCGGCATCCCTTCTATCCATTCATGCTTGCGGATGTAGATTATTTTATCCGGTTTCCGGATGGAAGTATCGGAATCTTGGAATGTAAAACCTGTAATTACAATGCCAAAGATAAATGGGCAGATGACGGAATCCCGGAAAACTATGTTCTTCAGGTAAGGCATTATATGGCAGTGATGAACATCAAGAAAGCCTATATCGCCTGCTTGTACGGAAATAATGAGAATGAATTTGTTTACCGTTTTCTTGAGCGTGATGAGATGGAAGAACAGGAATTGATTGATCAGGAAGAGTACTTCTGGCATGAGTATGTGGAGAAAAAGGTGGAGCCGCCTTATAACGGGAAAGCAGATCTGGTTTTAGCCAGTATCCGGAGGTATAAAGGTTTTGCGGATAAGACCATTCCCGAAATCACGATTTCCGGGCTGGAGTCAAGAAGCTTGGAGCGCTTTCTGATGTTAGCAGAGGAAAAATCACAGTTGGAACGAAGAAAAAAGGAAATTGATGCAGAGCAAAAAGCATTGAGTGTTCCTTTTGTGGAACTTCTCGGTCAGGGCTGCAAAGCAGTGATGGAGGACGGAAGCTCTCGTTACAAGATCACATACAATCCAACCATCCGTACCCAGATTGGAAAAGAACAGATGGAGAAATTAAAAATCCAGCATCCGGATATTTATGAGGAATACGCCAGTACCTCAGAGAGCCGGACATTTCGGATTAAGAAGGAGGCAGCGTAATGTTAGATGGAAAAAGAGCATATATCTGCTCCCCGCTGTCTGCGACTACAAAAGAAGTCAGACAGCAGAATATGGAAAAAGCAAAGTTTTATCTGATGCAGATCAAACGGCTTTATCATTGTCGTACTTTTGCATCCCATGCACATCTTCCCCTTATGTTGGATGATGAGATTCCAGAAGAACGGGAGGCAGCGTTACAGATTGGTATGATCCTGCTTACGTTGTGTGATGTGTTGGTTGTCTGCGGACCGTATATAAGCGACGGAATGGCAGGCGAGATAAAGGCTGCATTTGAAAAAGGCAAGGAGGTGTACTGGTACGACGGAATCAAGTATCCCGGTGAATTGGCAAAGATAGAAAATTGGAGGGAAATAAACGATGAAGTGCAGATACATACGTAAGATTTTTCAAAATGAGGAGAATGGGTATACCATAGCTGTTTTTTCTACCCAGGATACCAGCGTTCCTTTGTCTGCCAGAGACAAATTCTGGTCTGCAAAGAAAGTCATTGCGTTTACTGCCATCGGTTATGATCTTCCGCTTTCGGATGAAATTGAAGTGGAGATGGAGGGAAACTGGGAATCCAGTACTCATGGACTTCAATATAAGGTGGAAAGCTTTTTGGAAGTTGTACCAAGAACCAGGGAGGGTATCTTAGGATACCTCTCCTGCGGTTCTGTAAAAGGTGTTGGACCGAAAATGGCGGAACGTATTGTCGATCAGTTTGGATTGAATACGTTGGAAATTATGGAAAAGACACCGGAGAAGTTACTGAAGGTACGGGGGATTTCAAAGAAAAAGCTGGATGGCATCATGGAATCCTTTGGGAAGAACCAGGTATTCCGGGAATTGATGACCTTTTTAGCTCCTTTTCATGTGACACCCAAGAAGGTAAATATGATCCTGAAACAATATCAGGACCGTTCGATGGAGATTATCCGCAAACAGCCGTATGCCCTGTTTCATGTCAAAGGCTTTGGCTTTCTTACAGTGGATGCGATTGCAAGACAATGCGGAGCATCGCCCAATGATCCCATGCGGATTTCCGGCTGTATCAGTTATGTGCTGAACGAAGAAATGCGTCAGAACGGACATCTGTATTTGAAACAGGATGCACTGATCAAAAGTGTCTTAAATCTTCTCAATGAAGACCAGACACTTGATCAGATCACAGAGTCGGAAATAAATGGTGTTTTGTATCGGTTAGCGGTACAGCATAGTATTGTTGTAGATGATGACCGGATTTACCGGGTAACACAGTATGAGGAAGAACGAAGGACAGCTATGATGATTGCAAAGAGACTGATGAAACAGATTCCGTCTGAATCCATAGAAAAAGAACTGGAAGAGGCACAGAAGGTTCTGGGCATTACGTTATCGGACTGTCAGAAAGAGGCGGTCCGTATGGTGTTTAGAAGTCCTATCAGCATTATTACCGGAGGTCCGGGAACCGGCAAGACAACGGTTTTAAAAGTCATTTTGTATATCCATAAGGAGAAATACAAAACGGAAGTACAACTCATGGCACCGACGGGACGAGCTGCAAGAAGGATGGCAGAAAGTACAGGACATGAAGAGTCCAGCACGATGCACATGGCATTAGGGCTTTATGGCGATGATGAATATGAACCGATGCTGGAGGAATTATCCGCAGAATTTGTAAACGTAGATGAGTTTTCCATGGTGGATATGCACCTCGCTTATGAATTTTTCAGCAAGGTAAAACCAAGTGCCAGAGTGCTTCTGGTAGGAGACATCCATCAGCTTCCTTCTGTTGGAGCCGGAGAAGTGTTCCGTCAGTTGATTCTGTGTGGGAAGATCCCGGTAACAACTTTAGATTTAGTATACCGACAGGGGAAAAACAGCAACATTGCTCTTAATGCAAAATTGATGCAGCAAGGACGTACTGACTTGATAGAAGGGGAAGACTTCCAGATGATTGCCTGCAAAGGTGCAGAAGAGGCAGCTCAAATTGTTAAGGAATTGTATGTAAAAGAACTTGCAGTACATGGCATGGATCAGGTGCAGATTTTGTCACCTTATAAGGTGCGAAGTGCCGCAGGGGTAATAGAAATCAATAGGACCATACAGGATTTGGTGAATCCGCCCATCTCTGGGAAAAAGGAACTCCATATCCATGACCATATCTTCCGGGAAGGGGACAAAGTTCTCCAAAATAAGAATACGGAAGTTGTCAGTAATGGGGATATGGGGATTCTTACTGAAATATCTGAAGACGAAGATGGGAACCCACTTGCCAGAATCGTATTTCCGGACGGACGCAGCGTGTTATATGAAGCAGATCAGATGGATATGGTGGAACACGCAAATGCAATCACCATCCATAAGAGTCAGGGAAATGAGTGCCAGGTAGTGATCATTCCCTGGGTGTGGGCATTTTACAAGATGCTGAAACGAAATATCCTGTATACCGGAATCACCAGAGCCAAACAGAAGGTTTATCTTGTAGGAGAGAAAAAGGCGATTACGGTAGCCATCAAACAGGAAAGTACCGGTACGAGGAATACCATACTGGCAGAACGGATCCGATATTATTGTGATATATATCAGAAACCGACGCAGCGTCAGCCGAAAATGGAGCAATTACGACTGGCAGTTTAAAAAATTTTTCTAAAAATGACCAAGATTGAGAATCGGCAGATAATTATTATATAGAGAGATAATTTCTGCCGGTAAAAAGAAAGGAGTAGGCAATGACCGAATTATTATATAACAAATCAAAGGCGGTAGCAGCATTAAACAAGGTAGAAGGGTTCAATCCGCTGGAACTTGCCCGGAGAATTTCCAATGAGGGAGAGGCGGAACAGTTATATCTGGATGTGAAATACCGGAAACTTTGGTTCCGGCTTTTAAATCCGACAGGGAAAATTATCAGTAACATCATTAGTCTGACAGAGAATATGGCAGTTGTGGAGGCAAGAGTCTATCTGGATAAATGTGACCAGAAGGAAGATTGTGTGGGAAATTCCTACGCACAGCGGTTTCGCACCGCAGATCCGAAGTTTGGTGATAAATTTCTGGAACTTGCAGAGACAGCAGCTACCGGACGTGCATTAGCAGATGCCGGATATGGTGTACAGTTTGCCGATGTGGGGGAAGAAAACGATCCCCTGCAAGTGGATGCAGGTATTCCAGTGCCACCGAATCTGACAACTCCGCAGCCAAATGGAACCATGCAGATGCCGGTAAATTCCGGACAGACACCAAACAATGGGATGGCAGCAAATGTGGCACAGAATATGGGAACCGGACAAGCAGGTGCCTATACGGCAGCTCCGGATCCTTCAGCAACACCGCCAATACAAGGATCAACACCGATGATGGAACAGTTTTATCAGAACGCTCAGGCGAATGGAAATACTATCGGTGGCATGAATGGTATTCCAACGTTACAAAACCAGGCATTGGATCCTAATCTTCCGGCAGAAGAATTGGTCAACCGTATGACCTATGAACAGGCACTCAGTGTGACGGTTACCTGTGGGAGATTGAAGAATAAGACTATGGGACAAGTTGCAATGGAGAGTCCGTCCAGTTTAGGATGGTATGCCAATGAGTATAGTGGAAAAGACCATCTGATGATAGCTGCAGCAAGGGTGATTCTTCAGCGAGCATTGCCGATGGCTGGTTAATTATGCTTCCCACAGTCTTAACAGGCTGTGGGAGAAAGGAGGAGACAGAGAATGTACGATATGACAGGGTTTGATTACGATATTTCTGATGTAGTCAACTTGTTAAAACTACAGGTAAGACATAAGAATTCTGTCTCTCTGGATGTGAACTGCCCTTTTTGTGGGGAAACAAAAGGAAAGATGAATGTCAACCTGCGAAAAAATGTATTCCGGTGTAATCGATGTGATGTATCCGGCGGTATGTTGGATCTGTACGGAAGGCTTTATGGTGTGAATACTTCAGAGGCAAACCGACAAATACGTGAAGCGCTTGGAAAAGGAGAATATCGGACGGATTATATCGTGGCAGAACAAAAAGAAATAGAACCAGAGATTATTCTTGCGGAACTTGCGGATGCTGAAACGATAGACCGGACTTATTCCCGGATGCTTTCGCTTATGATTTTAAATGAACAGCATAAGGAAGATTTGTTAAAACGAGGACTTACTTTAGAGCAGATCGAAGGACAGAGATACCGAAGTGTGCCATTGTTTGGAATTAGAAGTCTGGTAAGGAAACTGCAGGACGAAGGGTTGGTTGTCAAGGGTGTCCCGGGATTTTACGAAGGAGCAAACGGAGAATGGACCATCAATTTTTCTCCAAAGAACTCCGGTATCCTGATTCCAATTCTGTCAATGCAGGGAAAAATCCAGGGCTTTCAAATTCGGTTAGATCATGTGGTCGAGGGTAGAAAATATATCTGGCTATCCAGTGTAAAATTCAAAAATGGTGTATCCTCCGGAAGTCCGGTACATGTGATTGGAGATTTGAATGCTTCTGAGGTCTATCTGACTGAGGGAGCATTAAAGGGAACCATTGCACATTTTCTGTCCGGAGATACCTTTGTCTGTGTGGCAGGGGTAAACCAGTATCGTAATGCAAAACCGGTGCTGGAGGCATTTAGACAGCGAAATCTTCAGCATCTATTTGAAGCTTACGATATGGATAAGAAAATGAAAGTCCTTTGTGATGGGAATTACAGCAAGTGTGAAAGTTGCAGGCAAAAGGGCAGAGACGGTTACTGTCAGCATAAACTGCAGAAACGACAGATTATCCAAAATGGATGTAAGAAGGTGTATGAGATTTGTCAGGAACTATCCATTTCTATGAGCCGTATGGTCTGGGATATGGACGACTCCGGAGAATGGAATGGACAGATTAAAGGAATTGATGATTATTACTATTCAAAAAAGAAATTATAAGAGGACAGTCGGGGCTTTTGCTCCGGCTGGAAAAGGAGAATTTACATGAAACGAAATAAAATCTATATGATGTGCATGATATTAGCCGGAATCCTGTTCTTTGGTTCCGTAGGTGCGATTGTACGTATCTGCATGAGTTACCGAGAAGGAGAACAGGTCTACGAAGAACTTGAAGAATATATTCGGGAGCCTGAAAGCACCAAAGAGCCGGAAGTGGAGAAGTCTTCTGAGGAAAATTCAGCGTTTACATTTCTTCAGGTGGACTTTGAGAGTCTGCAAAGCATCAACCCGGAAGTCATTGCCTGGATACATATTCCGGCGCTTGACATCAGTTATCCTGTGGCAAAAGGAACGGACAATGCCTACTATCTTCATCACATGATCAATGGAGAAACGAATAAAAGCGGCAGTATATTTATGGATTATCATAACCAGGAGGATTTTACGGATAGGAATACCATCATCTATGGACATAATATGCGGGATGGGAGCATGTTCGGAACCTTGGAAAAATATCAGGATCCAGGAGTTTATGATGTGTATCCGAAGTTTTATGTTTATGTGCCGGGCTATGTATATGAATATCACATTTTTTCTTGTTACGCAGCTCCGGTAAATAATGCAGCGTACACATATTCTTTTCCGGATGTGAAAGACTATCAAGATTTTTTAGGAGTGATACAGGCAAGTTCAGAATATGATACGGGAATATCGGTATCAGAAAAGGACAGGGTAATTACGTTATCTACCTGTGTAAATACGCGGAAAGACTATCGGTATTTGGTACATGGAAGACTGGATCAAAAAATTAGTGTGGAGGAATAATAAAGATGTTAGATTATGAATACATAAATGTGCTGGCAGATATTCTTTTGGATGAAACGTGTAGCGAAAAAGAACGAAAGCTTCGGTTTGAACTTGTAAAAAAAATACAAGGAAGAGCGCAATATTATTTAGAAAGGGGCTTCTTACCACAAGTGGTAGAGGCTTTTTTTGCGGAAAAAATGGAAGGTATATCAAAAGTGTTTACGCAAAAAGATGCGGAACTTTTTCTGAAACCAAGCATTCCGCAAGTGCAGTATGGCGATATTACGACACCGAACCGACCATTTTATTCTGAAGCGGAAGAATTGATGCTTTGGTCTGAAACATCTTATCGTGGTCCTTTGGTTCCTGCGGGTAATAAGCGGTATCAGGAATTGTTTCAGAAGATAATGCCAAAAGAAGCAGCGTTTTTATAAAGTTTGTGTAAGAAAGAAAAGGGTATCCTGTCTGTGGTATGAACTGCAGGCGGGATATTTTTTTGTAATAAGTTGCGTTATACGGAATCTATACGTACAGAATAAGTATTAAGAATAAAGGAGAGATGCTTTTATGATAAGAAAGTTACGAATTGCAGTTGACCATGGAAACAAGAATATGAAGACCTGCAACCAGGTTTTTACAACCGCACTGATTACACAGGATAAGAAACCTGCCAGGGGAGAGGAATATATTTTCTATGAAGGAAAATATTATCTGCTCAGTAACAGGCGGATTCCTTATCAGAGGGATAAGACAGAGGATGAACGCTTTTTTGTTCTTACCCTGTTTGCTATCGTCAAAGAACTGAAGAAATATCCGCAGATTGCTCCGGAAGACGTATTGCAGATCAATTTGCCAATCGGATTACCGCCAAAACATTTTGCGGATTTGTGTGAGAAGTATGAGTGTTACTTTAAAGGAGAAAATAAAGTTCACGAAATTATAACGGAAGGCGGTACATACCATGTAGCAATCCATGATGTGATGGCTTTTCCACAAGATTATGCAGCAATGATGACTGTCATTGATAAGCTGCAGGATATTCCTAAGTCCATTGGTATTGATATAGGCGGATTCACAACGGATTATCTGCTGATGCGAAAAGGAATGCCGGATATGGAATCCTGTGATTCTCTGGAGCGTGGAGTTATTACCATGTATAATCAGGTGATTTCCGGTGTGAATAGTGAGTACGATATTCTACTGGAGGAATGTGATGTTGACAGTATTCTGAAGGGAAATACGGAGTTTTATGAGTCGGTGGTTGTAAACATGACAGAGGGGATTGCTCAGGATTTTGTAACCGATCTTTTGAGCAGCATCCGGGAACGCGGTATTGACACAAGGTCTACCTATACCGTATTTATCGGTGGTGGAGCAGCGTTATTGAAAAAACTGATCGAGAAATCAGATCGGTTAGGCAGGTATATGTTTATTGAAGATATTTGTGCCAATGCGAAAGGGTATGACAAGCTTTACCAGATGATGACAGTAGAGGAGTGATTGTGTGGAAAAGAAGAATCCATTTAAGTTCACTTTGGGGTTTGATAAAACGAAGGCTTCCCATATACGTGCCGTAGAATTGTTAAATTCGGTAAAAGATAAAGCGGATCTGATTGCAGAAGCGATTGTTGCACATGTGGATGGTGTACAGGAAAGCAACACTTTCAGTAATGAGATATTGCAGGCAATCATTCAGGAAACTGTCAGACAGGAAGTGCATAAAGCAATGCAGTTGAATAGTATGGAAAAGAGCGAAAAAGAACCGGAAATAACAATGACCTTTCCAGAAGAAACTAAGGGCACCATCGATCCAAGGGTGGTAGAAAATGTAAGGAACGCAATGAGTGCTTTCCGCAGAAGATAGCATAGAAAAGAAGCAGTTTCTCACACGACTGCTTCTTTTTGAATTTACAAAATATTATAAGCCACAGGATTAGCACAGGTTCCGCACAGTTTTATCACAGATTGTACTGCTACACTAAAAACTGAGGTATTGTCAGAAATGTGGTTTATTGATTTGGTCTTTTTCTTTAAGTGCTGCAAGTAATTCCCGTAAAGTACGAAGAGCAATCAGACGATCCTCTTCTGAGCAGTTTTGCAGTTCTTCCAGAATTTGATATGTAGTATGGTCTGTTTCTAGTGGAGCTTCGTGAATAATCGCATCCAGGGAAATCTTCAGATATTGGGCAAGAGGAATCAACGTTGCAAGTTCCGGATTGCCGTTACAAGTTTCAATATCTGAGATGGTCCGGATGGAAACACCTGCCTGTTCAGCCAGGGCTGACTGGGATAATCTAAGGTGTTCACGTTCGTTCTTTACCATGTAACCGAGTCTTTTCTTGACGGTATCCTTTAGCATCCGTATCACCTCACTTAAAGCATATTTTAACGTAGTTTTCCCACAAGGAAAATGTGTTAAGACACATAGTATCACGCAATATAACGCATACAACAGAGGTGATGAGGAAGAAACTTCGGAGAAATAAGTCGTGTGAAACAAAAGAAAAGATATGGAAATACAGGTAGTTCATTAAAAAAAGTTCTTGTCAGAAAGAAGAATATCAGGATGTTCTATACGCAGAATATGCGTTAAAGAAAAAGAATTATCTGCATTATCCTACATGGACGATACATTTGGTCGGACCGGCAATTCGCTGGCTCGACCTTTTGTTTTGTCGAAAATTGTTGAATTGTGTCATTGCAGGCTGCAGATCCCCGCCTCTGAAATTTGGAAACTATGAAAATTTTCAAATTTCGGAGGTAAGAAGATGAACGAAGAACATACCTATAAAGGTTCAAAAACAAAAAACTACTTTTCTGCATATCTGTTGGCATCTGTACAGGGACGGAGAAAACGGTATTTGGAAATACAGAAGAAGATTCAGCTTGCAGAAAATAATTCGGACGAACAGGAATATACGGAGGCAGATCTTTCCATGGAGGAACACCTGGAACGAAAGAAACGGGAAGAGTTGTTGTTAAACGAAACACAAGGAATTTATCCAGAGTGGAATGAAATGGAAGACAAGCGGTTGATACAGGCAATGCACCTTTTGAATGAGAAAGAACGGGAAGTGATGTATCAGCGTGTATTTGAGGAACGAGACTTCAAGGAAATAGGCGAGCTGAACCAGATGACAGAAGATCAATGCAAATGGATGTATTATGGTGCAATCCGAAAAATCAGAAGAAAGATGGGAGGAGAAAAGTAATGGAATTTAGGGAGCTTTTATACCGGGCGAGACTGGGAGATCAAGAATCTATTATGGAAATCTTTGAAATGTACCGCCCACTTCTTGTCAGAAATGCATTGGTAGACGGTTTCTTTGATGAAGATCTGTACCAGGAATTGATTGTGGAATTTTTAAGATGTATCCGGTTTTTCCGGGATGTTGAGTAAGTGAATAACTGAAGGATGGGGCGTGGCAGTATTGTGACCACGCCCTTTATCCTAAAAGGGTGAAACGGAATGTCAGACAGATACAGCGGCAGACTGAACTGGCGATAAATTCAAAGTTCCAATCTGCGCAGAGTATCTGCTTTTCGTACCTGTATAAAAACAGAAACATAATCCTGTAATGCTGGCTAAAACAATACCAAATGCAGCGGTTCCATCAATGTTAATATTCAGTTTCACATCCAAAGTTTTTCTAAGTTCATTATCCATGTTCGGATCTCCTTTTTTCTTTGAGAATGTGGAATGTTGCTCTCTTTTGTTGGAAAAGACATTAGAATTATAGTATAATGGCATAGAAATTGATATTTGAGGTGTTAGGAATGTTGCAGATT
>CATXUX010000010.1 GCA_958402795.1 uncultured Lachnospiraceae bacterium | reverse complement strand
TTTGTAACTATTAACCAGTAGGCATTCTTGACTACACCATTATTATACTAGGAGGAAGAACTATGGGAAAGAAGAGAAAACAAGTCCCAGAACTTGAAAGAATGGTTCGAGAGAAAAGAAAAAAATATGTGCGTTACGAAGAAGGCGCACAACTTTATTCAATGGGATTACATACTTTTCAGCAACTAGCAAAAGAAGCCGGAGCAATTTATCGCATCAAAAGAATCGTTCTTGTGAATCTTGACATTCTTGATGAGTATATGGAGGCGTTCCGGGAGTATGACTTTTAACGTTATATCAATTTAAAACCAATATTACAAAGGTAGGAGGAAGAAGGATGTGTAAGATAATTTCAGTATCTAACCAGAAAGGCGGAACTGGGAAAACAACGACAACGGTTAATTTGGGAATTGGATTGGCAAGAGCAGGGAAAAAAGTGCTTCTTATCGATGCGGATCCACAGGGAAGTATGACAGCCAGTCTGGGTTATATCGAACCGGATGATATTAATATTACATTGGCAACTGTGATGATGGCAATGATCAATGATGAAGAAATAGACTCAGAAGAGGGAATCTTGCATCACGAAGAGGGCGTGGATCTACTTCCTGCCAATATTGAACTGTCAGGGTTGGAAGTATCGCTGGTAAATGTAATGAGCCGGGAAACATTGTTGAAAACATACTTGGAAACAGTCAGAGACAGATACGATTATATTTTAATTGATTGTATGCCATCTTTGGGAATGCTCACAATTAATGCTCTTGTAGCGGCAGATTCTGTTGTAATACCTGTACAGGCAGCTTATTTGCCTGTAAAAGGTCTGGAGCAATTGATCAAGACTATTTCTAAGGTAAAGCGACAACTTAACCGTAAGCTGGAAATAGAGGGCATTTTACTTACGATGGTTGATTTCAGAACGAATTATGCAAAAGATATTTCAGCCTTAGTCCATGCGACATACGGAGAAAAAATAGGAATATTTGAAAGTGTTATTCCTCTCTCTGTAAAAGCAGCTGAAACAAGTGCAGAGGGAATTAGTATTTATAAACATGATGGTCGTGGAAAAGTTGCAAAGGCTTATCAGGAAGTTACGGAGGAGGTGTTGTCATATGAAGGCTAGAAGTGGAGAAAAAATAAAATTAACAACAGTAGATGAACTTCTTGGTGTGCCAAATGAAGAGGCTTCCATAGAGATTGATATTAATAGTATTCATGGATTTAAAAATCATCCTTTCAAAGTGATGGATGATGAAAAGATGAATGATTTAGTCGAAAGTATCAGGGAAAATGGTGTACTTACTCCTGTCCTGATTCGTCCTGATCAAAATGAAGGGTATGAAATGATTTCCGGCCATCGACGGATGCATGCGGCACTGCAGGCAGGGCTCATTACAGTACCTGCAATAGTCAGAGAAGGATTTCAAATGAATGGCAGGTAGTCGGACAATCTCATAGTACTGTAGAAATCGGGTAATGCCGATGGAGGGAAGGGGATTGCATAGTAAAGGTCTTACTGAGGACACATTATCCGTACTCAGGGACGGAGGAAATAATGGGAACGAAATTAGTAAGAATAGCTGAAATATCAGCAACATCAAAACATCCTATATTTACATCAGTGTACCATTTGATAAATGAAGATATGCTAAAGCAATGCCATAAGGAATTAGATGGGAGCAAAGCAGTCGGAATTGATAAGGTAACCAAGGATGAGTATGGGAAGAACCTTGATCGAAATATCAAGGACTTAGTACAACGGCTGAAAAACAAATCTTTTAGGCCGCTACCGTCGCTGAGGGTATATATTCCTAAAGCAAATGGAAAGAAACGACCATTAGGGATAGCTTCTTATGAGGATAAGATTGTACAAATGGCAGTGAAGAAAATATTGGGAGCTATTTATGAACCAAGATTTTTAAACTGTATGTATGGATTTAGACCGAATAGAGGTTGTCACGAAGCAATAAAAGAGGTATATCAACGGATAAGCTATGGAAAAATCAGCTATATCGTAGATGCTGATATCAAAGGGTTCTTTGACCATATCGACCATGATTGGATGATGAAGTTTCTTGAATGGAACATACAGGATAAGAACTTACTGTGGCTGATACGTAAATACCTTAAAGCGGGAATAATGGAACAAGGTAAATTTGAGCCAACAGAGGAGGGTTCGGCACAAGGCTCAGTAATGAGTCCGATGCTTGCGAATATATATATGCATCATGTGCTGACGTTGTGGTTCAAACTTGTGGTGCAGAGGGAAATGCAGGGAGAATGTTTCCTTGTAAACTTTGCGGATGATTTTGTCGCAGGATTTCAATATAAGTCAGAAGCTGAAAGATACTATAAAGAGTTAAAAGAACGAATGGAAAAGTTTGGTCTGGAACTTGAGAGCAGTAAAAGCAGGCTGATTGAATTTGGGAGATTTGCAGAGCAGAATCGCAGAGCCAGAGGAGAACGTAAACCGGAAACGTTTGATTTTCTAGGATTTACCTTCTATTGTAGCAAAACCCGAAAAGGCGGTTTCGTACCTAAAGTACAGACTTCAAGAAAGAAATTTGAACAAAAGGTTAGGGCATATAAGAATTGGATTTATGATAATCGAAATCGACCGATGCGAGAGATAATTAAGGAGTTGAATGTGAAGTTAATCGGGCACTATCGGTATTATGGTGTTACATGGAATTTTCGGAAGATAACAACATTTCTGCATAGAGTTCAACAGTTTCTATTCAAAGCCATGAATCGGAGAGGTTGTAGACGAGCATACACATGGAATGGATTTGTGGAAATGCTCAAGTATTATCCATTAGCGAAGCCAAAAACGTACTATTGCTTATATTGAAGCGAATGTTACTATGAGGAGCCGTATGCGGGAAAGCCGCACGTACGGATCTGTGAGGGGCTAAGATTGAGAGGTCTTAGTCTACTCGACTATCTTTTGAAGGGAGAAACAGACTATGGGAAATAAATATACGGAAATTGATGAAAGCAGTTGGCCAAGGGCAGTACATTGTTCTATTTTCAGAAATAGTGTGGAACCTGCATTTTGTGTTACGTTTGAGGCAGATGTTACCGGGCTTAAAAAATATACAAAAGAGAATCACTTATCATTTACTATGGCGATGGTTCATGCTGTATGCAAATGTGCCAATCAGATTGAGGCGTTTCGATATCGTTTTGTTGATGGAAAGATTGCTTTATATGAGAGTATTGATACAGCTTTTACATATCTGAATAAGGAAACTAATTTATTCAAAGTAGTAAATGTTCCAATGATGGATGATTTGAAAGAGTATTGTGTTTATGCAAAGAAAGTCGCAGAAGATCAGGAAGCATATTTTACAGGTCCATTAGGAAATGATGTTTTTCAATGCTCTCCAATGCCTTGGGTAACATATACTCATATTTCCCATACAAATTCAGGAAAGAAAGATAATGCGACTCCTTTGTTTGACTGGGGCAAGTATTACGAGAAAGATGGCAAATTGATGATGCCGATTTCAGTACAGGCACATCATTCATTTGTTGATGGTATTCATATTGGTGAGTTTGTGGATGCATTAGAAAACTATCTCGGAAGTTTTTGATCTGCTGTGATGTATGTACGGTTCTATGTGGGTATTCTGAAGGAAAAGCAGAAATAGCAGCCTTGGATAATATTAGGTTTGGTGGTTAAATACTACACTTTGACTCAAAAGTGTAGTTGAATTAATTTGATTCGCATAAGAAAATTAAATGTAAGATATGTAGTGCGTTTATGGAGGGAGATTCTTATGACAAATCAATTTGATCCATTATTTACACCTTGGAAAATTAGTAATGTTGAAATTAAAAATCGTATATGCATGGTTCCTATGGCAGGTACATCCTTGATTGATTCTATGACTGGAAAGCCAAATAAGAATTGTATTGAGTATTATAGAGAACGTTCTGAGAACGAAGTTGGACTTTTTATTGCATCGGGTCCAGTAGTGGCACCATTCGTTGGAAATAAGTGGATGTCAGATAAAAAAAATCCGTTCCTTGGATGCAAGGAAACAATTGATATGATTCATACAAATGGAGCAAAAATCTTTACACAGTTGTCAGCGGGGGCAGGCGGCAGAAATTTTCCAATTATGCCGGCGATGATGCCACTTATTGATAACAAGTTTTTACATGGAGTTACAAAGGGATTCTTGCATCTTACAGATTATCAGATGCTTAATGCGGATTCTGATATGCCGGGATATTGGGATTATGCAGACGGCAGAACTGCGACTCAAGCCAGCGAGAAAATGATATCAAAACTTGCACAGGAAATTGGTGTGGCTGCCAGGTATGCGAAGGAAGCAGGTATTGATGGTGTTGAAATTCATGCAATGCATTTTGGATATCTCATAGACCAGTTTGCACTCCCTTATTTGAATCATCGCTCTGACAAATATGGGGCAGCGTCATGGGAAACAAGATGCCAGTTTGCGGTTGAGGCTGTTCGAGCGATAAAGGAAAACTGTGGAGAAGATTATCCTGTATCTATGCGGCTGGGGATGATTTCATATACGAAAGGCCTGAATCAGGGTGCACTTCCCGGAGAAGAATATACGGAAGTGGGTCGCACCTTAGAAGATACCATTCAATGTGTAAAAATTCTTGAAAAAGCTGGAGTCGATGTTTTTGATGTAGATAATGGAACCTATGATTCTTATTATTGGACACATCCACCCGTATATCTTGAACTTAATTGTAATTTAAAGGATGCAGAAGAATTAAAGAAGCATACTCAAAAGTCTGTGATTGTAACTGGACGTATGCAGCCTGACGCTGCAGCTGAATCAATATCAAGAAATGGAATTGATGGAATGGGGGTTGGACGCCAGCTTCTCTGTGATGAGGCTTTTGCTAAGAAAGTAAAGGAAGGAAGATTTGAAGATGTCAGACCATGTCTGGGCTGTAATGGATGCGTGCCAAATGTGGAAACCGGTGGCCATGGCGATTTGAGTGACATTAATGGCTATGGAAAATGTGCACAGAATCCCAGAATTTTTGCTGAGAAAAAGTATGAAGTGAAACAGGCAGCCAGACCAAAGAAATATGCGGTTATTGGTGCAGGAATAGGTGGAGTGGAATGTGCGCTTCAACTTGTAAGGAGAGGCAATGATGTAGATCTCTACGAGAAGTCAGGTCGAATTGGAGGAGCATTTATAGCAGCTGCAGCACCTGAATTTAAAGAAAAAGACAAGGATATGCTTAGGTGGTATGAAAAAGAACTAGCATCATCAAAGGTCAATGTTCATTTTAATTCTGAGGTAAAAAGTTTATCGGATATTCAGGCAGATGAATATATTATTGCTACCGGAGCAACTCCAAGAGTCCTTAACTGTCAGGGAAATGGTAGTACTATTACAGCTACAGACTATCTTCTTAGAAAAGAAGAAGTCGGAGAAAAGGTTGCTGTAATAGGTGGTGGACTTACAGGTTGTGAGATTGCATATGAGCTGGCACTTCTTGGCAAAAAGTCAGTGGTAATTGAAATGCAGGACAGACTTATGATTACGAAGACTGTCTGTGCGGCCAATACCGAGATGCTTCGTGATGAACTTAAATATCATCAAGTTCCAGTCTATTTAAAGACAAAGACTCTTGAGATTAACAAAGATAATATTGTTATAGAAAATGGGGAAGGGAAGCAGACAATTCCGGTTGATTCCGTTATTACATCAATTGGATTTATTACAGGTTCGCCACTTGCATCGCAGAAGAATAAGCAAAAAAATGTTCACTTTATAGGTGACGTGAAACAGGTAGGCAATATAAAAACTGCTATTTATGCGGCGAATGATTTGGTTTTAAAACTAAGTAAGTAATTGATTGCGCACAGTGTAGAAATACACTGTGCCTTTTTATACGTCATGACCAAAAATGTACTGAACGGTATGACCTGTTATATCGATGAATTCTTTTCGAAGTTCTTTTGCATCGGCATTAAACTCTCCGGTAAACCATTTTTTTAGGTAAGCCATGCTTCCGTAGTAGAAGAAATCAAAGAAGCGGATTAATTCTTCATCGCTTACTCTTTTATATTTTTTCCATTCTGTAATGCATACACTTTTTGCATATTCATAGATTATAGAAGCTCCCTTGCCGGTTGTCTTGTTATTTAAAAACCAGATGCTGACTTCAGGAGTGGAAAGAAATGCGTCAAGAAAATAGTTTGTGGTCGCCTCGTGGAACTTTTCGGTTTTAAAAAGTCCATCCATAGTTGATATAATTCTGCCGGCTAGGTCAGATTCAATTTCATCCATCAGAGTGGCAATGTTATCGTAATGAGAGTAAAAAGTTACACGGTTGATATTTGCCGCTTTTGCCAGCTCAGCAACCGAAATCTGATCATAGCATTTTTTATTTAACAGATTTAAAAAGGCATTTTTAATAATCTGCTTTGTTACCAGTGGGTTATGTATTTTCTTTTCGCTCATAAATCCTCCAAATACTACAGAAAGTGAAAAAGGTGTAGTGGTATATTAGTTTTAATGCGTATATTATAACATTACAAAAACAATATGTGTAGTATTTGAAAGGAGAAAACTGAAAAGGCTGAGTAAAAATGAAGATTTTTTATTATTTTACAGGAACAGGAAATACACTTGATGTGGCCCAAAGGATTGCAGAAGAAGTTGGCGGTGCAAAGCTTGTAAGAATCACTGCTACGACAGAATATGAAAAACTGGATGAATATGAAACTGTTGGTATATTTACACCTGTGTATATGGGAAGTGCCCCGAGACTTGTTAAAGAGTTTATACAAGGATTACGGATTTCAAAAGACAAATATATTTTTACAGCTGTGACATGCGGAGGGATGGAAATTGCAACTCATAGTACGCTAAGAAAGATTTTAGCTAAAAAGGGAAATAAGGTTTCAGCAAGCTTCACATTTAATTATCCGGCTAACAACCAGACAAGCTATGCACCGGTATCTGAAACTCAGATACAAGTAATGCTACAAGCCAATGAAATAGAAATAAGAAGTGCTTCAAAGCAGATAGTGGAGAGAAAAGAAAATGGATGTCATATAAATCTGGCAATGGAGCTTATTGCAAAGGCTACAGGAGAAACAATGATAGCAAAAAACTCAGATTCAAATTATGTTGTATCTAATGCTTGTAATGGTTGTGGAATATGTTCAAGGGTTTGTCCTGCATTAAATATAAAAATGGTAGAGGAAAGACCAAAATGGCAACATTCCTGTGAACGTTGTACTGCTTGCATGCAACTGTGTCCTAATAGGGCTATTGAATTTGGAAATGCTAGTAAGCAATGGGGAAGGTATAAAAATCCAAATATTACAGTTAAGGAGCTTCTTATTAGATAGAAAAAAGACTATTACTTATTAAAGGGAATAATCTCAATATTAGATTACTACACCGAAAGGTGTGTTACTTGTTAAGTTGGTATACATTACAATATTATTAAAAATAGTATTGTTAAAATCAGGGACTGGACTCATTCGAATTTAGGCATGTGCAGTATATATCCCTTTGCTTTTATTTAGGATTTCTTTGATTCTACTGCATCAATAGATGTTTTGCTAAAGAATGTGTTGGGAAACTTTGCTATTTTTATTCCGCTTGGTATTCTTCTGTCGTGTCTGTTTCAAAAGTTGTTGTTATGGAAAATCGTGGCAATAGGGTTTTCTGCAATTTCGGATGTTGCGAAATGTTGGCGCTTAGGCTATACTCCCCGTTAATGCTTCCCACTCAGATTGAATATGTCAATCAGGAGATATTAAGCGATGTCGACGAAGTGTCTTATGACATAGCGGCGACATCGCTTGAAAATGGAGGGATATTTTATATCTCGAAAAAGTAATCTTGATTCTTACATTGTTCCGTACTGTTCTTTAAACACTCTTGATATAACTTCCTGAGAAGAATATCCATACTTAATCGCTATATCAATGATTCTTTCGTCTGTGTCTCTGTTTCGGCAACAGACTTAAGCAGAGCTTCCTGATTCTTTTCTTTGATAAAGGATACCGAGAGAATGCTAGAACTAAGAGCAAGAGCGCAAGAAGAGACTTCTTTCGATATTTCTTCGGGACTTGCTATTGTTAGAACTGCAGCTAAAAACAATTTCCTTTTCCCCCTGATGTAGTACTCTAATTCTCCTACACCAGGGGGATTGTCTATTGTCCGTTTTTACTGGACCAGTTCACGATTGCCATAGAAAGCTATCTTTTATTAAGGATGCCTTTTGAAATTTCCGTGTGGATTAATATGTTTGGGAAAAAGGGATTAATATGCACCCCAGCCCTTATCTGCCTGGATGATAGCACCATTAAGGATGCTTGACGCATCCGAACAAAGGAATGTAATAAGAGAAGCAATTTCTTCCTTTGTTCCCTGTCCTGGAACAGTACCAAAACCAAGTTTTATTCTATCAAAACCTGCAGGAATAAACTTTGAATTTTCTCCGAAGTTAGTTGGAATACCACCAGGGCATACACAGTTACATCTGATGCCATCAAATGCGTTGAGATAAGCGATATTCTTTGTCATACCAACCACAGCCCACTTTGATGAAGTGTATGAAATTCCTGAACGCCCACCGAATAATCCGCAGTCTGATGAGATGTTAACGATGTTCCCATGTCCCTGTTCTTTCATGACCTGTACAGCTCTTCTAGTGATATAAAATGTACCATCAACGTTAGTTGTATAAGTTGATTCCCATTCTTCATCAGTTGTTAAGTCTAATGGCGAAAAATCATCAGCTATTCCAGCACTATTAACAAGAACATCTACTTTTCCGTAAACTTCGATTGCTTTATCTATAGCAGCAATTTGAGATTCCTTATTGGCAGCATCTGATAAAAATCCTGTAACCTCTCCACCTAATTCAGCAACTAATGCGAGCGTACCATTGAGTCTTTCCTGTCTACGAGTAACAGCAACAACCTTTGCGCCCTCTTTTACGAGCTGTAATACTGTAGCCTGACCAAGGCCTGAACCTGCGCCTGTAACAACCACAACTTTTCCTTTAAGATCTTCGTACATGAGTTTTCTCCTTTCAATTATTAATTAATTTTTTTAAATTCAAATCTACTTATAGTGTATTTATATTTCGAGAGCGAGTTTTGTTGCTTCTTCAATTGCAAATACAGCATTTCTAGTCTTGATAACATCACCAATTTTATGGTAATCAATCTTACCTGCAATTTTTTCTTCGAGAGGATTGTAAGACTTAGTTCCCATTGCAAGAACGATAGCAGAATAACCTTCCATAGTGATTGTTTCTCCATTACATTCAGCAACGATACCGCTTGGTGTAAACTCAGTAATCTTTGTGTTGAGCTGGAACTTAACTCCGTATCCGTTAAGACGTTCCATTATGAATGCTTTAGTAGTGAAGTGTTCCTGAGGTGCAATCTGGTCAGTCATTTCAACGATTGTAATATCGTTCATTCCCATATTATATTCAGCGAGGTAATCAGCTGTTTCAACACCTACAAGACCTGCACCAACGATTAATACTCTTCCGCCAGGGAGGGATTCAGTTTCTCTTCTTACGAGCTGAGGAGTCTTGCCGTTAAGGACATCTTCGGCAAGATAAATGATAGGATTGTCAATACCAGGAATATTTGGCTTTACTGGAACACCACCTGTTGCGAGTACTACGCTATCATATTCGCCATTAAGAAGCATATCTTCTGTAGCTTCTGTATTGTACTTAATTTCAACATTATACTTTTCACACATCTTTAAAGCATACTTAATTCCGTGAGCAAGTTCATGCTTGAAAGGGGCAATTGTACCTGTGCGAAGCTGTCCGCCAGGATATGAGGATTTTTCAAATACCGTTATCTTATGACCTCTCTTAGCTGCGTTGAATGCGAAGTTGAGTCCTGCAGGACCTGCACCAACTACTGCAATGTTCTTCGGATTTTCAGCAGGAATATGCTGCCAAGTGCCTTCTCTACCTGTGAAAGGATTAAGCATACATGAGATGTGCTGAGAATGGTCAAACAAGTGGAGCTGACAACGCTGGATACAACCAGTACACTGAATGATTTCATCGTATGCTCCTGCGGCAACCTTGTTTGGATATTCAGGATCTGCAAGGGACTGACGTCCAAGGAATACCATATCGAGCTTGCCAGTTGCAATTGCCTGTTCATTAATATATGGATCATGCATTCTTCCACCACCAATGACAGGAATACTTACAGCCTGCTTGATTGCCTGTACATAAGGAATATTGTAACCAACGACCTGCTGACTTGGAGCTATAACGTTTTTCCATCCATATGTAGATACATTAAATGCCTGTACTCCGCACTTTTCAAGGTACATTGCCTCTGCAACGAGTTCTTCTATGCCCTTGCCATTAGGTACAGGTTCTGAACCGATCCTCATTGTGATAGGCATGTCTGGGCCAACCTTCTTACGAATATTCTTGATAATGAGTTCAGGAAATCTCATTCTGCTCTTAAAATCTCCACCAAATTCATCGACCCTCTTGTTGTATATTGCCATTAGAAACTCTGAAATAAGGTACCCGTGACCACCGTGAATTTCGATTCCATCAAATCCAGCCTTCTTCGCACGAAGTGCAGCATCTCCAAAATCTTCAATAAGCTGGTATACCTGTTCAGTAGTAAGTTCTGCAGGAGTAGTGTTTGTTGTGTGGTTCTGCACTGCTGATGGACCATAAGTTGTTTCGCATCCTGTCATGTACTTACTTCCCTGTGCTCCGCAGTGGAAGAGCTGCGCAAAAACTTTTGCACCTTCATGCTTATGAACTGCTTCAGTAATTTTTGATAATCCTGGGATATACTTGTCATCTGAGATACCGATACTGTGCGTATGAGGTCTGCCTGTATCAGATACAAACATGTATTCACAAATGATCAAACCATATCCGCCCTTAGCTCTTGCTTCATAGTAATTAACTGACTGTTCGCTAACTGTGCAATCCTCGTTAGGAAGGCGAGTATCCATAGGTGGAATCACCATTCTGTTTTTGATTTCACAATTACCGATTTTGATTGGTGTTAAGAGATTAACGAAATCTGACATTTTAATTCTCCTTTCTACATATGCGTTCCCGTACAGTGTTAAAATTTTTCTGAATAAATAATGTACTCAGAGTTGATTATATGATATAGTATATATATAATGTATTAATCAATCAATAAGCGGTTAATGGTAAAGAGTTCCGAAATATACTTTAATGATGTTTTGGTTAAGAAAATGAACTAATTTGAGAAAATTGTTGGGGTGACTATGTTAGATAACAGAAAAACGCGTTATACACGAAGGGTGATAAAAGATAGTTATTGTGAACTTTTATTAAAAAAACACATTTCAAAGGTAACTGTTAAAGAATTATGCGAGCTTGCCGATATTAATAAAGGTACGTTTTATAATCATTACTACAGCATTTATGACCTTCAAGAAGAATTAGAAAATACGATTATTGACAAGATTAAAGAAGCGGTAGAAAAGGTTGTTTACAAGACTCAAGAGGAAACGGTATATGTAGTCCTCAGTATTCTGTATGAGCAGAAAGATGTACTTTATTCGATGATCAAGAACTCCAGCGATAGTTCGTTTTGGAATAAATTGTCTGTCATACTAACGAACACAAGTATTTGTTTATGGAAAGATTTGGATATCTCTCACGAAACTATCATGATGGCTACTAGATATATATTGGCTACTAGCGAAGCTATTCAGCGTGAATGGATTATGAATGGTTGTAAGGAATCTATAAATGATATTAAGTATATTATTGTAAATGTTTTAAAGAAAATCGAAGAATTATTTTTTGTAGAAAGAAGCTGAAGATTTGCTCAAATGTCACCATCGTTTCCATCTATGAACGCAAAAAAGGGGCGGTCGGGAATAGCAATGTCATTAAGTTAAGCCTAAGAACTTGCAATCTCTATATCTGAAATGATACAATGGTTCTGCTGTGCACGTAGCCTTGTTCTTGATAGTTGGCATATAAAATCCACCCTGCTCTTGCCAGCTCGGCAACCGAAATTTGATCATAGCTTTTTTCATTTAACAGATTAAAAAAGCATTTTTGATAATCTGCTATGACAACATGTGCAAAGGTTCAAATGGAGGTTTTCTTTTTTACCTCAATTTCATTGAATGGTCTAACGCTATAAAAAGCATCTTGCTCAGCCATATATTTTGGAGAATAGATAAAATCCTTTTTCATCCAAAAGCGAATCATGGAAACATAATGATATATTTTGGTATAATAGCGCATTTCTAAATTCATTTTTTCATCGGTAGAAGTACAGTCAAGTTCGCGAAGAAGCCTTTCACTAAGGATATCTACAAAGTCGTCAGCAGCATGCGTGTCAAGTTTTCCTTCCAACATGATCTGGTATAATTCTCTTTTCTCATATACATGTTCAAAAAGTTGCAGAACGACTGCATCCATGCGACAGTTAAGGTCAGCAAAATGTGAATTTTTTAGAACATCGTAGATGATATTTATAAATTCCTGCACTTCGTCTTCAATGACAGCATAGAGAAAATCTTCTTTATTATCATAATGTGCATAAAAGGAACCTCTGCTATATCCGGCATTTTTTACGATATCTGATACAGAAATGTCAAGAATATCTTTTGACTTCAGGAGTTGCAAAAGTGATTCTTTTAGTGCTTTTTGTGAGCGCTTCGCACGTTGATCCAATTCTTTACTCATGACCTTGTAAGCCTCCTTACTGAACAAATCTATCAAAAATGTTTAATATTTATTAGAAAATATACAATGTCCACCAGTATGTCAAAAACTTAACAAAAGTGGGCGCGGTGTAAATTGACGACAATTTATATATATTGTAGCATATTTTTATCAAATATTCCAAAAAAATCAAATGTTTAAGGAGGTAAGTATTATGAAAGAGAATCACAAAGCGCTATTTCAACCAATTAAGATTGGCACTTGTGAAATTAAAAACAGATATGCCATGGCTCCAATGGGTTCGTTTGGATTTGTAGACCAGGAAGGAATCTTAAATGATCTTGGCGTGGAATACTATGCAGCCCGCGCAAGGGGTGGAATCGGATTGATTCAGACTGGTATGACAGTAGTAGAGAATGATTTCGAAAAAGCAAATCCTACATTACTTTTTTTGACAAAAGACACAGATAAATGGCACTCTATGCAGCAGTTCAATAAGCTTACAAGCAAGGTACATGCATTCGGAAGCAAGGTTTTCCTTCAGTTGTCGGCCGGATGGGGAAGATCTTCCAAAATTCCAGCACTTGTACAAGGGGCTGTTGCACCATCGCCGGTAAGTAATCGATACAATCCAAATATCATGCATCGTGAACTTACAACAGAAGAAGTGGAACAGTATATTCGTGCATTTGGTGCTGCGGCTGCATTTGCAAAACATTGTGGATTTGACGGTGTGGAAATTCATGCACTTCATGAAGGCTATCTTCTTGATCAGTTCGCAACAGAAGCATTTAATCAAAGAACAGATCGTTTTGGTGGAAGCTTTGAAAATCGTTATCGTTTTGCAACAGAGATTGTAGAAACAATTAAAAAATATTGTGGAAAAGATTTCCCTGTAACAATGCGTTTTTCACCAAAGCATTATATGAAAGCGCCAAGAGTTGGAGCAATCGAAGGAGAAGTATTCGAAGAATACGGCCGTGATATGGATGAAGGAATCAGAGCAGCAAAGCTTTTGGAAGCAGCAGGATATGATGCACTGGATGTAGACCTTGGCTGTTACGATGCTCATTATTGGAATCATCCAAGTGTTTATCAGAAAGATGGTCTTTATCTGGATGCGGCTTCAAAAATTAAAGAAGCTGTAAATATTCCTGTTATCGTTGCTGGAAGAATGGATAATCCGGATATGGGAGCAGAAGCAATTGAAAAAGGATTGTGTGATATGGTTTCACTCGGACGTCCAAGTCTTGCAGACCCAGATCTTCCGAATAAGGTTCAAAAAGGTTGTCCGGAAAGAGTACGTCGTTGTATCAGCTGTAATATTGGATGTTCTCTGAATGTATTAAATTCAGCGAGAATAAGTTGTACAGTCAATGCAGTAACAGGTAATGAATTAGATCCACCTATGGCACCAGCATTAGAAAAGAAAAATATCGTTGTTATAGGAGGCGGTCCTGCAGGTGCTGAATTTGCGAGAGTGGCAGCTTCAAGAGGACATAAAATCACACTGTTTGACAAAAATGATCGTATAGGCGGAAATCTTTTGGTTGCAAGTAAACCGGAATTTAAGACACATGATGAGGAATTAGCTAATTGGTTTGCAAACGAATTAAATATCGCAGGAGTTGATGTGAAATTAAATACAGAAGCAAATATCGATACAGTAAAAGCCTGCAATCCAGATGTTGTCATTGCTGCTCTTGGAGCAAAACCATTTGTTCCACCTATTAAAGGTGTTGAACATTCAATTACAGCAGAAGAAGCATTAATGGATATTGAATCGGTTGGTAAAAAGGTAACTGTAATTGGTGGTGGACAAGTTGGAGCAGAAACAGCTCTTTGGCTCGCACAGAGAGGACACGAGGTGACGATTGTAGAAGCACTTCCTAATTTTATGCCATCAGCATTGGAAACAGATATTGTTTGCGCAGAGAATATGTTACGCTTCTATAATGCGGAAATTCTTCTTGCGACAAAAGTAGAAGATATCACAGAAAAATCTGTGACAATCACGAATGAAAACGGAACAACTGTTTTAGAGTCTGATACAACAATTATGGCAACCGGTTATCGTGCAAATAATGCATTTGTAAAAGAATTACAAGAAAACTTTAACTTTGTTTATAATATTGGTGACTCCGTAAAAGCTCGTAATATTTATGCGGCAATACATGAAGCATATGAATTGGCAAAATATATCTAGAATTTTATGATATCCCATTCTATATATGAAAATCAAGGGAGTATCGCAAAACAGTTAATTGATATATCATCCCTCCAGAAAAGCATCAGGAAACTGGTGCTTTTCTTTTGGAATAACAACTCTTTGTATGTTTCAGACTAGTTGATAGAGTGCGAGAATGGACGAATGTAATGAATTAAAATATTTTAAAGCTGGAACTCCGGTGTTAATGTCATACGTATTTTGATTCTGTTAATCATCTGCTAAAAGAAGATTCTGGAAGACCCTATGCTTCAAAAACGGCGAGAATCCGCATAATGAAAATATTCCTACGGTAAAGGCCAGATAAAGCCCGGAATTCCGATAAATGGCAGATAGAGCATGGGTTCTAGACTTTCTTAAATTATTAAATAACTAAATTAGTATAATTTAGAGACTATATAAATCATTTAAAAAGGAGGAAAGCAATTATGAATGCACAGGAACTGCTAAAAATGGCACAGAAGCTTCAGACTGAGATTCAGGCAAATCGGCGGGAGTTGCACAGACATCCGGAGCTAGGGCTTGATATGGTTTTTACGAAAGCATTTGTAAAGGGAAAACTGGAGGAGATGGGATATGAACCACAGGATTGTGGGAAAGGCGGATTAGTAGTATTGGCCGGAGGGAAGAATCCAGGTAAATGTTTTCTGATCCGCGGTGATATGGATGCACTTCCAATTCAGGAGGAAGCAGACGTGGAATTTTGCTCTGAGAATCCGGGGAAAATGCATGCCTGCGGCCATGACACCCATACTGCAATGCTGTTGGGGGCGGCAAAATTATTAAAAGGCATGGAGGGCGAACTTCAGGGAACAGTAAAGTTGATGTTCCAGCCGGGGGAGGAGATATTCATGGGAGCTTCGTCAATGGTAGAGGGTGGCGTTCTTGAGAATCCAAAAGTGGATGCTGCCATGATGCTCCATTCTGTGACCGGGATGCCGGTGCCAAGCCGTACGATGTTGATCATGGACGGTGATGTTGGAATGGCTTCCTGCGATACCTATAAAATTACGGTGAAAGGGAGAGGCGGCCATGGAGCCATGCCCAATATGGCGATTGATCCAATCACTGCTGCCACACACATTCATACTGGACTGGCAGAGCTGAACAGCCGGGAAATAGCACCCGGAACCTTTGGAGTTGTGACGACGGGGATGTTCCAGGCAGGAGGCGCGCCCAATGTAATCGCAGATACAGCGGTTATGGAGGGGACAATCCGAACGGGTGATATCGAAGTAGAGGAGATGCTGATGAAGCGTCTGACTGAGATTTCCGAAACTGTCGCAAAGGCGTACCGATGCGAGGCGGAAGTGGAATTTTCAAGACATTGTCCGCCAATGAGATCTGATAAAGAAGTCTCTGCATTGGCAGTAAAATACATGAGAGAGCTTTTTGACAAAGGAGCTGTTTCTGTATCTGAGGCAGGGGCCGGTAAGGTTGGAAAAGTGAATGGAGGAAGCGAAGATTTTGCTTTTATAAGCATGAAGGTACCGTCTGTTACTATCATGATGACTGCCGGAAATACGAAAGACGGATATCTTTATCCTCAGCATCATCCAAAGGCTGTTTATGATGACAGCATTTTGTTCCGCGGAAGTGCGGCGTATGTATATGTAGCGGCTCGCTGGCTGGAAGAGCATTAGGATGTGTAGGACACAGAATGCGAAATATAATATATAATTTAAATAGAAGAGAAAACTGAAAATGTCAAAAAAACGTTCCGATAAGCCGAACTTTTTTGAATACTATTCTCAATTCATGGGCGTGACCATCAGCGCAAGCTTGATTACGTCTACCGGTGTTGCTATGCTGTATACGGAAATTGTAATGAGAAGTTGGAGAAGCCCATAGTGTGAGACTTGAAAGCTACTACTTAAATTTCAGAAATGATACTACTGGTAATTACATCTATTTTTCAACATGGAGTATTGCAATAGATATTTCCTGCCTGGATGACCGATTCTGGAACCGGGAACATTTGTTGCAGGATTATCCGGAACTGTCTCCCGTAGATGTGTTCAGCATCGTAGAAGCACTTTGGGCAAAAAACATATAACCAATTAACCATGGATCAGGCGGAATTTCCCGCCTGATTTGTTTCTTGAACAATCGGCATCAAACCAAAACAGCAGTAAGTAATCCGCAGAGAATAATTAAAATATAAGTGACAGTACCATAAATTATGTTTTGAAAGAGAAACTATGAAATAAGAATTATGTAGTTCTATAAACGGGCAGTTATTCTAAATACGATATAAATTACTGCCTTTAGTTTTGGCTTAGAATCTTTATAAAATTATCTTTAGTTTTGGTAGGCTGTATTCGGATATCGGACTTATATACTCTACACAATCTTCTCATCTTAAGATTGGTAACGACAGAATTATAATGACAATAATGAAAAAGTGTTATACTCTAAGTGAAACTAGTCCCTGAAATGACTTATAATTATATTTAACCTTCGTGTGATTTGATGATCATACGGAGGTTTCTTTTTGCCTTTTTTCTCATTTTTACATTTTTTTACCGGATCAAGTTGTATAAGACCCTCTGAAAAGTTGGATATATAGAGGGACAATTATTTGCCTCCCTCAATCATGGTGGAAAGAGAGGTAATGACATATGGTAGAAAAAAGATGTTATACAGTGAAAGAGTTGCAGGAGATTCTCGAAATCAGCAGACCGACCGTATACAATCTTCTGAAGAAAAAAGAGTTTCGCTGGATTCGGCTGGGCGGAGGAAAATATCGTATTTCCAAAAAGAGCTTTGATGACTGGCTGGATAAAAAATCAAAACAGCAGTAGAAAGCAATGAGTGAAAATAAAAGAGTATATGAAATGAGAAGAAGGAGGAGTTGTAAATGCCTAAAGTAAGAAAAGAAATACCGGAATTGGAAAAGCTGGTCCAGACAGGAAGAAAAAAATTTGTACGTTATGAAGAAGGAGCAAAACTGTATTCCATGGGTCTTCATACATTTCAGGAACTTGCGAAGGATGCGAAAGCTGTATATCACGTGAAGAGAGTGGTTCTTGTGAATACGGAATTAATTGATGAATATCTGGAGAACTTCAGGGATGAACTGTAAAGTCTCCTAAAATATAGAATGAGGAGCATAAAAGCATTGACTTATCGGCAGACGAAAAGTATAATGGAAGAGTAAGAAAGGAGGATTCGTTATGGCGAAGATGGGAAGACCAAAGAGTGACGATCCAAAAGAATATCGTGTGACGATTCGGTTTTCCAATGCAGAACGAAAACTGCTGGAAGCCTATGCGGAGAAACACGATCTTACAAAAGTGCAGGTGTTAAAGAATGGTCTGGAATTACTATACAGACAAGATGAACACAAATAACATGCTCCTCACATTATGTGAGGTGAAAGGATGGCAAATTCAAGAAAAGACAGCCGGGGATATGTATTAAGAACTGGCAAATGTCAGAGAAAAGATGGTCGTTATGCCTACTCTTATACAGATTTACAAGGAAAAAGACGAACCGTCTATGCAAAAACATTAGTTGATCTGCGAGCAAAAGAGAGAAAGATTCTTCGTGATAAGGAAGATGGACTGGATACACATGCGGCAGAAAGAATGACGCTGAATCAATTGTATGACAGATTTATGGAACAGAAATACGATCTGAAACCATCCACCAGAGTGAATTATCTATATATGTATAATCATTTTGTACGTCCAATCTTTGGCAAGAAGATTATCGGAAAAATTAAATACACGGATGTAAAGAAATTCTACTATTATTTGATTATGGAAAAAGGAGTTAAGGCAAATACACTGGAGAATGTTCATACTCAGCTGCATCCAGCATTTCAAATGGCGGTAAGAGATGGTGTTCTTAGAAATAATCCAACAGATGGTGTGATGATGGAAATCAAAAAGAGTCATATCTGGGAGCATAAACAGAGACATGCATTAACGATTCCTCAACAAAAGGCTTTTATGGATTATATGAAAGCTCACCGTGATCATCGGGGATGGGTTCCGGTGATTACAGTTCTCTTAGGAACCGGTATGAGAATCGGAGAGTGCCTGGGACTTCGGTGGGATGATTTGGATTTTGAAAAGAGGATCATTAGTGTAAACCATACATTGATTTATAGACCAGATGAGAATGGATATAGTAAAAAGTCTATTTCAACTCCTAAGACAATTTCTGGTCACAGAACCATTCCCATGATTGATGAAGTGTTTGATGCTTTTCTGCAAGAGTATGAATTACAGAAGTGCATTGGCTTTTCATCCGAAGAGATAGACGGATATTCCAATTTTGTTTTTGTCACCGCTACTGGCACGGTTTATTTGCCCTCAGCAGTGAATCATGCAATTGAACGTATCAGAGTTGCCTATAATAAAGAAGAAACGGTAAAGGCAAAGCGTGAAGGAAGGGATCCGCTACTGATTCCATATTTTTCGGCTCATCATTTAAGACATACGTTTTGTACCAGAGTGTGTGAGAATGAAACAAATCTGAAAGTAATTCAGAGCATCATGGGTCATGCAGATATCTCAACAACGATGGATGTTTACGCAGAAGCAACACAGGAGAAGAAGCAGGAAATAGTTGCAAATCTCCAAGGAAAGATTATAATATAATTATAAAGTAGTAATGTGTCTTGACGGATAGATACATACAATAAGATCACTGTAATTAGCCAAGAAAAAGCTGAAAAATGGACAGGTTTTCAAGAAAATTTTTGACAACACGTTTGACAACACAGAAAGTCAGCTCTATGGACTTCTAAGGAGCCAGACGGAATCAGCTTCATGGACGTTGATATGTTTCGATGGATTTGTATGGATGAAGGTGTAACGCCAACATACAATAATCCCCACGATGAAGTCCTTGCCAAGCGACAAGTAAGAAAAACCCAGTGTTTATGCGGGTTTGCGAGGTTCGGTGAAGCCGAAAACCTTACATCTTACATCAAATTTACATCAATCGGTGCAGGAAAATGTGCAGAGGCGAAAAAATCGCATAATTTGAACGCAGGTATGCGTTCATGAGCAAGTAGCAAAGCGGATTGCGAATATCCGCTTTCATAACACAACCCTTGAGAGGTATCTGCTTCTCAAGGGTTTCTTTATTTTTCTATTACTTTCTTCCTGATTCGCAAACTACACTAATTCTCTTGGCTTCCTTATAATAATCACAGAGGAAGGAGAGGATTTGATATGAGTAACATTTGTTAGGGCTCGATCCAGCGGCGAGAAATGCCCAATCTGTTCGGGGGCAAGAGTGAAGGGGACGGTATGCGGCATATCGTTCCACCAATAAGCAAAAGATTATGGAGGATTGCAGCGGCAGTAAAATGGATTATTCTTTTCAACTTGGCGGCAGTTGATACAAAATGAATTTGACACAATAAATAAAGAACAAGAATAACGCTTCAAATTAAAACTTAGGGGAATTTTCTCCTAAGTTTTAATTATAATATTGATTTTTGGGTAAAATAATGTTATGATACAGTTGTAATTTACGAGAAAAGTGCAGCAAGTTTTAACTGGGAGGAAAATTCTATGGAAAAACTCATAAGCCGAGATGCCTATTTAAGCAGGCTGATTGACAAAAAAGAAAATGGTTTGATTAAGGTCATTACCGGAATCAGACGATGCGGGAAAAGTTATCTTCTGTTTTACTTGTTCCGTGACTATTTGATAGAAAGCGGTGTTAAAGAAGAACAGATCATTTCTATTGCGCTTGACGATGACACCTGCGAGCAGTACCGTAATCCCGGTGAGCTTTCAAAATATATCCGTTCAAAAATTGTGAATAAGGAAATGTACTATATTCTTATAGATGAAGTGCAGTACGCAATCACAAAACAAGAGCTTGAAAATCCGGAAGATATTAAGCTCTATAATGTCTTGAATGGGTTAATGCGACTCCGTAATGTAGACATTTATGTTACCGGAAGCAACTCCAAGCTGCTTTCTCAAGATGTAATGACTGCATTTAGAGGCAGGGGCGATCAGGTTCAGGTGTTTCCTTTGTCGTTTAAAGAATATTACGATTTTGTCGGCGGGGATAAATCAGAAGTATATGAGGAGTATGCCCTCTATGGAGGAATGCCGCAGATCATATCCTTTAAGCGTGATGAAGAAAAGGTTATGTATCTGAAGAACCTGTTTTCGGAAGTATATTTCAAAGACATTAGTGAGCGATATGTTGTGAAGCTTCCTGATGTGCTGACTGAGCTTACAGATGATTTGTGTTCTTCTATAGGTTCTCTCACAAATGCAAAAAAGATTGCTGATACTTTAGGTTCTGTAAAGAATATAAAAGTATCTACAAGCACAATCACAAAATATTTGGGCTACTTGATTGAGTCGTTTATGTTTAGAGAAGCGAAAAGATATGATGTAAAAGGCAAAAAGTACTTTGAGTATCCTCTTAAATATTATTGCACAGATGTGGGACTCCGTAATGCAAGACTTAATTTCAGACAGCAGGAAGAAACACATATAATGGAGAACATCATTTATAATGAATTGATTTGCCGTGGATACTCTGTAGATGTTGGGGTGGTTGAAATTATAGAAAGCAACGAAGGCAAAAAAACAAGGAAACAATGTGAAATAGACTTTGTTGTAAATATGGGGTCAAAAAGATATTATATTCAGTCTGCTTTGTCTGTCAGCGATCCGGATAAAATGACGACTGAGTTAAGACCGTTAAAAAACACGAAGGATTTCTTTAAGAAGATTATCATATCCAAAACCCACGCAAAGGCTTGGACGGATGAAGACGGCATTGTGCATATCGGAGTATATGACTTTCTGTTAAATCCTAACTCCTTAGAATTGTAAGGAGGATTTATTTACGTTCTGTACGTTCATTGTAGCTCTTATCAGTCTGTTTTATCAGATTTTAAGGGAAAGAAATAGCCGCCACTACCGCGAATAGTGACGGCTGACCGTTTATAACGGTGTAGCTTGCTGTTTGGAGGGTAGAGCCGCTTCTGTGGTTCTCCCTTCTCTATTCCAAATATAGCACATCTGGCAGCAGGACGCAAGAAATTTTAAGGACTGTATCGGTAAAATATTTTCGAAAACGTCAGGATTTGTTGCCTGCATTGATGGCGCAGATGAAAGAAGGTGGACAAGATGGGAATATTTAAAAAGAAAATAGTAACACAGTCTTACGACATGGAAAATAAGAAACCGGTGATCAAAGCAAGCATCTGTAATGGGGAACAAACTGCAGGCTTTAAAGATATCCATACAGGGAAGATAGAAGAGGTAATGCTGATAAAGAACCCGGCAGATCTTGAAAAATTTAAATCCATGTATGGAATAACCGGAGAAATAACAAAGGAATATTGATCAGCTTCAAAGAAGGACTCCGATAAGATATAGAGATGGGAGAACGTATACGGAAACACAGTGCTTTTGCAGTTGGTATGGAGAGCACAGCAGCCGTTAATGGCAGCTGTGCTCTCCGCATCCATGCTCTTTGCAGGCATGTTCATTGTGGTGTTGTCCGTTGTGATGGTCGCAGGTTGCATCATGTACATATGCAAGGCTTCCGTCAAGAAGCCGTTTTACAGCCTCATCGCAGCTTCCGCTGACTCCGGCGTAGAGCCGGATTCCTGCGTCTTCAAGCGCTGCCTGCGCGCCTCCGCCGATTCCGCCGCAGATAAGCACATCTGTGCTCAGGTCTTTTAAGACGGACGCCAGTGCGCCGTGTCCCTGCCCGTTAGTGCTTATGACTTTTTCTTCTCTGACCGTGCCATTTTCTTCATCGTAGATTTTGAATGCTTCCGTGTGCCCGAAATGCTGGAAAATCTGTCCGTCTTCATAAGTGACTGCGATTCTCATTGTATAATTCTCCTCTCTGCTGCAGGCGTTTCAAATTCCTGCAAAAATAATGATAGTCTTATTAACGGCATATGTCAATAACTAACCGAATCAGGTTTTAAAGTTATCCATACCAATACCAAAAGAATTCAGGACCATACATGGAATAATCTGAAAAATATTTCTGGTCTGTCGCTATTTTATTTCCTATTTTTTATAACAAAAAGTTATCAATAATAACATATTTTCAATTAACAGAGTGAGATAAAGCTGTTATATTTACAAGTTGAAATTATATGAAAAAGGAGGAAGTGGCTGTTAAAATTTCAACAGTCCGGGAAAATATGGAAAAAATATGGAATAAAAAATTTGTTTTGCTTTTCATTACAAACTTATTGATGATGGCAACTTTTTATGCTTCGGTACCGATTTTGCCGATTTATTGTCAGGAAAACGGGATAACCGGCTCAAAAATCGGTATCGTATTAACGGCAATGTCGGTAACCACAGTATTATTCAGACCGTTTGCAGGTTATATTCTTGATAATTTCAATCGTTATCATGTTTATATGCTGTTTTTGGCTTTGTTCTGCCTGCCCTTTTTAGGGTTTGCTGCATTCCCTGTTTACGGAGTACTGGTAGCGCTTCGTCTGTATATGGGCGTTGTCTACTCTGTCTGCGGGTCAGCAACAACGACTTTGGCCGGAGACGTACTTCCGCCAAGTATGGTAGGAAAAGGCGTCAACCGGTTTGCCCTTACCATTTCACTGGGGATGGCGGCCGGCCCGTTTATTGGTATTCAGGTTCAGAATCATATGAGCAGTAAAGCATCTTTCATTGTTTTGTTTGTTTTAACCGTAATTGCGCTGATCTGTGTATCGTTCTGCAGGATTGAGTATCCGAAGGTGAAACGTAAGAAATTTCTTTTGGCAGATGCGTTTTATAAACCGGCATTACCGTTTATGTTTAACATGATGTTTATCATGATCCCGTTTGGGGCGGTCATTGCATATTCCTCAATTTTTGCACAGGAAAAAGGACTTTCTTCGGTTATCCCGTATTTCTATGTATTTTTGGTGGCAGGAATGTTGATCTCCAAGTTTTCCACGCAGAAGATGATCGATGCCGGAAAACATAAGATTCTTGTTGTGATCAGTTTAGTGATCGTATTTTTCACAATGGCAAGTTATCTCTTTATGAATCATGGCGCTCATTTGCTTTTGGCAGGATTCTTATTAGGTCTTGGGTACGGAATCCTTCAGCCTTTGTTCCAGTCATTTGTAACGGGAACAACACCGGCGCCAAAACGAGGTACAGCAAATGCTACGTATCTGCTTTCCTATGATATCGGAATCGGAATCGGCTCATTTTTAATGGGAATCTTTCAGGAGAGCATCGGCCTGGCGGCCGGATTTGCGCTTACGGCAGCAGCGTATGTGATCGGCGGCGTCATTTATGCGGCATACGTGGATCGTTACTATACAAAATTAACTCAGCAGAAAAATGATTAAATCAGTATGGTAAAAACATGCTGTTACTGTTCTGTCGGCTGCTTTCTACCGGACAAGCAATCTGACGAAACGAGGTGACGAATATGACAAAAAAGAAAAGAACAAAGGTACTCCTGACGCTGCTGGCGGTACTTGTCGTTCTGCTTGCAGGAATTATACTGACAAATTCTTCCGGCGGGCGGCAGGAAACCATACAGGAAACGATGCGTGACGCAGTTCTGCATGAAACCGGAAAGATCAGTTTTCTGGGGATAAAGGATGTAAATCCGGCGTTTCTGTCCGCCGTGACCGTAACTGTGGTTCTGCTGATCGCGGCGGTATTGATCCGAATATTTGCGATACCCAAATTCCGGTATGTACCGGGAAAATTCCAGATGCTTCTGGAGCAGGTGGTCAGTCTGTTTGACGGACTGGCAAAATCGAACAGCCCACATAGAAACGGGTTTTTGGGTGCCTATGTATTTGCAGCGGGAGTGTATATATTTTGCGGCACACTGTTTGAACTGTTTGGCTTCCAGGCAGTGACAACGGCAGGGGAATCCATTGCCCTTCCGGCTCCGCTTTCGGATATCAACGGGGCGATCGCACTGGGGTGCCTGTCCTACTGTGTGATCCTGTCCGGCGGCATTGCCGGGAACGGGGTGCGTGGGATCGGAAAAACGCTAAAGGATTTTTCGCTCCCCATTTCGATGAGCTTCCGACTGTTCGGGGCGCTGCTCAGCGGTCTGTTGGTTACAGAGCTGGTATATTATTATATTCAGTTAAGCTTTGTGCTTCCGGTTGTCGTTGGGGTATTGTTCACATTGCTCCACGCACTGATACAGACCTATGTGCTTACCATGCTGACTGCCCTGTTTTACGGAGAGGTATCGGAACCGGTAAAGAAAAAAGAAAATGCGAAAGCAAAAAAGAAGGCGGTCCGGCAGGCAGCCTGATAAAAACAGAAAAAAATGAAACAGGTAAGAATGAAGGAGAAAATGAAAATGAAAAAAATAATAAAGAAAATTTCGGTCGTTGCAATGATGTGTATGTTAGTACTTGCGTTTTCCGCTCCGGTTTATGCGGCCGGAACCGCATCCACTGGAACAAAAACACAGACGGAAGAGGCTGCTGAAACGACAGATGAAGCAGACGCCACAGGCGACAAAGCAATGGGTGCGGCGATTGCAGTGGGACTTGCGGCAGCGGCAGGCGCGATCGGTATGGGGATTGCGATCGCGAAATCTTCGGAAGGCATTGCAAGACAGCCGGAGGCGGAAGGAAAGATCCGTACCAACCTGATGCTGGGTCTGGTATTTATTGAGACGGCAATCATCTATGCGTTGATTGTTGCGATTCTGATCATATTTGTACTGTAAAGAAGGAGATGGATTGCTATGAATATCCCATTGAATATCGACTGGCAGCAGATCCTGCTGCATCTGTTCAATTTTGCGATCCTGGCGGCGGGCCTTTATCTGCTGCTTTATAAACCGGTAAAAGAGTTCATGGATAAACGGACGGATTATTATCAAAAACTGGACGCAGAAGCAAAGAAAAACATTCAGGACGCAGAAGGCATGAAAGTAGATTATGAGAACCGCCTGACTTTGACAGAACAGGAAATCGCTGAGAAAAAGACAGAAGCAGACCGGGAGCTGGAACAGATGAAACAGCAGAAACTCCAGGAAGCGACAGAAGAAGCGGCCAGGATTGTGTCAGAAGCCAGGGGAAAGGCAAAAAAAGAAAAAGAAAAGCTGCTGGCGGATGCCGGAGAGCAGATCGCGGATACGGCAATTTCTGCAGCGAAGAAACTTGTAAAGGATACCATTTCACAGGAACAGGAAAAAGCCTTATTTGAGGATATTTTGAAAAAGGCAGGTGAGAGCGGTGGCAACTGATTTTACAAAGAAATTTTTTGAAGACAACAGAATTTTAAAGGCACGCATCAGTTATGCGAAACGGCCGCCGGAAGACGAGATCGAACGTCTCTGCCGTTCCTTGAAGGAAACCTATCATGCTACGGAAGTAATTCTGGAAGAGGAGACAAAAGAGGAACTGATCGGAGGCTACATCCTTCAAGTAGGAGATAAGATCTTCGATAATTCGATTCAGTCGTCTTTTGACAGACTGCAGGAGCGCTTTAAACAAGAAAAGGGAAATGCAGACGCCATTTCTATTCTAAAGAGTGATCTTGATGGATTAAACAGTGAGATATCAGAGACAGAAGGCGGGCATATTCTGCGGCTCCATGACGGAATCGCGGCTGTGGACGGGATGTCGCAGGCTGTCTACGGGGAGATTGTCCTGTTTGAAAACGGAATCAAAGGACTGGTGCAGAACATTGATGAAACAGAAGTCCTCTGTATTGTCCTGGGGAATGAGCAGGAACTTGAGGAAGGCGACCGGGTGATACGGACCGGAAAACGGGCCGGAATCCCGGTGGGAAAAGAAATCCTCGGGAGAGTGGTAGATGCACTGGGCGCACCGATTGATGGAGCAGGTCCGTTTCAGGAAGAGGACTGGTATCTGATCGAGAGAAAAGCACCGGGAGTTCTGGAACGGCAGCCGGTAAATGTACCGATGCAGACCGGAATCCTGGCGATCGATTCCATGTTCCCCATCGGAAGAGGACAGAGGGAGCTGATCATCGGCGACCGTCAGACGGGAAAGACTTCGATCGCCATTGATACGATCATCAATCAGAAAGATAAGGACGTCATCTGCGTCTATGTGGCAATTGGCCAGAAGGCTTCTACGGTGGCGCAGATTGTGTCAAATCTGAAGAAACATCATGCGATGGATTACTGCGTGGTGGTATCCGCTTCAGCCAGCGATCCGGCAGCCCTGCAGTATCTTGCCCCATATTCCGGTACGGCGATCGCAGAGTATTTTATGGATCAGGGGAAAGACGTGCTGATCGTCTATGACGATCTGTCAAAGCATGCGGTCGCATACAGAGCATTGTCACTGCTTTTAGAGAGGTCTCCGGGACGAGAGGCATATCCGGGCGATGTGTTTTATCTGCATTCCCGGCTGCTGGAGCGTTCCTGCCGTATGGATGAGGCGCACGGCGGCGGTTCCATCACGGCGCTTCCGATCGTGGAGACACAGGCCGGGGACGTATCCGCATATATTCCGACCAATATCATTTCCATTACAGACGGGCAGATTTTTCTGGAGAGCGATCTGTTCTTTGCGGGAAACCGCCCTGCGGTAAATGTGGGACTGTCTGTATCCCGAGTGGGAGGCGCGGCGCAGACCAGAGCACTGAAAAAGGCGTCAGGTACATTGAGGATCGATCTCGCTCAGTATAAAGAAATGGAATCCTTTGCCCAGTTCAGTTCGGAGCTGGATCCGGAGACGAAAGAACAGCTTGCATACGGGAAGCAGTTGATGGAACTGTTAAAGCAGCCTTTGTATGAACCGAAATCCATGGAAAAACAAGTAATCATTTTAAGTGTGGCGGCACACAGATGTTTCCTTGAGATACCCGCAAAAGAGATTCGTGAAGTTACAGAGGAATTCTATCAGTGGTTTGCAAAAAAAGATACGGAAGTTCTGGAGGAGATCCGGGACACCGGGGATCTGTCCGATGAAGCGTTAGAGACGATCCTGAATGAAGCAGAGGAATATAAGAAGGTGAAAGGCTATGGCAGGCAGTAAAGAAATCCAGGAGCGTATGAACGGAATCAAGGACACGCTGAAGATTACAAACGCCATGTACCTGATCTCATCATCAAAACTCCGAAAAGCCAGAAAAAACCAGCAGATGGTGGAAGATTATTTTCAGACAATCCGAAATACCATAGGAGATATTCTGAACCATATGCCGCAAATGGAACATGTCTATCTGAATTCTGCTTCGCAGGAGGAAAAACGGAAAAAACACAGAGCCTATATTGTGATCACGGCAGATAAAGGACTGGCAGGTGCCTACAACCTGAATGTGATCAAACTGGCCGAGCAGGAAATGGAACAATATCCGGATGCAAAGCTGTTTGTGATCGGGCAGATTGGGAAACATTACTTTGAAGAAAAGAATGCGAATATGGAGAAGGATTTTCTTTATTCTTCCCAGAACCCATCCCTGCAGCGGGCAAGAAACATTACAGCGGAGATCCTGGAGCAGTATCACGAAAAAAAGATCGACCAGGTGTTTATTCTGTACACCCAAATGAAAGATGCACTGCAGTCGGAGGCTGTGATGATGCAGCTTTTACCCTTATCCAGAGAACAGTTCAGGGAGTGTGGGAATGAAGGGGGCAGTACGGAATCTTTTTTCCCGGATGCAAAGTCTGTCTTTAATCAGATCGCGCCCATTACCATGCATGGAATTATTTTCAGCGCCATGACAGAAAGCTGGTGTGCGGAATTAAATGACCGTATGACTGCAATGAGCAGCGCTTCCAAAAGCGCAAAAGAGATGATCGCTGATCTGGAACTGGAGTATAACCGCACAAGGCAGTACAGCATCACGCAGGAGATTACAGAGATCTGTGCGGGGGCAAAAGCCCAGAGGCAGAAGAAAAGTCAGGAGGGAATAAGATGAAAGCAGGGAAAATCATTCGGATCATGGGACCTGTCGTGGACGTCCGTTTTGCGGATGCGAAGGTTCCGAAAATAAAGGAAGCACTTACGGTAGAAGCAGAAGGACAGAAGCGGACGATGGAAGTGGCGCAGCAGCTTGGAAGCGGCGAAGTCCGGTGCATCATGCTGGATGCCAGCGAGGGACTGTCAAAAGGAATGCCTGTGTCCGCGACAGGAAGCGGCATCAGTGTCCCGGTGGGAGAAGATACGCTGGGAAGAATGTTTAATGTGCTGGGAGAAGCGATTGACGAGAAGGAGACACCGAAAGGAGAAGAAACCTGGTGCATCCACCGGAAGGCACCGGCATTTGAAAAGCAGAGTCCGGCTGTAGAGATCCTGGAAACAGGCATCAAGGTTATCGACCTTCTGGCGCCTTATGCAAAAGGCGGAAAGATCGGCCTGTTCGGCGGCGCGGGCGTAGGAAAGACGGTTCTGATCCAGGAGCTGATCCACAATGTGGCGACTGAGCATGGCGGGTATTCGATTTTTACCGGTGTGGGCGAGCGTTCCCGTGAGGGAAATGACCTGTATCTGGAAATGAAGGACTCTGGCGTGCTTGATAAAACGGCGCTGGTCTTCGGACAGATGAATGAAGTGCCGGGAGCCAGAATGCGTGTGGCCCAGACCGGGCTTACGATGGCGGAATATTTCCGGGACAAAAAGCAGCAGGATGTCCTATTGTTTATTGATAATATTTACCGGTTTGTGCAGGCAGGATCAGAAGTGTCGGCACTTCTGGGGCGTATGCCTTCCGCGGTGGGATACCAGCCTACCCTGGCGAATGAACTGGGCGAGCTTCAGGAACGGATTACTTCGACGACCGACGGTTCCATTACTTCGGTACAGGCAGTGTATGTTCCGGCGGATGACCTGACGGATCCGGCTCCGGCAACTACTTTCGCCCATCTGGACGCGACAACGGTGCTTTCCAGAAAGATCGTGGAACAGGGCATCTATCCTGCCGTGGATCCGCTGGAATCCTCTTCCCGTATTCTGGAAGCAGAAATCGTGGGACAGGAACATTATGATACTGCCATGAAGGTACAGCAGCTTTTACAGAAGTATCAGGAACTGCAGGACATTATTTCCATCCTCGGAATGGATGAACTGGATGAAGAGGATAAAACAGCCGTTTACCGGGCGAGAAAAATACAGAAATTCCTTTCGCAGCCGTTCTCTGTGGCGGAGAATTTCACAGGGGTGAAAGGCGTTTATGTCCCGCTGGAAGAAACAATCCGGAGTTTTCAGGCTATTGTATCCGGTGAAATGGACGATTATCCGGAGGCCGCTTTCTTTAACGTGGGAACGATCGACGATGTGAAGAAAAAGGCGGATGAAATGAGCCGCAAAACAGCGTAACAGGAGGCAGGCATGAATACATTTCAGTTAAAGATCACCTCCAGCAGCGGCTGCTTTTATGACGGCCCGTGTGAAAGCCTGATCCTTCCTACAGATGACGGGGCATACGGCATACAGGCAAACCATGAATCTATGGTGGTCGGCATATGCATCGGGGAAATGCGCTTTCAGAATGAAAACGGCTGGCAGACAGTGGTTGTCGGCCAGGGTTATGCCAGAAGCGGAAACAACTGTGTGACGTTGGTTGTGGACAGTGCGGAACGGCCGGAGGATGTGGATGAGAACCGGGCAAGGGCGGCAAAACAGCGCGCTGAGGAACGGCTGGCGGTCCAGAACAGCCGAAAAGAATATTACCGAGGGAAACTGGCTATGACAAGAGCCATGGCAAGACTGAAAGTAAAAGAAAAGAAGTATATGTAGACACGTAAGGTGGTATTTGTATTGTACAGCTAATCCTTTATGATATCTTCATCAGAAAAATAAAGAGGTGAAGAATTATGAAAGGATACAATACGGAAAGTGGTTATATGGGATATGTAGACGGCGTGTATCGGCTCTTTGCCAGTGAAGCAGACTATCTGGAGTGGCTGGAGGATTAAAATATTGTGATCAGAGGTTCGGAGAGAACGATTCTTTCCGAACTTGTTTTTTGCTACAAATTGCCATTATTGTACGGGTTTGTTTTTTATAATGAGTGTTTGCTGTACAATATTTTTCTCATCTATGATATATTAAACATGAGGCTATTATGTTGATCAGGAGGAAAGATGTCATGCCGAAGGGAACAAACCAGAAATTTAAATTGTACCGTCTCGCGCAGATTATGTTGGAAAGGACGGACGATGAGCATTATATTACGATGCCGAAGATTATAGATGCACTGGGGGAATATGAGATTACCGCGGACCGCAGGAGTATCTACAATGATTTGCGTGATCTTGAGATCATGGGAATCGAAGTAGAGGGCGAGCCTGTCGGAAACCGGTATCATTATCATGTTGTGGGACGGCCTTTTGAACTTCCGGAGTTGAAACTTCTTGTAGATGCGATCCAGTCTTCGAAGTTTATCACGGAGCGGAAAACCAATGCGCTGATCCGGAAGCTGGAACAACTGGTCAGTAAATATGAGTCGATGAAACTGCAGCGACAGGTATATGTTTCGGGAAGGATCAAGACGATGAATGAGAGTATCTACTATACGGTAGACGCGATCCATAATGCAATTTCAGAAAATAAAAAAATCCGGTTTCAGTATTTTCAGTGGAATGTAAAGAAAGAAATGGAATTGCGCCATCAGGGGGCATGGTATCATATTAGTCCGTGGGGACTTTCCTGGGACAATGAAAATTATTATCTGGTCGGATATGATTCAGACGCCGGGCAGATCAAACATTACCGTGTGGATAAAATGCTCCATATCCAGATGTCTGAGGAAGAACGGGAAGGGAAAGAGCATTTCAGGAAGCTGGATATGGCAGACTACACAAAGAAAAGTTTCGGGATGTACGGCGGAAAAGAACAGGATGTGAAACTGCGGGTGGCAAATAACCTTGCAGGAGTGATCATTGACCGTTTTGGGAAAGATGTGATGCTGATACCGGAAGATGAGAAATATTTTACGGTAAAGGTTCGCGTGCATGTCAGCATGCAGTTCCTTGGCTGGATTTTTTCACTGGGAGACGGTGTGAAGATCCTTGCGCCTGATGAGGTGGCGGAGAAAATGAAGAGCGAGGCTGACAGACTGGCGAGGCAGTATCAGTAACGACTGCAGCAGTGGATTCCTTCCTGCAATAGATTTTGCAAAGCGAAAAATTCATTGCAGATGCCGGAGACATGATTTACAATAGTAGATATCATATACAAGGCGGTGATCATATGGCAAGAACAGTAGGAATCGGATTACAGGATTTTGAAAAAGTACGCGAACGAAATGTCTTTTATGTAGATAAAACAAAGTTTATACAGGAATGGTGGGAATCACAGGATGATGTAACGTTGATCACCCGTCCGAGACGTTTTGGAAAAACACTGACGATGAGTATGCTGGAACGGTTTTTCTCTGTCGATTATCAGGATCGCGGAGATTTGTTTGAAGGATTGTATATTTGGCAAAAAGAGGAGTATCGCAGGCTGCAGGGGACATATCCGGTTATTTTTCTGAGCTTTGCGAATGTAAAAGAAACATCTTTTTCAGAGACAAAGAAAAAGATGTGTAAGACGATTCAGCTTTTGTATCGCAAATATAGTTTCCTTTTGCAGGGGGATCTGCTGAGTGAAAGTGAGAAAGAGGAATTTCTTCGGGTGTCACCGGATATGGAAGACTACGCGGCGTCTTTATCGTTACAGCAGCTATCAAATTACTTGTATCGATATTATGGGAAAAACGTACTGATTCTGCTGGACGAGTATGATACTCCAATGCAGGAGGCATACGTGAACGGGTTCTGGAGTGAGTTAACTTCTTTTATACGGAATTTATTTAATGCAACATTTAAGGGAAATCCCTATTTGGAACGTGCGATTATGACGGGAATCACCAGAATCAGTAAAGAGTCCATTTTTTCAGATTTAAATAATCTGGAGGTAGTAACAACAATATCCGAAAAATATACGGATTGTTTTGGATTTACGGAGAAGGAAGTATTTTCCTCGTTGGAAGAATACGGACTATCTGATAAGAAGGCAGAAGTAAAAGCATGGTACGATGGATTTGTGTTTGGCGACACAGCAGATATTTATAATCCATGGTCTATTATTAACTACCTGGATAAACGCAGACTGGGAGCTTATTGGGCAAATACCAGTTCGAACAGTCTGGTCGGAAAGCTGATCCGGGAAGGCAGCAAAAATATCAAACAAGATTTTGAACTTTTGCTGAAGGGCGGCTGCCTGAAGAAAGTGATTGATGAGCAGATCGTATATAATCAGCTTCGTGCAAAAGAAAGCGCTGTCTGGAGTCTGCTTCTGGCAAGCGGATATCTGAAGGCGGTGCGGACAGAACAGATTGAATCGACGGGCAAGGTATATTACTATCTGGAACTGACGAACAAAGAAGTGCGCAGTATGTTTTGTAATATGATACATGAATGGTTTGCGGATTATGACAGCGGGTATAATGATTTCGTTAAGGCGATGCTGCAGAATGATTTAAAGGCAATGAATGTGTATATGAATCGGGTGGCGATGGCGACTTTCAGCTTTTTTGATACTGGAAACAGACCTTCTGCAGAAAGCGAACCAGAAAGATTTTATCACGGTTTTGTGTTGGGCCTTTTGGTGGATTTAGAGGAAAGTTATGTGATCACTTCGAATCGGGAAAGTGGCTTTGGGAGATATGATGTGATGCTGGAACCAAAAAAACCGTCAGATGATGCGATCATTTTGGAATTTAAGGTGCGCGATGCAGACGAGGAGGCAGATCTAGCGGCGACGGTTCAGTCAGCATTGCGGCAGATCGAGGAAAAGAGATATGCCGAAGCATTGATTGCAAGAGGAATTCCGGCGGAGAAGATTCGCAGATATGGTTTTGCCTTTCAGGGAAAGAAAATTTTAATCGGCGGAGAATCGTATAGCAGTTGAAAGTAAAACTGAATATGAAGATAAAAATCCAGGCGTGTGAGACGGACTGTTTCATACGTCTTTTTTATGATACAGGAAACTGTGTTTCCTATATCATAAAACCCTCCGGTGGATGCGCACTACGCGCAAGTGGAAAATGGTTGCTGACGCAACCGCGCTTCGGCGCGAGAATGTGCGAAGCACATTCTTTTTTTGAATTAATATTTCAGAAACAAAACGAAAACGTTCCCCAAACAATCCGGTGTTATATTACACACGTAAACAATAAAACAAACGGAAGGGAGAATCATGAGATGGCGAAATCAAAGCTGGTGAAAGCAAATGAGAAAATCGCAGAAGAAGTAGTGGGCGGCTACAAAAAGATTGAAGAAGGAGTTGTAGGCGGCTACAAAAAAATTGAGGAGGGCGCAGTCGGCGGATTCAATAAAATTGCAGATAAATTTGTGGATCAGTTTTTGACCAAAGAAGGTGAAACGGTAGAAGAGGCAAGAATCAGACTGTCCGAAGAGCAGAGAATGCGGGAAGAGGCTGCGGCGGCACAAAGGGAGGAACATGCCAGAATGCAGGAAGAAAAACGTGCGGGAAAAACAGGAGGCGTGAAATCATGAAAAAGAGTACATTTGTAGCGATGATTTTAGGAACGATCGGAGGCATTTTATTTGCGCTGGGAATGTGTATGGCGCTGATCCCGGAGTGGAACGCATTCAAGCCGGGGGTTATTATGGGGACGATCGGCGCGGTCGTATTGCTGATCATGGTTCTTGTCTGGAGAAAAATGGAGCATAAAGCACCGGTTCGGGTATCCGGAAAAACGATAGGGGCATCCCTGATCGGAATCGCAGGAGCGCTGCTGTTGGGAGTGGGTATGTGCCTTACTATGGTATGGAGCAATATGATTGTAGGGATTCTTGTAGGAATCGCAGGGATTGTTGTCCTGCTGTGTCTGATCCCGTTTGTCAAGGGACTAAAATAGAAAAACTACGGAAAGAAATGAACATTTACAGAACCCTCTTTTTCTGCTGATAAGAAAATAAGCAGAAAAAGGGGGTTTTGATAGTATCCTGCATATGTATTACTGGCTGATGAGATAATTCATAAATTCTTTTCTCGCGGCGGTCCGCTTATGTTTCCGGTTATAGAGCAGGTATACGGTAGATTCGATCGTTGGTACAAGGGGTACTGCGGACACGTCGGGATCAAGCTGGTCTTCCGGTATCTGACCGCAGTAGAGCGCTGCAATGCCCTGTCCGTTTTTGATCAGCTTCATGATGGAGGAAGTATAAGAGACCGAAGAAGAAAAATCAGGCTCAAATCCTTCTTTTCTGCAGGCTGCCTGAAAATTCAGGGTATCCAGATGGTATGCTCCGTTGGAGCGGCTGTGCGCGATCAGTCTGCGGCCCTCCAGCATAGAGAGGGGGATCTCCGCTACAAAATCTGGAACTACGCCGATCATTATGACCACTATTATGAGAACTGGCAGGACGGTTCGGACGGGATCCACACGACAGAAAGTCTCGACCTCGGGCAGGGCGAGCGGATGTATGATACGATCCGCCACCAGTTTGACTTAAAGGATTTTGGCCTGACAGAGGAAAGACTGAAGGAACTTCAGGAGGCGGGATGCCAGACAAACGGAAAAGGAAGTTATGAGACGTTTGATACGCCGGGGACACACCTGTGTCTTTCGTATTCAAGACCATGCCCGCTGGGCGGCGTTGAGACAAGAAGCCGCGAATGGATCGGCTGGAGGCCGGTCAACGGAAAACTTGTGCGCGATGAAAGAACGTACTGTACGGAAGAATATTTGAAAACGGTGGTGATCCACACGTTAGTGGAATGGGAGCATCTTTATACATTTCTGCCGGAACTGTATGCAGAGTATCATGATCAGCCGATCGATGCTGACTAAAGGAATTTACCTGAACGGATGAGGAGGAAAAAATGAACAATCAAAAGACAAGGCCTTTTGGCTGGAGGGATAATGTAGGATATTTAAGTGGAAATATTGCTTGTGACCTGACATTTACATTCTGCTCGGGATTTCTTATGAAGTTCTATACAGATATTATGGGAGTTTCTGCCGCGGTGATCGGTATTATGATGATGCTGGCGCAGATCGTCGATGCAGTCAGCGATATTGCCATGGGGCAGATCTGCGACCGTTCCAAAACGACGGCGGTACGCTTGCGATGACATGCATCAACGTATTTCTTCCGCTGATCGTATACTATACGGATCAGGACGGCAACCTGCAGTTGTCAGGGACAAAGACGGCTGTTGCGGCGGCAGTGCTGTCAATCCTTGCATTTGCACTGTATATGGTTTGCTATTTCCTGACAACCGAAAGAGTGAAAATCCCGTCTACAGCCGACGATGGACTGCGCGGATTCGGAAAAGCATTGAAAAATACACTGGGCAACCGTGCAACGATCGGTGTTGCCATCGTAGTAATCTTGTATGAGATTGGAAACCAGGGACTGCATGGTATGAGTGCTTATCTGTATCCGAATTATCTGCAGAATGTAGCTGCACAGTCTGCAAGCGGCGTGATTGAAACGGTCATTACGCTTCTTATGACACTGACTGTCGTTCCGCTTGTAAAAAAATTCGGAAAAAGAGAAGCCGCGTCTCTCGGCATCGGTTTTTCCGCGGTTATGCTGCTCATCTGCTATTTTACACACACGCACAGTGCAGTGGTATGGCTTGTGTTCTACGGCCTTGTGACTGCCGGACTGGGAATCTGGGGACAGGTTCAGTGGTCTCTGGTCGGTGATATCGTAGACGATACAGAAATCCGTACCGGGACGAGAGCAGACGGAGGAATCTATGGGATCTTCTCGATCACGACCCTGTTCCCGTTTGTAATCTATGTACTTATGGTGATCGTTCTGATGACGATCTATCCACTGAGCAAGAAACGTGTGGAGGAAAACGCAAAATTACTGGAACAGAAACATGCTGCAGAAGCGGCAGATGAATAGAATGCAGGAAGGAGATGGATGATATGTTTACACAAAAAGGACGTACCATGATTATTACAGGGGGTGCGGGCAATAACGGTCTTGCGATTGTCCGCATGGCGCTGGAAGCCGGAATGAACGTAGCTTTTATGAGCTCTTTCCACGGAAAAGGACAAAACGCGAGGAACAAAATCCTCGCGGAACATCCGGAATATGCGGACCGTGTCATTGCATTTGCACAGAACCCGCAGGCACGGCTGGAAGAAAATATTGCCTGTGATCCAAATCTGTACCACAGAGACACGACACAGGAAGACGTGCTGCAGTGGATCTATGACCGGTTCGGCTCCATCGATGTTGTAGTCAATGGTTCCGGCGGACATGACCGCCATGATATGGAGGAGACCGATAAAAAGGTGTGGCATCATTCGATGGAGATCGTTGAGGGAATGTTTTTCAATACGAAGCTTGCGCTTCCGTATTTGAAAAAGAGTAAGTGTCCGCGGGTGATCAACCTGACGACGGACTCCGGTATTGCAGGAGGCTGGTATCCGAACCCATCCTTTTCGGCATCGAGAGGCGGAATGATTGCCCTGACCTATGAAATGGCGAAGGAATACGGTCCGCTTGGCATTACAATCAACACAGTTCTGACCGGACATATCGAAGAGGATGTTCCGGAGGAAGACATCCTTCCGGACGATATGCGTGAATATTACCGTTCCATTACGCCTCTCGGGAGACTCGGGAAACCAGAAGATGTTGCAGGAATCGTGAATTTCCTCGCCAGTGAAGAATCGTCTTTCATTACAGGACAGGTGATCGCGGTAAACGGCGGAGCACTGCTCGGACAATAAGAGGAGTTGGGAAAATGGCTGAGAATCAAAACGTTTATTATTATAAAGTACCGGAACTGCTTCCGGAGGAGAAAAAACTTCCGGTGTCCAGATTTTACACAGATTATCCATTCTGCCGGCCGAATCCTTTGCAGCAGCAGATTCTTGACGCAGGTCCGATGGATCCGGCGGACGCGATTCCGGTAGAGCATTGGCTTGACCTGCTCAAGATCAAAGAGACCAGAAATATCGTTTATGGATATACGATGATGCCCGATGGCTCAGGCTTCTATATTGAATATTCTGTGACGCCGCCGACATGGAGCGGAAAATGGCGCCGGTGGTACGGAAACTTCTATAACCATTATTCCAAAAGCATGACGCCGGAGATGGGGAATCTTCGTTACAAAATCTGGAATCCGCTGGAACACTGGGACCATCATTTCGTAAACGGCATAGATGATCAGGATGGAGTCTGGTCACTGGAGACGCTTACAATGAGAGAAGGAACGAATCCGCGCACCGGAATTGCCGCCGTGTCCCATAACATCGACCTGAAGGATTACGGACTTGATCCGGAGTATGAAAAAGAACTGGAAGAGAATGACTGCCGTGCATCTGCATGCTGGGAAGAATTTGACGGACCGGGACATCATCTCGTACTCCGTTTCAGCCGTCCGTGTCCAATGGGAGGCCGTGAAAATATCAACTGTGAGTGGCTTGGCTATTATGCAAAGGACGGAAAAATCATACGGGATCCCGAGACGCCTGTTTCGGAAGAACTGCTGAAGAATATCTTGATTCACAATACGTGTGAGAGGGCACATCTTGTGCAGGTGCTGCCGGATCTTTATGAAGAATACAAGGATAAACCCTTGGATGCGGATTGATCCGGAGAAGAGTCTTTCTGTAGAAGTATCAGCTTCTACGGAAAGACTTTTCCTATTATAAAGGAATAGGATGCTAAAAATTTTTGTATGGTACTTGACAAAATAGAATAAAAAGGATATAATGCATATTGTAAGGTACAATACAAAATGAAATTTATACATAGAAATGAAAGGGGTTTTTGATATGACAAAGAGTATGGAAACAAACGATCAGCAGGTATGTAATGAATGTGGCAGACATTGTCCGATGGATGCGCTCCGTTGTGACCGAGGAAGGCGCGCGGCAGGAATCATTTTGGAAGATTACGAGAGTGGAGAAAGCGGAGAACACAGAGAACGTGGAAAATATGAAGAACGTCGGGACTGCAGAGAGAGCGGAGAACACGGGAATCGTGGAGAGCGTGGAGGACGCAGAGAGCATGGCGGTCATGGGGAACACAGAGAACGCGGGAACGGTAGAGAACGCGGAGAACGCAGGCACCGGTTTCATGGGTTGGATACCGGCGCAGAGGGACTGGAAGGACTGTATGCCAGATTTATGCAGTGCGGACATTATTTGCATCACAGCGGGAGAGAGGACTCCAGCCAGCGAAAGATCCTGCTGATTCTCAGTGAAAACGGCGGAGAGATGAATCAACGTGAACTCACAGAGGAACTGGGGATTCACAGGGCGTCGGTCAGTGAACTTCTTGGTAAACTGGAAAATAAAGGCATGATCGTGCGCCGTCAGGACGAGGAGGACCGCCGGTGCGCCCGGATATCGCTGACGGAAAAGGGAAATGAAGTCCTAAGAGAAGACGGCCGCAGGCAGGAGAGTCCGGATCTGGAACAGCTATTCGGGATTCTTTCGGAAGAAGAAAAAAATAGTCTGTACACGATCCTCGGAAAACTGGTAAAGGAATGGAATGGGACATCAAAAGACAGAGCGGAAAGATAAATTGTCTCCCGGCTCATCATAATAATGTAGGTAAGGAAGCCTGATCCTGTAAGAACAAGGAACGGAGCTTCCTTTTTTACTATATAATTTCCTATACGGAAAGAATCATATATGAAATGGATTTGATGAGTCAGGAAACGGATGCTATAATCAGGCTGAAGAGAAAAAGAATTAGGCAGATGAAGGAGGAAGGAAAGCTATATGAGAGCAAATAATATGTCAAAGGAGAAGCAGCAGAGCTTGCTGACAGATCCGATTTCAAGTCTGATACCGAAAATGGCTGTGCCGACGATCATCGCACAGTTGATTACAACGATCTATAATCTGGCAGATACGTATTTTGTAAGTACGCTTGGAACAAACGCTACGGCGGCGGTGGGTGTAAATGCATCCCTTTCCAGAGCAGTCACACTTCTTGGTTCACTGATCGGGGCAGGAGCCTGCAGCTATATCGCGCGGCTTCTGGGAGCAAAGAAGCAGGAGGACGCCAACCGTGTTTTGTCAACGTCTCTGATCTGCGGTGTGATACTGGGGGCCGTCTTTGCAATCGTATGTCTCTCGGCGATCAATCCGCTGGTAAATTTCCTGGGGGCGACGCCGGACTGCAGAGAATATGCGATCGCATATGCGAGCTATATTCTGTATGCATCTCCGGTTATGGTAGGAAGTTTTATCCTGAATATGTGTCTTAGAAGTGAAGGACATACGACATTCGCGATGATCGGGATCGGAGCAGGCGGAATCATAAACTGCTTTTTGGATCCGTTATTTATCTACGGACTCGGACTGGGTGTTGCCGGAGCCGCGATGGCAACTGCATTGTCACAGTTGGTCAGCTTTTGTCTTCTCCTGTTTCCGTATCTGAGAAAGACAACGTCGGTACGGCTGTCTGTGCGCAGTTTCAAACTGGTCTGGAAAGACGTAAAAGAAGTCATAACGATTGGTTCCTCTTCTTTCTTCCGGAGCGTATTTGCAGTCCTGGCAACCGTATCCATCAACCGGGTGGCAGGAGAGTATTCGACAGCAACACTGGCGGCGCTTTCGGTTGCAAACCGTGTCATGGAATTCCCGTTCGCGATCATCCTCGGATTCGGTCAGGGGTACCAGCCGGTCGCAGGATTTAACTGGGGAGCGAAAGCATGGAAACGTGTCCGGGAAAGCTACCGCTTTGCAATTATTGTGTCGATCATAGGCGGGATTGTAATGGGAGCGATCATCGCCGGATTTGCGAATCCGATCGTGCATATTTTTAACAAAGAAGCAGATGCAGAAGTTCTTGAAATCGGAATTTTCTGCATTCGGACACAATGCCTTGTACTTGTCGCCCATGCAGTCAATTCGATTGTAAATATGTTCTATGCCGGGGTCGGCATGGCAGGAAAATCTCTTGCGGTCAACCTGACGAGGCAGGGATATTGCTTCTTCCCGGCACTGTGGATCGCGCCGAAGCTGTTTGGCGTGTACGGAGTCGCTTCGACGCAGGCAATCGCAGATGTTCTGAGTCTGGTCGTTGTAATCCCTCTGGGAATCTATGCATACAAGTTGATTTCAAAGAAAGAGCAGGAGGATGAAAAGAATGGAAATGCAGTACAGGCATGAGAAATGTGGTGAAAAAAAGGGAAGAAGAAGGGGCAAAAGGCCATGGGATTATCAGGAGGTAAAATCTACGTTTGTGCGTCTCGGCAGACGGATTCCGGCGGTTTTGTATGAACCCCGGGAAGAACAGACGGAGAGTGGAGAACAACCGGATCGCAGAATTGCGGTTCTAGTTATGCACTCCGATGAAGATTATCTCACATTTTCAACCGGTCCGGAGCTTGCCAAAAGAGGTATCCGAACGCTTTGTGCCAATGTGATGAATAAAGAAGGTATCTTATTTACACAAAATGAAAAGCTGGAATGTGTAAAGGAAGCGGTCGAGTATCTGAGATCGCTGAACGGAATTGAAAAGATTATTCTGATGGGCCACAGCGGAGGCGCCTCCCTGCTGAGTGCGTATCAGTGTATCGCCGAGAACGGAAGAGACATATTCGCCGGTTCGGAAAAGCTGTTCCCGTGGCAGGCACAGCACGATCTCCCTCCGGCGGACGGGATCATGTTTCTGGATGCGAACTGGGGCAATGCAGTCATGCAGCTGTTCAGTCTGGATCGTTCCATTGATCTGTTTAACCCGGAAAATGAATTTGAACCGGAAGGCTCGACGTTTGGCCATGAATTTATACGGAGATACCAGACCGCGCAGGGACAGCGCAACATGCGACTGATCGCGGCGGCGCAGGAACGGCTGGAAAAAATCAAGGCAGGGGAAGGCCAGTATGATGACGATGAACCATTTATCATTCCGGGAGGGAGCAAGATTTCTTTCGGTGAAAACATACCTCTCCTCTTACGCCATCCGCACGGAAGAAGACTTCGGGTATGACGAAGATCATGTCTGGGGAATTGACTGGGACTCTTCTTATGCTGCCGCGCCGGGAAACGTCAGAGGCATTCATGTGCCGACGCTGGTCATGGGAATGACAGGCGGCTGGGAATATCTGGCGTCTGAGACGATCTACAATATGTCTGGGGCAGAGGACAGGCAGCTCGTCTTTGTAGAAGGAGCAAGCCATAGGATCAAAACGGCAAAAGAGTATGAATCCTATCAGGGGCAGTTTGGCGATACGATGAAAACGACATATGATTATGCTGCAGAGTGGCTGACAGGGGAAAACCGATTTTAGCAGAATAAAGGAATTTAAAAGAGTTTTAAAGCGCTTTCTCAGGGGAGTGCTTCTTGCAAAAGCAGAGAGGAACATGCTATAATCAACATACATTGAAGAGAAAAGAGAGGTAAGAGCTATGAAAAAATGGATTTGTTCTGTCTGCGGTTATGTACATGAAGGGGAGACGGCTCCGGAAAAATGTCCGAAATGTAATCAGCCGGCTGAAAAGTTTGTTCTCCAGCCGGAAGAAAAGAAGAACCCTTATGCAGGCACACAGACGGAAAAGAATCTGGAAGCTGCATTTGCCGGAGAGTCTGAAGCACGGAATAAGTATACCTATTTTGCTTCTGTAGCGAAAAAAGAAGGATATGAGCAGATTTCCGCTCTGTTCCAGAAGACCGCCGACAATGAGAAAGAGCACGCGAAAATGTGGTTTAAAGAGCTGAACGGCATAGGTGATACCGCCGCCAACCTGCTATCTGCCGCAGAGGGCGAGAACTACGAGTGGACAGATATGTACAAAGGCTTTGCGGAGACGGCGGAGGCAGAAGGGTTTACCGAGCTGGCTGCAAAATTCCGTATGGTAGCCGATATTGAGAAGCATCATGAGGAACGCTACCGTGCGCTGCTCAGTAATGTGGAGACGGCACAGGTATTTGAAAAGAGTGAAGTCAAGATCTGGGAGTGCCGGAACTGCGGGCATATCGTTGTCGGCACAAAAGCGCCGGAGGTTTGTCCTGTCTGCAATCATCCGCAGGCTTACTTTGAGATCAATGCAAAGAATTATTGATTTCTGAGAGAATATCTTCTGTTTTCAAAATTGTTCGGGGCAGGATGTAACTTCCATAAGTCGCATCCTGCCCTGTTTTAAAGTCAGTTAAATCTTTTGTGCAGTTTTTCGCTTTCTGACTTGTATGGTCAGAATTATTCCGGCTCCCAGTATTGCAATGATCAGCCAGAACTCCGGCAGAGTCTCATCTCCGGTGCTGACAGCAGTGGAAGTCTGACCGTCTGAAGAGGTGTTTGCCGGGGAATCCGATGAGGAGGCAACGTTGTCTGTGTCCGTCCGGGTGTCTGCCGGAGCAGGATCAGGCTCATCAGCCGGGAGATCATCGGGGACATCAGCCGGATTGTTGTCCGGATTGTCGTCCGGAGTGTCTGCAGGGTTGTCTTCCGGTTCCTCTTGCTTCTCGTTGTAAATATTGATCATGATCGTATCCCGCCGGGTTTCATCGGCCGCGCTTATCGCTGTCAGGGTAATAGAACCTTCCTCTTTTGCTGTAAACAATGCAATGCTTTCTCCGCTTGCGCTTCTCAGAGGCTGGTCTGTTATTTCGATACTGTCAAGATCTCCGGACAGTTCCCAGATGATGACGTCTGTAGTTGCCATATCTGTAGAAAGAACCGCCGTTGCTTCGTAAACAGTCTCCGGGGTATCATTGGTCAACAGGATTGTTTTTTCACCTGCAATTTCAAGATTCACAGGATAACTGTAGGAGGCATTTTCGTTTCGCAAAAGGATGCTTTCTGCGGAAGCCATTGTAGAAAACGTCCAGCAGGCTCCCATTTCATACTGATTCTTCACGGAAGTTACCGCACCGATGTCTCTCAGATCAAAACGGGACGGGAGATTCAGAATCGGGGCTTCTTCTTCAGATACATCTGTTTGAAATCCTGTGATTCTGGCTCCGCGTGCTTTACCGTCCTTCGATAGTGTCTGTTCTGATGCGGTAAGATCAGGGATGACCAGTGAATAACCGGTGATTCCGTCCGAAATCTCAGTTGTGTTCTGGTTTTCCTCACTCACGTTTATTTCGGAACTGACGCCTTCTGCTTGTCCGTCTCCTACTACAGCGTCATAAGTAAATGCTTTGATACAGGGGTTTGCTCTGCTGTCGTAGAGATCTTCCCAGTTTTCCCCGTCCGCTGAAATGAAACTAATGCCGGGGAGGCTGTCTGCTTTCGCACTGTATCCCTCGACCGGACATTCAAGCGGAAAAGCAGTTTCGCCGGAATCACTGTGGAATTTTACAATGACCATAAAGGGAGTGTTCTCTTCGAGCAAAATCTCATTCTGGAGCCTTACGGTTTTATATCCGGCATATCGTGCGCTTCCTTCGGCAACTTTCTGCCGTTCGCCCTGGATTTCAATGTAGACTTCATAATCTGTATTTTCATCCAGGGTAATAAAAGATACTGCCCGTAATATTTCCCGGGAATTTGCGGTAAATATATTTGCGGCAAAAATATTTTCTTCGGAAGAAACCGCGGCGACATATCCAAATGGATCATACTGATAGATCGTATTGTAATTATCTGTATTTTCTTCTACGAAATATAATGCTCCATTATTGAGTAAAAGATCTAATGAGTAATAGGATATGTAATAATATCCGGCTTCTCCGCAGTCTTCTCCCCAACTGTTTTTGAAAATAAAAGCGCCGTCTCCGGGCGGTGTGGCAGGAGCAAAGTTTTCTGCAGAATAATTGTCGTCCCAGCCAACCAGTGCTATTTCATGGTAGGCGCTGTCGTATCCGGAGAGTTCTTCGTCAGAGAGCTCCGGAACATAGATGGCTGCGGTATCTTCGTTTCGAAATTCTGTGACGTCAAGATAGTTTGTAGTTACCGCTCCATACGTGTAAATTGCGGATTTTATGTGGTCGTTGTCCAGTGCGTTTGCTCTGGTGGGGAGCCAGATCGCGTTCTGCATATGGTACAGAGGGGATGTATCCGTCAGAACCGGGATATCCTCTTCGGAAGGATCAAACACGAGATCATTGTCTTCGGTAACCTCCGTAATCGTATATTCAGGATATGGATCTGCCTCTTCTGCCAGAGGACCGCTCCAGCGGGCAAGATAAGCAGTTGCCATTAGAAAATGCCCTCCGCTGTTTAAACCGTATCCCATATCAAACGCAACTGCAGAATCCGGATGAAGCGACTGGGTAAGAAGGTTTTGCTCTGAAAAATCCAGTCCGGTACCGGAAATCCGGCTGAGCCGGAGTATATAGGACTGAAGGGAGGATTCCCCGTTCAGAGAAGCAACTTTTATATAGTATGTTCCGGCAGGTAAAGTCTGCACAACAGACTGTGCCATATTTAACTGAGACTTTTTAAGAACATTGTATTCCTGATCATAGAGAACAACATCATAATATACGTTTTCTTCATCCGGCTGTGTCAGAGTTATGGAAATCCTGTTTTCTTCGGTCAATGTAAACTGATAATAATCAGTATCCTCTGCCGCAGAAATATAGCTTTCTGTTTTGGAAGGAATCCGTAGCTTTACAGATGTTTCCAGGGAATCATTTGGTTCCAGAATATCATGTCCGGCGTTTGGATCCGAAGCAGCCCTGACCAAAGGAGATATGTCTGAAAAAACAGTTCCGGCCATGAGAATTCCGGCCAGCAGAAGCGGGCGTAATCTTTTGTTCATAGTGGTTACCCTTTCGTAATTTTTAAAAAATTATAATGGATAAAGAGGTGCTTGTCAATTATTCCGGATCTTGACGATAAGAAAAAAGATAAAAAATGACCTTTGCTTAGATAAATAAATGGTAGCCGTAAACGAAAAAACTTGCTATGATGGACACATAAGGTGAATCGGGTGGCGATCCGGGCAGGAAGCGGATCATACCGCCCATAATACAGGAGAAAGGCAGGTACATGGTTATGAATAATATGCCGGAACTGAAAATCGGAGTTGTTGCGGTGAGCAGGGATTGTTTCCCGGAGAGTCTGTCGGTGAACAGAAGGAAGGCGCTGATGAAGGCGTACACAGAGAAGTATGGAGACGCGGATATCTATGAGTGTCCGATCTGTATCGTGGAGAGCGAGATCCACATGGTGCAGGCGTTGGAAGATATTAAGAAGGCCGGCTGCAACGCACTGGTAGTATATCTTGGGAATTTCGGACCGGAGATCTCAGAAACGCTGCTGGCGAAGCATTTCGAGGGGCCGAAGATGTTTGTCGCGGCTGCGGAAGAATCAGGAGACAATCTGGTGCAGGGCAGAGGCGATGCGTACTGCGGTATGCTCAATGCAAGCTACAATCTGAAGCTGCGCGGCGTAAAAGCATATATTCCGGAGTACCCGATCGGAACGGCAGAGGAATGCGCGGATATGATTGCGGAATTCCGTCCGATTGCACGGGCAGTGATCGGCCTGAATAATCTGAAGATCATCAGTTTCGGACCGCGTCCGCTGAATTTCCTTGCATGCAATGCGCCGATCCAGCAGCTTTATAATCTGGGCGTGGAGATTGAGGAAAACTCGGAACTGGATCTGTTTGAAGCGTTCAACAAACATGAAGGAGACGAGCGGATCCCAGCGGTTGTAAAGGAGATGGAGGAAGAACTGGGAGCGGGCAACAAGAAACCGGAGATCCTTCCGAAGCTGGCGCAGTATGAGATTACATTGAAGGACTGGATCGAGGAACACAGAGGATACCGCAAATATGTCGCGATCGCAGGAAAGTGCTGGCCGGCGTTCCAGACACAGTTCGGTTTTGTTCCATGTTACGTCAACAGCCGTCTGACCGCGCAGGGAATCCCGGTGTCCTGTGAAGTGGATATTTACGGCGCACTGAGTGAATTTATCGGAACGGTTGTCAGCGAGGACACGGTGACTCTGCTTGATATCAACAACAATGTTCCGGCAGATATGTATAAAGAAGACATCGAGGGCAAATATCCGTATACGCATAAGGACACATTCATGGGATTCCATTGTGGGAATACTGCTTCCGGCAAGCTGTCTTTCTGCGAAATGAGATATCAGTTGATCATGGCACGTTCTCTGCCGGAAGAAGTGACGCAGGGGACGCTGGAGGGCGATATCAAGCCGGGAGACATTACATTCTTCCGTCTGCAGAGTACCGCGGACAACAAACTGCGTGCATACATCGCGCAGGGCGAAGTGCTTCCGGTAGCGAGCCGCTCTTTCGGTTCGATCGGAGTTTTCGCGATTCCGGAGATGGGCAGATTTTACCGTCACGTTCTGATTGAAAAGAACTTCCCGCACCATGGAGCGGTTGCATTCGGGAATCACGGAAAAGCACTGTACGAAGTGTTTAAATATATTGGCGTGTCGGTAGAAGAGATCGGATATAACCAGCCGGCAGGCGTGAGATATCCGACCGAAAATCCGTGGAAATAAGAAGCAGCTTTCAGAAACGGATATGTCATCGGCGGCATATCCGTTTCTGGCAATCATAGGAGTGCATGGAGGTTAAAAACGATGCTATATATTGGGATAGATCTTGGTACATCTGCTGTGAAGCTGCTTTTGATGGACGAGGAGGGAAAGATCCACAAGATCGTTTCAAAAGAATATCCACTCAGCTTTCCCCACCCCGGCTGGTCGGAGCAGAATCCGGAGGACTGGTACAGGCAGACTGTTGCCGGGATCAGGGAACTGACGATGGACTGTGACAAATCGCAGGTCGCGGGGATTAGTTTCGGCGGGCAGATGCATGGACTTGTGGCACTGGATGCAGAGGATGAGGTGATCCGTCCGGCAATTTTGTGGAACGATGGGCGGACGGCGAAAGAGACAGAATATCTGAATCAGGTGGTCGGAAAGGAAAAACTCTCAGAATATACGGCGAATATCGCATTTGCAGGATTTACAGCGCCAAAGATTCTCTGGATGAGGGAACACGAACCGGAAAATTTTGCACGGATCTGTAAGATCATGCTGCCGAAAGACTATCTGGCTTACCGGTTAAGCGGCGTGCACTGCACGGACTATTCGGATGCGTCTGGCATGCTACTTTTGGATGTAAAGAACAAATGCTGGTCAAAAGAGATGATTGAGATCTGCGGCATTTCAGAGAACATGCTGCCGCGGCTGTATGAGAGTTACGAGGTGGTCGGCGCACTGCGGCCGGAGACGGCGTCAGAACTCGGACTTTCAACAGAGGTAAAGATTATCGCCGGCGCAGGAGATAACGCGGCGGCAGCAGTTGGTACAGGGACGGTCGGAAACGGAATGTGCAATATTTCACTCGGGACGTCCGGCACCATCTTTATTTCCAGCAAAGAATTTGGTGTAGATGAAAACAATGCGCTGCATTCTTTTGCGCATGCGGATGGAAATTATCATCTGATGGGATGTATGCTGAGCGCGGCGTCCTGCAATAAGTGGTGGATGGACGAGATCCTTCGGACAAAAGAATACACGAAGGAGCAGGAGAATATCACGAAACTGGGCGAGAATCAGGTGTTTTACCTTCCTTATCTGATGGGTGAGCGTTCTCCGCATAACGATCCTGCAGCGCGGGCAATGTTTATCGGGATGTCGATGGACACGACGCGTGAGGAAATGACACAGGCTGTGCTGGAGGGCGTGGCCTTTGGCCTGCGGGATTCGCTGGAGGTGGCGAGAAGCCTCGGAATTGAAATCACGCGCACAAAAATCTGCGGAGGCGGGGCAAAAAGTCCGCTGTGGAAACGGATTATTGCAAATGTGATGAACCTGAAAGTGGATGTGATCGAGAGCGAAGAAGGTCCGGGATATGGCGGCGCGATCCTGGCGGCGGTCGGCTGCGGAGAGTATGCAGATGTAGAAGAAGCGACCGCAAAACTGGTCAAGGTGGTAGATACCATAGAACCGGAACCGGAGCTGGCGGCGAAGTATGAGGCACAGTATCGGAAGTTCCGCAAAATCTATCCGACGGTGAAAGAACTTTTTCCCCAATTAGTATAAAAGCGATAGATGTAAAGAAAACCCCCGAAATGCCTGAAAAAGCATTCCGGGGGTAATGATAAAAGGCACAGACCGGATTTGAACCGGTGATCAGGGTGTTGCAGACCCACGCCTTACCGCTTGGCTACTGCGCCTTACAATGAGCACTTAGCAAGGTATTCTACGAGCTTAGTGCGAATGTACTCCTTGAATCTTAGAGAAGTCCCTCATGAGCTTAGATGAAAGGAGTTACCTTACTAACGAGCACTTAGTGAGGTGTTTTACGAGCTTAGTGTAAAACATTCTCAACAACAAAATGATTATACCAGACTATTGCTCCCCAGTCAATTCCATTTCATCGATTTTTTCATCAAATTCCTTATATTTTCCACCTTTTCCGCTATCGTTTGTGTTGCTTTGTTGCTTTGGCCTATACACTGTGAAATCCTTTTCCGATGATTTCACTGGTATTGGAGATCAGGATAAATGCGGATGGCTGGGTCTGCTTAATATAGTTCCGAAGCCGGACCGCCTGCGGACGCTTCAGTGCTGTGAAAATGATATATTTGTCTTTCCCGGAAAATGCTCCCTGCGCGTGGACGACGGACGCACTGCGGCCCAGTTCGTGGACGATGAACGCGCAGATCGGATCTGGTTCGTCGCAGACAACATTGAAGTATTTGGACAGATTAAAACTTTCAATGAAGTTGTCCACCATGAAAGAACGGATGGTCAGTCCGAGTACAGAGTAGAGTCCCGTCTGGATATCGAAGACGAAAAAACCGGCGGCTGTGATCAGTGCATCGGTGAGTATGAGCGCACGTCCGATATCAAAGCTGGTATATTTCTTCAGGATCATGGCGATGATGTCTGTTCCTCCGCTGGAAGAGCCGATATTGAACAGCAGCGCGGAGCCAAGTGCAGGCAGCGCGATGGCAAAACAAAGTTCCAGCATGGTCTGGTCGGTCAGCGGCGCCGTCATGGGACAGAGATGCTCCAGCGCGGACAAAAGGACAGAGAGCAAAATACTGCAATAGGCTGTTTTTGCCGCAAATTCCTTTCCCAGGATGATAAAACCGATCACCAGAAGGAGCATGTTCGCAATAAAAGAAAAGTCACTGGCAGAGAGGACTCCGGTTTTTGCAACCAGAACGGCAAGACCGGTAATCCCTCCGAAAGTAAAGTTGTTAGTGAACTTGAAAAAATATGTGCCGACTGCCATAATACAGACGCTTCCCGTCAGTATCAGAAAATGTTTGAATTTATCTTTCATAATGATTCCTCACCCCGAATTTTGTCAAAATATGACGACTTCTATAGAAATCGTAATGCCGGAACCGGGAAAAGTCAATACAAAAATAAGATTTATGAACAGGAGTAAAGCGACCGGGAACAGCAATCTAAAAAATACACCCGGATAGAAAAAAGTGTGATATAGTTATAGAGGAAGTTAATCATACAGGGGTGTTTGGAACATGAAAATTCACTATCGGGTATGTAAGGACAATGACAATGCCTCTTATATAGAAGTAATCCGTGTGTTCGGGTCGGATCCGGAAGTTGTTCTGCCGGAAAAAATCGATGGACTTGATGTGCGGAAAGTTGCGGCATATGCATTTTCGGAGAAGAAAGTCCAGGAAGAAACCGATGTGCTTATATGGCAGAGCAAAGAAGGAATCATCGGAGTGGAAGGTGAGCGGCTGCTGGCAGGAACCGGTGTGACAGAAGTGGTATTGCCGCATACGGTAACAGAAATCGGAAATTATATTTTTTATGGCTGTAAAGAATTGCGGCGGCTGGAATTTACGGATGCGCTGATGAATGTCGGAAGCGGCGCGTTTACCGGCTGTGGGAAATTGTACGAACTGAATGTACATCTGCGAAACGGAAAGAAATCCTGCGTGAAAGAAATCTTAGGTGATTTATGGCAGCGGATCGATGTGACATTTTACTGTTATGAAAAAGGACAGTCGGCGGAGCAGATCCGGCTCGTATTTCCGGAACATTACGAAGAGGCTGTGGAGAATACTCCCGCCAGAATTTTGTTTACCCAGCACCACGGGGCGGGGAATCATTATCGGCAGTGCTTCCTGGATAAAGAAGTGGATTACGGCAAATATGACGAATTGTTTCCGCTGGCGCAGACACAGGACAGAACTCAGATGCTTGTGGATCTGGTGTTTGACAGACTGATGTATCCGCATGGACTGAAAAAAAGATGCGAGGAGCAGTATCAACGATATATTGAGGAACATTTCCGGGAAGTGGCAGATGTCCTTGTGCGAAAGGAACAATTGGACCGCCTGCGCGTGGTTTCCGGCAGAGGACTATGGAACAGGGAACGATTGGATATCGCGATCGAGCAGGCCGCCGCATACGGAAAGGGGGAAGTCTTGAGTTTCTTAATGGAAGAGAAGCATCAGAACTTTCCGGAACCGAAAAAGAGACGGTTTGAGCTGTAGGTATCATAGTTTTGGGGACCCAACATCATCATGATGATAATGACAGGAAATGGAGTTATATTATAATGGAAGAAAGCAGGATTACCGGTGAAAATAGGATTTCGATGGAGGAAGGCGAGACTGCCGGGGCGATCAGGGAGCAGCTTGCGGGAATCGGAAACCAGATATTGAGTGCGGCGCGCACGGAACTGTATCTGGGGATGCGTTTCCTGGATGTGGCGCTGAGCAGCTTTGTGTATGAGATGGATTCGTCTGTTTCGCCGTTTGGAACAGACGGTGCAGTGATGTATTATCATCCCCGGCAACTGGGCGGATTATATAAGCAGAACCGGATCTTGGTGAACCGGGGATATCTGCACATGGTGTACCACTGTATATTCCGTCATATGATAAAAGACATTCCCGGCTTATGCCGGTCCGACGTACAACGTGTAGAACGAACGGAGCTGTCCGGAACAGAGGACCCGGATAATTCGGATCATTCGGTCCGCAAAGAAACTGTCATATTGCGGTACTGGAATCTGAGCTGTGATATTGCTGTGGAGAGACTGATCGACGGCAATTTTCACAGATCGGTAAGATCTTCGAAAAGCCTGCTGCGCAGAGAGACCTATCGCAGACTGGAGACGGCGGCGGAAAAGAAAACGCTCAATGCGGAGCGGATTTTTAAGATACTGCAGGAGTGGAGTCTTCCGGAAAAGGAACTGGCAAGACTGGAGCAGGAATTTTATGTGGACGACCACTGCCGGTGGGAAAACGAGCAGCCCGGAAAGAAACAGCCGGATCCGATGCTGAACCGGAAATGGCAGGATATCAGTGAACAGACACAGACAGAGCTGGAGACTTTTTCCAAAGAGGCGTCAGAACAAAGCGGAGATCTGCTGGGACAGGTGAAGGTGGAAAACCGGGAACGATATGATTACCGCGCATTTCTGCGGAAGTTTTCGGTACTCCGGGAGGAACTCGGCGTAGATCCGGATACATTTGATTATGCGTTTTACAGCTACGGCCTGTCACTGTATGGCAATATGCCGCTGATCGAACCTGTGGAGACGAAAGAAACGATGAAGATTCAGGAGTTCGCGGTGGTGATCGATACGTCGATGTCCTGCTCCGGCACACTGGTGAAGCGGTTTCTGGAAGAGACATACAGTGTACTCAGCGAAAATGAGAGCTTTTTCCGGAAGGTCAACGTGCATATTATACAGTGTGACGAATCGGTACAGTCGGATGTAAAGATTACCTGCGGGCAGGAATTACAAAGCTACATGGATTCACTGGAACTTTTTGGAGAAGGAGGAACCGATTTCCGCCCGGCGTTTGCGTATGTAAACAGGCTGGAAGAACAGGGAGAATTTGAAGATCTCCGGGGACTGATCTACTTTACGGACGGGTATGGGATATATCCGGCAAAGAAACCCCGGTACCAAACAGCCTTTGTGTTTTTTCAGGAGGATTACACGGATGTGGACGTGCCGCCGTGGGCGGTGAAACTATTGCTTGATGAAGATGATCTGAGGAAGGAAGAAAGAGATGGATATTAAGCGCGCAAAACAGGAAATGAAAAATACAGTCGAGGCATATCTTGCAAAGGATGAATTCGGCGAGTACCGGATCCCGGCGATCCGGCAGCGTCCGGTGCTGCTCATGGGACCGCCGGGAATCGGCAAGACACAGATCATGGAGCAGATCGCGAAGGAATGCGGTATCGGACTGGTAGCGTATACGATCACACACCATACACGGCAGAGTGCGGTCGGACTTCCGTTTATTCAGGAAAAGGAATACGCAGGCAGGACGGTTTCGGTAACGGAATATACGATGAGTGAGATCATTGCATCTGTATACGAGAAGATGGAGCAGACAGGGATCCACGAGGGAATCTTATTCATCGATGAGATTAACTGTGTGTCGGAGACACTGGCGCCGACAATGCTGCAGTTTTTGCAGGCGAAGACGTTCGGCAACCAGAAAGTGCCGGACGGGTGGATCATCGCGGCGGCAGGCAATCCTCCGGAATACAACAAATCGGTGCGTGAATTTGACGTGGTGACGCTGGACCGCATCCGGAAGATTGATGTAGAAGCACGGTTTGACGTCTGGAAAGAGTATGCATACCGGCAGGGAATCCACCCGGCAGTCATTTCTTATCTGGAACTGCGCAGACAGAATTTCTACCGGATCGAGACGACGGTCGATGGAAAAGAGTTCGCCACAGCGCGAGGCTGGGAGGATCTGTCACAGTTGATCCAGACCTATGAAATACTGGGAAAACATGCAGACAGAGACGTAGTATATCAGTATATCCAGCACAGGATGATCTCGAAAGACTTCGCAAATTATCTGGAACTGTGGTATAAATACAAAACAGATTATCAGGTGGAAGATCTCCTTGCAGGAAAATGGAACGTTTCTACGCTGCAAAAAATAAAGGCGGCGCCGTTTGACGAGCATTTGAGCATGATCAGTCTTCTCAACGGAAAATTATCTGAGCTGTTTCGCGAAAACTGCAGGCTGGATGCATATGTGACGAAGCTGTACGACTATCTGCTTCGCTATAAGGAAAATCAGGATTCGGTACGGATTATGGACATCTGGCATATGGCGGAGCAGGAACTTGCCGCAGAGCAGAAAAAAGAACTGCTGACACGGTGGGACGAGATGATCATGAAAAAGACGGTCTCCACACTGGAGAGATTTGCAAAGGAGACACATGGCGCGGCGGACATGTTTGCAGAAGTAAAGGCGATGTTTGAACAGGAAACAAAGCTTCTGGAACAGCAGACCGGCGACACAGCGGATATGCTGGACCATGCATTCCAGTTTATGGAAGACGCCTTTGGAGAGAGTCAGGAGATGGTCGTATTTATCACCGAACTCAATGCCAACAGCTATGCAGTCCGGTTTATCAAGGAGAATGGATGCGATCTGTATTACCGTTACAATAAGGGACTGCTGTTTGAAGAACGGCAGCAGTCGATCCTCCGGCAGATGGACGAAGCAGAAGACATGCTCAACCGTGGACTCAAGTAGAGAAAAAGGATGGAATTCTTCCGGATAAGATGATATAATAGGAACGAATTTTTGCTGTGTAATTATGGACAGCGAGCAGGAAAGGAAGCGTAATAAGCATGATCAAGGTGATTGCAAGTGATATGGACGGCACACTGCTGGGGGCAGACCACAGGATCGCACCCCGGACACTGGATGCGGTTCACCGCGCGCAGGAGTCGGGAATCCGCTTTATTCTTGCAACCGGACGTGATTTTCACGGGGCGGTAAGTGCATTGGAAGGGATGGAACTGACATGCGATTATCTCGTTGCGAGCGGGGCACAGATGCGGGACCGGGAACAGAAGGTCGTTAAAAGAATCGATATGGATCTGAATCTGTGCGAGGAAATTTATGAACTGTTGAAACCATATCCGGTTACGTTGATTTTCAATACGGATCGGTATGAATACCAGATTGGAACTTATGAGGAAGTGGAACGAAATTCACTTACACATATGAAGTTATTTTTCCTGAATCTGAGCGAGGAGGAGATCCGACAGAACCCCCTGTATCTCAGCATGTCCAAACGGACGAAAGTGGTTCCGGATTTCAGGACGCTCAGAGAAGAACAGGTGCCGGTCTATAAGATCATGTTTTTTCTGGAAGATACAGAAGAGCTTGCAAGACTGAAAAAGAAACTGGATCAAAATCCGGAGATTGCCGTGGCGTCTTCCTATCCGACGAATCTGGAGATCACAAATGTACAGGCACAGAAGGGCCCTGTGCTGAAAGAATATATTGAATCACTGGGATATACAATGGATGAAGTGATGGTATTCGGGGACAGCATGAATGATTATTCGATGCTGTCGATGGATTTTGGAGCGACCGTTGCGATGGGAAATGCGGACCCGGGGATAAAAGCGGCAGCGAAGTACATCACGAAGTCAAATACGGATTTCGGTGTGGCATATGCGATCGAGGAACTCTTAAAACGGCAGCCGTCTGTCGGGTAACAAAGAATAAGATACATCAGAATCAGATTACAGAACGAATCAGACAGAGGAGACGATACATGGGAAAAAAAACAGATAATCAGAAGCGCGGAAATGGCACAGAGGGCGTAACGAGCCGGAAAAGAAAAAAAAGACGCCGGTCAGAGGATATCATTTCGACAGTCGTGCTGATCGCTGCTGTCTGCGTATTTGTGTTTGCACTGTACCAGCTTGTGATGACACTGGTGCCGTATTATTACGGCGGTCAGGAATATGATAAGGTAAAAAAACTTGCGATCGTGACAGAAAACGAAGATGCGGAGGACGCCGGGGAGGAATTCCGGGTTGATTTTGACGCATTGCTGGAAGAAAATCCGGATACCGTGGCGTGGCTGCGCTTTGATGAACCGGCCATCATCAGCTATCCTGTTGTAAAGAGCAAGGACAATGAGGAATATCTGACAAAGACATTCTCGGCCAATGACAATAAACTGGGCGCTATTTTTATGGATAAAAGCAACCTGACATCATTTACAGACCGCAACACGCTGATCTACGGGCATAATCTGAAAGTAGGCGGAGAAATGTTTTCCCAGCTAAATGAATATGCGGACGAATCATTCTGCCGGGAACATCCTTATTTTTATATCTATACGCCGGATGGCAAGACGCGTACATACCAGGTTTTTTCCGCAGGGGTTGTGAAAGATGACGCTGCGGATTATGCCATGACATTTCCGACAGAGGCGGATTATCTGAACTGGCTGGAAACGTGCAGAAACTCGTCGAATTACGCGGTAGATGTGGAGCTGAACGTGCAGTCAAAAGTGGTGACGCTCTCAACCTGTACGAATGTCAATGACGACGAGCGCTTTATTGTACACGGCGTACTGATTGAAGAGACAGAATAGGGGGAGAAGGAGAGACAATGGCGGACAGATTTGCAGTCGGGGATATTATTCGAATGAAAAAACCGCATCCGTGCGGGAGCAATGAATGGGAAATCCTCCGTGTCGGCGCGGATTTCCGGTTGAAATGCCAGGGGTGTGCCCATCAGGTGATGGTCCCGAGAAAACTGGTGGAAAAAAATACAAAAGAAATACGGAAAAAAACTTGAAACCATTTGCGTGATGTGATAGAATAGCAAATTGTGACATGCCGTTTACAAGATAAGCGGTCAGACAAATTCCTTGTTCCCGGGGAGTACGGGGACCAGAGACCAGAAGGAGGTGCGAGACATGAACAAGTATGAACTGTGTGTTGTTCTTAGCGCAAAACTTGAAGACGACGACAGAGCAGAGCACATCGAGCGGGTGAAAGAGATGATCACACGTTTTGGTGGTAATGTGACGGACGTTGATGAATGGGGTAAGAGAAGATTCGCTTACGAAATTCAGAAGATGAAAGAAGGATATTATTATTTCATCCACTTCGAGGCTGACACAACTGTTCCGGGAGAAGTGGAACAGCGGATCCGTATCATGGATCATGTGCTCAGATATTTATGCGTAAAACAGGAAGCATAAAGAAGCGAGGTATATATGAATAAAGTTATTTTGGTGGGTCGCCTGACAAGGGATCCGGAAGTCAGATATTCACAGGGTGACAGTGCAACGGCAGTTGCAAGATATACATTGGCGGTAGACCGTCGGTTTAAGAGGGACAACGAAGCAACCGCGGATTTCATCCAGTGCGTTGTGTTCGGACGTTCCGCAGAGTTCGCGGAGAAGTATTTCCGTCAGGGAATGCGGGTTTCCATTTCCGGACGTATTCAGACGGGAAGTTATACGAACCGTGACGGCGTGAAGGTTTACACGACAGAGGTCGTTGTAGAAGAGCAGGAGTTCGCGGAAAGCCGGGCAGAGAGTGAGGCGAACCGTGGAAATTACCGTTCACAGCAGCCGTCGGGCCGTCAGGCGCAAGCTCCGGCACCGGATTTGGATGCAGGAGACGGATTCATGAATATCCCGGACGGGATTGACGAAGAACTGCCGTTCAATTAAGGCGCCCGTGTGACCAGTATAGGAGGTAAGAGCGAGATGGCTTACGAAAAGGGTAGCAAACCGGACAACGGCTTCAAGAGAAGAGGCCCGGTGCGCAGAAGAAAAAAAGTATGTGTGTTCTGTGGAAAAGAGCATGATGAGATTGATTATAAGGACGTAGCACTGCTGAGAAAGTATGTTTCTGAGAGAGGAAAGATCCTCCCGAGAAGAATTACCGGCAATTGCGCAAAGCATCAGAGAGCGCTGACTGTTGCGATCAAGAGAGCAAGACACGTTGCATTGATGCCGTACGTTCAGGATTAATCCGGCAGGACAGAAGAAAGATAATACTAGAGTACCTGATGACGGCTGGGGAATCAGGTACTTTTATTTGTTTTATTGTTTGTTTTCCAGAAAAAAGAAGTTGAGTTCTTTTTGTCTGTATGCTAGAATAAATAGAGTCGGGGTTAAAATTTCAAGACAGAGAGAAAATGACAGAAAATTTAGAAAATACAGGAGATACAGAGTAAATGGAAGAACAAGTACAGCAAAATGATGAGATTGAAATTGATCTTGTGGAATTATTTCATGTCCTGATAAGTAAGGCCGGGATAATTTTACTCTGCACGGTGATTTGTGCGGTGGCTGCGTTTGGGGTGACTTCGTTCTTGATGACACCAAAATACACATCAAGCGCATCTGTATACATTTTTTCAGAGAATTCACTGACTACAACTTCAGATGTACAGCTCGGAAGTTCTTTGACAGAAGACTTTATACTTCTGGCAAAAAGCCGGCCGGTGATTGAAAGTGTGATTGAAAATTTGAATTTAGACGATGACTACGAGACGATCGCAGATTCGATAGAGGTTACGAACCCGGAAGAATCTCATTTCCTGCAGATTTCAGTAACGAATACGGATCCGGAGCTGGCGGCAGATATTGCGAATGAGATGGCAGTCGCAGTAAAGAAACAACTGGAAGAGATCATGCCGACCGGAAGTCCGAGTATTGTGGAGGATGCAATTGTAACAGAGGAACCATCCAGTCCGAGCATACCGAAGAACACGCTTATCGGTGCACTTGCCGGATTTGTACTTGCGGCTGCGGCAGTGATCGTATTACATTTGATGGATGACACGATTAAGAACGAAGATGATGTGAAGCGGTATCTGAATGCGAATACGCTTGCAGCTATTCCGCTGAGCAAAGAGACAAAAGGAAAACATTAGGACTCGCAGAGAGAAGGGTAGACGATGGATAAATCAGGAAAGATACATATCAATAAGATTGTGGGACTCGTATTGCTGATCCTGTATGGGGTTTCAGCGGTCGGTGTGGTTACATACTGCGTCAGGCTGGATATGATCCCGACAAAGTACATTGTAATCATTGCTGTTGTGCTGATCCTGTTATTTGCGCTGCTGCTGATCATGCATAAAAAACTGGTCACATCGGTCATTTCGAGTGTGCTGTCGGTTATCCTGATCGCGATATGTGTTCTTGGCTCTGTTTACATCCGCCAGACGACGCGGACTATTGCAGATGTGACGACAGTTGAGACACAAAAGAATATTGTCTGCGTGTATGTCATGAAGGATGATCCGGCGGAATCTGTCGAGGATATCGTAAACTATAATATCGGTATTGTAAGCGAGCGTGACCGGGAAAATACAGACAAAGCAATTGCCACACTGGAGCAGGAAACGGGCAGCAGCCTGACAACATCAGAATATGCGAACATGTATACGATGATGACGGACTTGAAAGCACAGACGATTCAGGCTGTGATCATAAATGATGCATACGTCAGCATCATCGCAGATTCCGAGCAGTATAGCTGGGTGGGAACCGATCTGCGTAAAATTGCCGAGGTGGAGAACCCGGTGGAAGGGACGGCAGAAAGCGCGACTCAGGTGCCGGAAAATCTGCCGGAGACTTTTGTGATGTATCTGAGTGGAATTGATACGTATGGAGATATTTCCACATGTTCCCGAAGTGATGTCAACATTCTGGCTGTTGTCAATACCAAGACAAAGGATGTACTTTTGCTGTCAACGCCAAGAGACTCATATCTGGCATATTCGGTGACGGGAGGCGCAAAGGACAAGCTGACACATGCGGGAATCTATGGCGTAGATGCGTCAATGGATGCGCTTGAACAGTTGTACGGTATTGACATCCCGTATTATCTCCGGATTAATTTTACAGGGTTTGTGGATATTATCGATGCACTCGGCGGTGTAGATGTGTACTCAGAGCAGGCGTTTACCAGTCGGCACGGTAACTATACATTTCAGCAGGGGTATAATCATATGGATGGAGATCAGGCTCTTGGGTTTGCGCGGGAGCGTTACAGCTTCACAGACGGGGATTACCAGCGTGCACGGAATCAGATGGAAGTAATCAAAGCGGTCATCAAGAAATGTGCATCATCCTCTATCCTGACAAATTACAGTTCTGTTATGAATTCTGTTGCCGGAACATTTGAGACAAATATGCCGGAGGATCAGATCGCAGCGCTTGTAAAGATGCAGCTTTCTGATATGGCGGAGTGGAACGTTACATCGTACACAACAAGTGGTACAGGAACCTCTGCAGAAACCTATTCGATGCCAGGACAGGAACTTTATGTGATCAATCTGGACGAGCTTTCGATCGAAGAGGCAAAACGGCAGATTCAGGAAGTGATACAGGAATAATATGCGTTTAAAAAGAAATCAGAAAGGAAAAGGGATGTCGAGTGATAGAGGGATTGATTGACATGCATTGCCATATTGTCCCCGGAGTGGATGACGGCGCTGCGGATCTGATGACAGCGGCTAAGATGATGAAAATGGAATATGAGAATGGGGTGGCGGCGATCATAGTCACCCCCCATTACAGACGTGGGATGTTTGAGACACCGCAGAGAAAGGTGGAAAAGCAGTTCCGGAAAATATATAATCTGACACAGAAATCCAGATCAGGGATGAAAGCATATCTTGGATGCGAATATCATACGAACACGGATATGGTAAGCGATCTGCTCGCCGGAAAGCGGCCTACGATGGCGGGATCCCGTTACGTCCTGACGGAGTTTTCCTCAGCGCACTCCTATCTGAACATCCGCAATCAGGTTTATGAGCTTGTCGCGGCAGGATTTAAGCCGATCGTAGCGCACGTAGAGCGTTATCCATGCCTTGTAAAGAATATAGAGCTGATCGAGGAACTGATCGAACTGGGCGGTGAGATTCAGTTGACGTCGGAAAGTGTTGCAGGCAGGAGTTCAAGGCAGGTGAAGCGATTCTGCAATGAACTCCTGAAAGCAGGAAATGTGCATTATATTGCATCCGACGCACATGATCTGGAATCAAGAAAACCGAATCTTCAGGCATGTGCGGTATATCTGGAGAAAAAATTTGGAAAAGACATGATGGAGCAGATCTTAATAAAAAATCCGAAAAAGATTATTTTAAGTGGTGAGGAAAAGAAAGATGAAACGAATTAGCATTGATGCGAAGCCGCTGGAATATGCTGTGCGGGAAGAAATGAATACCCTTCGAACGAATATTCAGTTCGCAGGGGCGGATAAGAAAGTGTTTTTGTTTACGAGTAGTATATCCGGAGAGGGAAAGTCACAAACTACATTCAATCTGGCTAAAGTAATGGCTGAGCTGGGAAAGAGAGTCATTCTGGTAGATACAGATATGCGTAAGTCTGCGATGGTCAGAAATGTGGAGAAAGGAAAAGTGGCATACGGATTGTCTCATTATCTGTCCGGACAGTGTAATCTGGCAGAGGTCGTATATGGAACCAATATTCCCGGACTGCATATGTTGTTTGCCGGGACGGTGCCTCCGAATCCGACAGAACTGCTGTCTTCTTCACTGTTTGAAAATACAATAACCTCATTTCGCGATATTTATGATTATGTGATTGTCGATTCTGCGCCTCTGGGTTTGGTCGTGGATGCTGCGATCATTGCAAAGCACTGTGATGCTTCGATTCTGGTCATCCAGTCAAATTCAATCAAGTACCGGTTTGCTCAGGAAACCAAGGAAAAGCTGGTTGCGACAGACTGCCCGTTTTTAGGTGTTGTATTGAACAAGATCGAACGCGAGAAGAACGGAAAATATTACGGAAAATATTATAAAAAATACTACGGCGAAAAATATGAAGGATATGGAAAAAAGCCGGAACAAAAAAAGAGGTAAGAAACCTCTTTTTTTTGTTGAAATAACACAAAAACTTTAGGATTTTCATGTTTTCCCTTTCATTTTTACTATGTTTCAAGTATAATGTTCTATATAAAATGATGTTGTGAGCAAGAGGTGGCCTTATGAAAGAGAGTAGTGCTAAAAAAGAGAAGAGTACGAAAAAGGAAAAAGTGCTCCAGCCTTATGAGATCGGAGAGTTGGACCAGTATTTATTCAGCAAGGGAACTCATTATGAGATTTACAAAAAGATGGGAGCACACATTGTGAAGCAGGACGGTAAGGACGGCGTTTATTTTGCTGTCTGGGCGCCGCACGCGAAGCGTGTTTCTGTGATCGGCGAGTTTAACAACTGGGATAAGGAAGCGGACTATATGGAGCGCCAGGAACCGCTGGGGATTTATACCTTATTTATTCCCGGAGTGAGGGAAGGCGATATGTATAAGTTCTGTATTGAGACCATGAGTGGATATTGCATGGATAAGGCGGATCCGTTTGCCAATTACGCAGAGCGCAGGCCTGGGAACGCATCACGGGTTACGGATATCTCCCACCTGAAATGGACGGACAAGGCCTGGCTGGATGCGCGGGAGAACTGGGATTTTAAGACGAGTCCGATCTCGATCTATGAAGTACATATGGGATCCTGGAGACGTCACGACGTGGAGGAAGGCGAGGGATTCTATACTTACAGAGAGTTCGCAAAAGAGATTACAGAATATGTGAAGAAGATGGGGTATACGCACGTTGAGCTGATGGGGATTCTGGAGCATCCGTTTGACGGATCCTGGGGGTATCAGGTAACCGGATATTATGCGCCTACTTCGCGGTACGGCACGCCGGAAGACTTTGCATATATGGTGGATTATCTTCATAAGAACAAGATCGGTGTGATCCTGGACTGGGTTCCGGCGCATTTCCCGAGAGACGCACACGGACTGGCAGACTTTGACGGAACGCCGACATTTGAATATGCAGATCCGAGAAAGGGCGAGCACCCGGACTGGGGAACGAAGATTTTTGATTACGAAAAACCGGAGGTGCAGAATTTCCTGATCGGAAACGCACTGTTCTGGGTAGAGCATTATCATGTAGATGCGCTGCGTGTGGATGCAGTGGCGTCGATGCTGTATCTGGATTACGGGAAGCAGGATGGTCAGTGGGTTGCGAATAAATACGGCGGAAATGAAAATCTGGAAGCAATCGCATTCTTCAAGCATCTGAATTCCGTGCTGGAAGGAAGGAACCATGGCGCGCTGATGATTGCCGAGGAGTCTACGGCATGGCCGAAGGTGACAGGCGCACCGGAGGACGACGGACTGGGATTCTCGTTGAAGTGGAATATGGGTTGGATGCATGATTTTACCGAATATATGAAGCTGGATCCGTTATTCCGCAAGAATGCGCATTATATGATGACGTTCTCAATGGAATATGCATATAGTGAGAATTATATTCTTGTATTGTCACACGATGAGGTAGTACATCTGAAGTGCTCGATGCTAAATAAGATGCCGGGACTGGGATTCGATAAGTTTGCGAATCTGAAAGTGGCATATGCGTTTATGATGGGACATCCGGGCAAGAAGCTTCTGTTTATGGGACAGGAATTCGCCCAGCTCAGAGAGTGGAGCGAGGATCGTGAGCTGGACTGGTATCTGCTGGAGGAGCAGCCGCATCAGCAGATTCAGAACTGGATGAATGATCTGCTGCACTTGTACCGGAAGAACAAAGCGTTATATGAGCTGGATTGTGATGAGAAGGGATTTGACTGGATCAATAAAGATGATGTATTCCGCAGTATATTCAGCTTTGTGCGGCATTCAAAGGATAATAAGAAGAATCTGCTGTTTGTATGTAATTTTACTCCTGTGGAACGTCCGGATTACCGTGTCGGAGTACCAAGAAGAAAGCAGTATAAGCTGATCCTCAACAGTGACGATAAGCGCTATGGCGGGGAAGGTGTGGAACGTCCTCTGATCTATAAGGGCGTGAAGAGTGAATGCGACGGACAGCCGTATTCGTTCGCATATCCGCTTCCAGGGTATGGCGTTGCTGTATTTGAGTTCTAAACGCTGACATTCAAAAAGGATAGTACCGCAGTCGGTGCTATCCTTTTTTTGACGGTGTGCCGGGAAATATGCGATCCGGCACATTACTTTTGCTTCATTTTTTTGATCACTTTCAGACGCGTAAATTCTTCCCGGTCTTTTTCTTCCAGTGCGTTCGATATCGTATAGACCAGATTTGTATACATCGGAATCGTGATATTCTGCAGTGCATTTGCCCGCTTCTGGGTCTTCTTGATATTAGAAGCGAGCCGGTACGCTGCATTTTCCACCATTGCCAGTTTTACGGTCAGATCTTTTACCTTTTGGAAGGCCCGTGTGGCAATGTCGATGGATTCTCGCGTGGTGCTGAATGAATACGTCGGAAATTCATTTGCCGGGGTATATTTAATATGCGGAATCTCAGTTCCCATGATACTGCGTGTCTGGATCGTGATGGAGTTTTCGATCGGAACCGTGTATGCAAGCTGTGATACCGTATCGATTCCGTGCTCAATATTGGCGCGCTGCAGGCACGAGTAAGCATACGTAAATGTGGAGTCAATTTCATCCTGTATGTCGCGGGCCTCGTCGATCAGATTCATCAGTTCCCGGATCAGGATATTCCGCTTCCGGTCCATCAGATCGTAACCCTGCTGCGCAAGGGCAAGCGAATTTTTTGCTGCCATCAGGTTTCCTTTTGTAGGAAAGGCACGTAAATCCATAGAATCTCCTCCTTGTAGTTTACTCTTCCGCCATTGGCTTGTAGTATTTTGCGAGTATCTTTGTATCTACACGGTCGAGTTCTTCTTTCGGGAGGCGTCCGAGAAGCTCCCAGCCAAGGTCAAGCGTTTCTTCCATTGTGCGGTTTTCAGTCATTCCCTGACCAATATAACGCTGCTCGAAATCTTTCCCGAATTCGAGATATTTTTTATCGATCGGGGACAGTTCATCTTCTCCGATTACAGAGGCAAGATTTCTCGCGTCTCCTACCTTTGCATAGGCAGAGAAGAGCTGGTTGGCAAGATCCTGATGATCCTCCCGGGTATAATCTGCTCCGATACCGTCTTTCATCAGACGCGACAGGGACGGCAGAATGTTGATCGGCGGATAGATCGACTGTCCGTGCAGCTCCCGGTCCAGTACGATCTGTCCTTCAGTGATGTAGCCGGTCAGGTCAGGGATCGGGTGTGTGATATCGTCGTTTGGCATGGTCAGGATCGGAAGCTGTGTTACAGAACCTTCTACTCCCTGAACAATGCCGGCGCGTTCGTAAATGGTTGCCAGCTCGCTGTACAGGTATCCCGGATATCCCTTTCGGCTGGGAATCTCTCCTTTGGAGGAGGAGACTTCACGCATGGCTTCGGCAAAGGAGGTCATATCGGTCAGGATCACCAGAATATGCATATGCTGTTCAAACGCCAGGTACTCTGCGGCTGTCAGCGCTACCTTCGGGGTGATCAGACGTTCAACGACCGGATCATTTGCCAGATTCAGAAACATGGCAACATGATCGGCAACGCCGCTGGCTTCAAAGGTACGGCGGAAAAAGTTTGCAACATCGTGCTTTACTCCCATCGCGGCGAAAACGATACCAAACTGATCGTCAGAACCTTCACCCAGAGACGCCTGCTTTACGATCTGTGCGGCAAGGAGATCATGGGGAAGGCCATTTCCGGAAAAGATGGGGAGCTTCTGCCCCCGGATCAGTGTAGTAAGTCCGTCGATCGCGGAAATTCCCGTATGGATATAGTTTCGCGGATACTCCCGTTTTACCGGATTCAGCGGAAGTCCATTGACGTCACGTTTCAGGTTGGAACGGATCGGACCGAGATCGTCGATCGGCTCGCCGATCCCGTTAAAAGTCCGTCCAAGCATATCCGGGGAAAGCGTGATCTCCATCGGGTGTCCGGTCAGCCGGGTGTGTGTATTGGTAAGAGACATATTTTCGGAGCCTTCAAATACCTGAATCACGGCTTTGTCTTCGTTGATCTCGACGATCCGTCCCAGCTTCCGCTGTGTGCCGTCTACGATAAATTCAACGATCTCATCGTAAAAGGCATTCTGTACGCCCTCCAATGCGATCAGAGGGCCATTGATACTGCTTAAACCTAAGTATTCGATTGACATGTATAAATTCCCTCCTTATGCATTTTTCTCCAGCACATGCTGATAGAAGTCGTCGATGTCACGGTGGTACTGGGCAAACATTTCCAGACGGTCATTTGGAACATCGTATTTGATGGCGATGACGCGGTCAAAAATATCTTCTGATTTTAATACGGACATCGGATGCCCCATTGTGACGAGGGCGCGCGCCTGTTTATACAAATATAAAATCGTATCCATCATCAGGAACTGCTTCTCCATGGAGACACAGGTATCGTCCTTGTGAAAGGCATTCTGCTGGAGGAAGCCAAGCCGGATCACTCTTGCAATTTCAAGAATGAGCTTCTGGTCGTCGGGAAGAACATCGCTTCCGATCAGCTTTACGATCTCAAGCAGACTGCTCTCTGTGTTCAGGATTGCCATGATCCGGTTGCGGTAATCCACAAACTTCGGGGACACGTTGTCATGATACCATGGAGCGAGGTCGGTCAGATACTCGCTGTAGCTGGTGAGCCAGTGGATCGCCGGAAAATGTCTTGCATATGCCAGACTCTTATCCAGTCCCCAGAAGCAGCGGACAAAACGTTTTGTATTCTGTGTAACCGGTTCGGAGAAATCGCCGCCCTGAGGAGAAACGGCACCGATGATGGTTACAGAGCCGTCTGTACCGTTTAAATTATGCATCATGCCCGCACGTTCATAGAACGCGGACAGGCGGGAGGCAAGATACGCAGGGAATCCTTCCTCTGCGGGCATCTCTTCCAGACGTCCGGATAATTCCCGGAGCGCTTCGGCCCAACGGGAGGTCGAATCTGCCATGATCGCCACGTCATATCCCATATCCCGGTAGTATTCTGCCAGTGTCAGACCGGTATAGATGCTCGCCTCACGGGCCGCTACCGGCATGTTGGAAGTATTTGCGATCAGAGTCGTCCGGTCCATCAGCGGATTGCCCGTGCGCGGATCGGTCAGCTCGCCGAACTCTTCCAGTACCTGCGTCATTTCGTTGCCGCGTTCTCCGCAGCCGATATAAATGATGATATCGGCATCAGACCATTTCGCGATCTGGTGCTGCGTCATGGTCTTGCCCGTTCCGAAACCGCCCGGAATGGCAGCCGTGCCGCCCTTTGCGATCGGAAACATCGTGTCCAGGATACGCTGTCCGGTGATCAGAGGAACAGACGCCTGAAAACGGCTGTGTACCGGACGGGCGGTACGGATCGGCCAGCGCTGTGTCATGGTAAGCTCTTTTGTAGAGCCGTCGGCAAGTTCCAGTGTGACCAGTGTCTCATCAATGGTATATTCGCCGTCCGGGACAACCTGAATAACGGTTCCTTCCAGATCCGGCGGGACCATGCATTTGTGCAGGATCGCGTGTGTCTCCGGAACTTCAGCAATGACTTCTCCGCCATGAAGGAACTGTCCCTCTGTCACGGTGATATGCGTGGACCACTTTTTCGCGCGGTCCAGCGAATCGACGTTGACGCCGCGTGTGATAAATGCGCCGCCGGATTCAGAGATTTTTTCCAACGGACGTTCGATTCCGTCAAAAATATTGTTCAGGATACCCGGTGCAAGGGTGACAGAGACAGGACTTCCGCTTGCTGTGACTTCCTCACCCGGATAGAGTCCGGTTGTTTCTTCGTAAACCTGAACCGTTGTCATATCCTTATCAAGGGAAATGACTTCGCCGACCAGTTTTTCTTTTCCGACATAGACCATCTCGGACATACGAAAGCCTGTGTTTCCCTTCAGATAGATGACGGGACCGTTGATTCCATAGATTTTTCCTGTTTTAAGCAATGCCGTCACCTCCCATAAATAAAAAGCTGTCGTATTCATTACGAAGCTGTGTCTTGAAAGAATGATCAATCAGAATGTTGCGGCTGCGGATGACACAGCGGACGCCGCCGGTAAAATCCTCAGAACTGATAGTCAGCCGTGCGCCGGTCGCATCCTCCAGCCGGTCGCGGAGCGCTTCATCGGACGGATTGATATAAATCGTCATCGGCTCGCCGTTTGCAAATTTCATTGCATGCAGGATACACTTTATAAGGAAATCCTCGTACTCATCTGTTTTCATATATGTCTGGACCAGTTGTGCTGTCTCCTCAAAAATCTTATCCTTTAATTCCTGCTGGACTTTTCCCTGCCGGCGTTTCAGGTCAAGCTGGGCGCGGGCTGCCGCCTGGTTGAGCTGCTGGCGGGCATTGACGCGCTCGGCACGGATCCTGGTCTCCGACTGCATCTGCGCCTCTTCCTTATGATCTTGTAAAATCTTTTCCAGTGCGTCGCGGTAGTTGTCAATGATGGCATTTCCCTCCGCTCTTGCATCCTCCATGGAGGACGCCTGTAAGTGTGCAATCTTTTCTTCTAAAGTCATATTGTACCTCCATTTACAATTTCAGTCCAATCGCCTCAGTAATATACGAAGTGATAAAGTCCTTTTTCCTTCCGGTCCCGTGCCGGTCAGGGATCTCGATGAGCAGCGGCATCTTCCGCTCCAGGCGGAACTGGTCGATGATATCGGGAAACTCCTGACCGAACTTTTCGGTCAGGAGAACAACACCGACGGTTTCATCGTGGAGAACATGCTCCAGCTCTGAGCGAAGCTCCTCACGTTCGTGGACGACCACGCCATCCACGCCGGCAAGCCGCATTCCTGTGCAGGTATCTACGTTATCACTGATTAAATACATCTTCATCTTATAAATTCCCCAGGATCATGAAAGAGATGATCAGTCCATACAGACACACACCTTCCGCCATAGCTACGAAAATCATGGATTTACCAAAGATACTGCTGTCTTCGCTCAGAGCGCCGAGCGCTGCGCTTGCTGCGCTTGCAACGGCAATACCGCCGCCGAGGCAGGAAAGACCGGTAACCAGAGCCGCAGAGATGTAACCGAGGCCGGTTGCAAGTCCGGACTGCGCCGCCGCGTCCGCAGCTTCTACAGACGGTCCGCCAAGCATCATGATCATTGCGACCGCGAGCGTGCCGAAGAAAAAGAATGCATTGACGCCGATGGATCTTTTGTAGCGCTTCTTGTTGCGCTCTCCGATCAGGTAATATCCGAACGGAATGATAATGCTTAATACTAATGCGACAATGAGAATGATTTTTGTTGTGAGAGTCATGGTAACTTCCTCCTTATTTATGCTTTTTTTCTTTTTTTGCAGATTTTGCAGTGTTTCTGTATGGTTCAAATGTGCGGCCGGAGCCTTTATAGAACCGGCTGAACATTTCATAATATTCCAGTCTGAGTACCTGAATACCTACGATCAGACCTTCCATCGCGCAGACAAACAGGTTGCCGAGTACGACAACGACCCAGTTCGGGTTTCCGCTTTCCACACCGGCAAGCATGAGCACCACTTCCATCATGGCTGCGTGGCTGATCGCGAATGCGCCGATACGGATGAAAGAAATCGTATTGGAAAAATAACTCAGCAGGGTTTCAAACAATTCAAAGAATCCCTGAACGAGAAACATTCCTTTACTCACTTCCAGTTTTTCCGCCCGTTTTTCAACTTTATTTGTCAGCGGCTCCCGGAACAGGATCAAAAGCAGCGGTACGCCGAACATGATGACCATCACGATGGTTCCCGGTACTTTGTGGCCGGTCATAAACAGGACGATCGTGGCAACAAGCGAACCGTAAAAGACCAGTCCGGCAAGACCGTTTGTGTCAAACAGTGCGTCTCCGATGCTGTGGCTTCGGATGGCGTTGATGATATGAAGGATCATCGCAAAAAGGATCACGCCCATTCCGAATGCGACCGATACAATAAATACGGTATTCAGCCGTCCGATAAACGGCAGCTCCATCATCTGACTGATCGGTTTTAGCCAGACGGCGGGGATGACGTCTTCAAATCCGAAGAAACTTCCATACATAAATCCGAAAAATGTGGAGAAAATTCCTGCGGTGGCGATGATTCCGCCAAGCGGGAGCTTTTTAAAGTAATACAGCAGTCCGCCGACGACCATCAGGAGTATGCCGTGTCCGACGTCTCCAAACATGGCGCCGAAGATGAAGGAATAAGTCAGACCGACAAATACGGTCGGATCCATTTCATCGTGAGCCGGAAGTCCGTACATCTGTACAAACATCTCAAATGGCTTGAAGAACTTCGGATTCTTCAGCTTGGTAGGCGCTTCGCCAAAGTGCCGGTCTCTGTCGTCCTCTACGACGAGAAAGACCTTGTCGTCATTTTTAATTTCTTCGGAAAACTTCTCCAGATCGTCTTCTGTCATCCAGCCGCAGAGGATGTAGGAATCCTGCTGGTTTTCCTCCATGCGCGCCGCCATCTTGCGGACGTCGAAATTATTTGCCAGTTCTTCCAGACGGTTTCTGGATGCGACAAGCTGCGGAGCACGTCCGGCAAACAGTTCGGTTGTCTCTTTGTCGATATCTGCGATCTGTTCCGTGGTTTTTGCAACTGCACGCTCCAGCTCCTGATAGGCTTCCGCAGGTGTGCCGCGGAAATCTTCCGGGATCGTGATCTTCTCGAAACGCAGAGAACGGAACATCGCGTCGGTCATCTGCACTTCCCGGCGGGAAACAAAATACGCACCATATACATAAGTGTCGTCCCGGTCGCCTTCTACATAGATCGCATTCATACTGTCCATCAGATACTTCTGGAGCTTGTTGTAGTATTCCAGTGGAATCCTGCCGAACCGGTACGCGATATACTGATAGTTCAGTACATTTTGCAGATCGCAGTCCACAGGCCTAAAAGGAGCGATGATCTGCTGCTTTGCACGGCATTCGGTAATATGTTTCTGCAGCTTATCCTTTTTATCCTGCAGGGCGGTATAATCTTCATTTGTCTTCCGGACGATTTCAAACATATCGTTGAGATCAAGAGAAGAATCCGGCTCGGTCTTATCCGGATCATCCAGATATCCGACAAACTGTTCTGCCAGATTCAGGGAATCCCGGTAAGGGTTCATCTCTACGAACGGACGGAGATTATCGGTTGTCTTCAGTTCAGATAATGCCGATTCCAACTGGATCTCATACCGGGAAAGATAGAGATCCGTGACACGGTCGATATCATCCTGCGGTCCGGAGATATTGATAAATTTCATTTTTACAATCATTGTGTCTTACCTCCAACATATGCCAGCGTCTCGCCGGGACTTAATCCGTAGCGGATACATTCCATAGCGGTCGTCAGCTTCTTGAGTTCTTCCTCCTTCAGGAACAGGTACGTATTGATCGTGACGATGGAATACGGATTCCGCCGCCGGTCCGATGTATACAGAGAATGGAGACAGTCTGCGTACATCTGCTCGATCGAGAAGTCCTGCGAAAAATGATAGTGCCGTGCATAGAAGGTCTTCGAAAACGCGGTCTCAAATTCTTCTGCAGAGGAAGCCTCCACAAGTTCCTTGACAAGCGACGTCGAAAGCTTGTAATGGATCGGTACTAATAAGGTGTAGATATCGGCGGGCGCCGTATCATAAAAAAATTTCGCCCGGTAGATCCACTCCAGATTCAACAGATCGATCTTCGAGCCATAATCTCTGGTGATCAGTTCCAGATCTTTCTTTTTTAATACTTTCTTCCGCTCATTCCAGACTTTGGAGAATGCATACTGGTTCAGTGCAAGGTCGTAATCATATAATGTAATACCCGGTTTTTCCTTGAGCCTGCAAAGAGGAGCATAGTATTCGGTATCTCTTAGATTTTCAATTAGTTCGTCTGTTGTGTGAGACGTGATCAGTTTGTCAACTGAGAGCTGCGAATACCGGTCAAAGAATGACTTCTTCGTTGCCAGATCAAACGGTACCGGATACCGGTTGATGACGATCCGGAGACAGTAGATGATCAGGCCTACCTCATGCCGTACAATATATAGCTTTAGAAACTTTCGCTGCTTCTGGCTGCAGAACCGGTAGATCTTTGAATAATCATAATAAAGCTGTAAAGTCAGGATCTTTTCGATGTTACCGCGGTGGAGCTGTTCTTCGGTCAGGCTGTCGAGAACATAACTGTAAGACGATTTCTCCTTCAGATAGGAGACCACTTCGGGTACGCTGTGCAGCTCGGCAATTTCTTCGAAATTTTTGTCGTCCAAAAGCTTCCCTTCCATTGCGCGGACTTTCGTCACAATCCCACTGTAAGTAAGTAAATTTCCCATATACTACACCTCTGTAATCCGTTTCAGAATATTCTGAGCATATACGGTATGCTTTTCATTATATTCACGGTGGAGAGCCTGAATGGAATCACTGTTGTTCCCGCTCTGACTGTCAAGCAGCGCCCGGGTGTCCGCTTCCAGCTTATCCCGGATCTTCTGGAGTTCTGCGGAGGTCCGGCGGTCCAGATCATCGTCAAAACGCTTTCGCTTCTGCTGATACTCCAGGTCCAGTTCTGCTTTCTGTGCCTCTGCGTTTTCTACGATTGAAGAAGCGGCAGCTTCAATTTCCGACAACTTTTTCACAATAGAATCCACAATACACCTCCTATAATTTTTATCTTGCTATCTTCGTTAATTATAATACACTTTTTCCCCCAAAAAGCAACAAAAAGATGAATGTATACAAAATACAAAAAAGACACGAATCGCTTTGACCTTTTGGAATTTGCGTGGTATGATAGAAGCCGGTGAGGATAAATAAGCACGATAAGGAGGAGTTTGATGCGGTTAAGGAATATTCCGCGCGCGCAGGGAACACTGCAGGCGCATCCGGCGGTCATCCAGAAGCCGGAGGAGTGCAAGGGACGATGGAACGAGATATTTGGAAATGAAAATCCGGTATATATAGAGATTGGAATGGGGAAGGGACAGTTCCTTCTGCAGACGGCAGCCAGAAATCCGAAGATTAATTTTGTCGGGATCGAACGTTATTCCAGCGTTCTTCTGCGTGCGGTAGAAAAACTAAATAATATAGAAGCATATCAGGAAATGGAGAATATACGCTTCATTTGTATGGATGCGCAGAAAGTCTGCGATGTATTTGCACCCGGCGAAGTCGGACGGATTTATCTGAATTTTTCCGATCCATGGCCCAAGGCACGGCATGCGAAGCGCAGGCTGACGTCAAAAGATTTTCTGGCGCGTTATGGGAAGATACTGGATCTCAACGGGCAGATTGAATTCAAAACAGATAATACAGAGCTGTTCCGCTTTTCACTGGATCAGATCCGGGACGCCGGATGGCTTTTGATGAAGTATACGTTTGACTTACATCATAATGAAGAAATGAATGCAGGGAACATTATGACCGAATACGAAGAAAAGTTTTCCCAGAAAGGCCAGCCGGTCAATAAACTGATCGCGATGCAGCCGCACGGAGGACAGAACGGGCGCATATAATACAAAGGAGAAGTGATTGCAGACGAGGCCAGACTGTGAGAAAAAAGCATCGGACATGGAAAGACTGTCTTTGTGAAAAGTTATATTGTAACCCGAAATGGAACCGGCGCATCCTCTGTGTGAAATGCTCCCTGGATGAAGTATATAAGATCTTGAATGCGGGCAGGTGCGGAACATGAAGGAGAACAAGACCGGAACAGACCGCATAGAGACGGATTATACAAAAGAAGAATTTACCAGCGAAGTGCTGCACGCAGAACTTCCCGTGTTAGTTGAATTTTATGCGCCATGGTGCAGCAAATGCGCCATGATGAAAGATATTGTAGATGAACTGGAACAGGAATCCCGCGGAAAATACCGCGTCTGCCGGGTCAATGTCGACCGGTCGCCCGCTCTCGCAGCAGACTACAGGGCGGAAGTTGTACCGACATTTCTGATCATCAAAAACGGGGAGACTGTGGCAGCAGCGAGCGGCGTATTAGATAAGAAGATACTCGAAGAGATGCTGGGGATCTGATCCTTTTGTCAGGGCAGATCAGAGACAGAAGTACCGTATTTTGGAGAATTGGGAGAAAGTGCAAAATATGAAAAATGTAAAAAAATGAAAAAAAAGAAAAAAAGTACTTGCATTTTCTCCCTGTATTGGTTATAATACATCTTGCGTCAAACAAAGGGACACAAAAATTTCATAAAAGCGCGATTAGCTCAGCTGGCAGAGCACCTGACTCTTAATCAGGGTGTCCAGGGTTCGAACCCCTGATCGCGCACTAGAAAATCGCTGTTTTTGAAGACATCGTGAGCTTCGGGGACGGCGGTTTTTATTTTAATCAAATGAAAATTATCTTACAAGGGAGGGAACCAATATGGCACTGATTCAAGTGAACTTTATGTCAAAATCATTGATGAGAACAATTCCGCTCCATGTGATTCTTCCGGTGGACAAGCTGACGTTTCCGGGAATGCCGGAGAAAAATGTTGCGCCGTATAAGACGTTATATCTGCTGCACGGCATTTTCGGAAACTATACAGATTGGGTATCCGGAACGAATATTCAGCGTTGGGCGGAAGAAAAAGATCTGGCGGTAGTAATGCCGTCCGGAGACAATATGTTCTATGTAGATCAGAAAGAAGGGCATAACTATTATGGAGAACTGATCGGAAAAGAACTCGTAGATATTACAAGAAAAATGTTTCCGCTGTCTCATAAGCGGGAAGATACCTTCATTGCCGGCTTATCAATGGGCGGCTACGGAGCTATCCGGAATGGGTTGAAGTATCATGATACATTCGGGTGTATTGCAGGACTGTCATCTGCAATGGTGGTGGATGGTCTGGAAGAACGGACGAATGATACACCGGTGTTTATTGAGCGAAGAGATTTTGCAGAAAGCATTTTCGGCGATTTATCGAAAGTAAAAGAAAGCGATATGAATCCAAAGTGGCTGGTAGAAAAACTGAAAAAGGAAGGCGTCGCATTTCCGAAAATGTATCTTGCCTGCGGTACGGAAGATTCCTTGTTAGAGCCGAACCGTGAAATGCGTGATTTCCTGACAGACGCCGGGATTGAGGTAACTTATGAAGAAGGACCGGGCGGACATGAGTGGGATTTCTGGAACCGGTATATTAAGAAGGTCATTGACTGGCTGCCACTGGAGGATGGCGCCGAAGCCGGGATGAACAGCGGGAATGTAGGAATCTGATTACAAGAAAATAAAGTGGAAATAGGATGTCTCAGTAGCATATATTTGTTACTGTAGGCATCTTGTTTTTTAGCTTTCTAGCTCACTGTAGATTCGATGATTAATGAATAGGAGTAGATTGTTGCGGAACAGACGTATGTGCAGAATATACAAAAAAGCAATTAGAATATTGTGAAAAACAAACGAAATGCAGTAAACTCTCAAAATTAGTATTGCAAATATAGTTCAGGTATGCTATGTTTAACTCAAGGATTGGTAACGGTACCAACTTTTTTAAAAACTAAAATTGGTAACGATACCATTTTTTCAAAAAGTTTTTTGGAAACGTTACCAAAACCAAGAAAACTTTTATCAAAGGAGGAGCAGGTTATGAAAGCAAAAAAATTAGTATCCATGTTGCTCATAGGCGCCATGACAGCGGGACTTACGATCGGATGCGGGTCCAATGGGGGCAGTTCAGATTCTGAGGAAGGTTCGGTCTATTTCCTGAATTTTAAACCGGAAATGTCGGAAGTATGGGAAGAGATTGCAAAAGCCTATACAGAAGAAACCGGTGTAGAGGTGAAGGTGCAGACTGCGGCGTCAGGAACCTATGAACAAACACTGAAATCAGAGATGGCGAAAAAAGATGCGCCTACATTATTTCAGATCAACGGACCGATCGGATACGCGCAGTGGGCGGATTACTGTCTTGACCTGTCAGATACAACGTTGTACGAATCTCTGATGAACAAGGATCTTGCAGTGACCGATGCGGATGGAAACGGTGTGTATGGTATGCCATATGTAGTGGAAGGCTTCGGCATTATTTATAATGATGAGATCATGCAGAAGTATTTTGCATTGCCGGACAAGGCTGTGGATATCGCATCTGCAGAAGAAATCAAGAATTTTGATACATTAAAAGAAGTCGTAGAGGATATGACAGTCCATAAGGACGATCTGGGAATTGAAGGCGTATTCGGATCTACATCTTTAAAATCCGGTGAAGAGTGGAGATGGCATACCCACACGCTGAACGTGCCGGTATACTATGAATTTAAGGATAAAGGTGTTCAGGACACAGATGAACTTGAATTTACATATTCTGATAATTATAAGAATATTTTCGATCTGTATATCAATAATTCCTGTACCGATCCGAAGCTTCTGGGTTCCAAATCCGTGGATGATTCTATGGCGGAGTTTGCGCTTGGCAATGTGGCGATGATTCAGAATGGCAACTGGGCATGGAACACCATCAAGGGTGTAGACGGAAATGTTGTTACAGAAGAGAATATTAAATTCCTTCCGATTTATACAGGCGTGGACGGAGAAGAGAATCAGGGACTGTGTATCGGTACAGAAGGTTTCCTGTGTGTAAACAGCAAAGCAAGCGAGGCGGACCAGCAGGCAACGATCGATTTCTTTGAATGAGTATTTACCTCTGATAAAGGCAAAGAATATGTCATCAATGATCTGGGATTTATCGCTCCGTTTGATACGTTCACAGAAGATGAAGTTCCGAACGATCCGCTTGCAAAGCTGGTTATGACTGCAATGTCTGATGAAAATCTGGAGAATCCGGGATGGGTGTATACAACATTCCCGAGCGTGGAGTTTAAGAATAATTTTGCGGCAGATCTTCTGCAGTATGTACAGGGAGGAATTGAGTGGGATGAAGTAGTAGATAACCTCGTAGAAGACTGGGCGTATGAGAAAGAAGCGTTAAATGAGTAGTATATTCGTAAAGCAGAATGAGTAACTGTTAAAAAGGGGCTGCCCGCACTGAGGCAGCCTCATTTCAGAAAGGATGGTTTTCTATGCAAAAGGCGATGAAAAGGTATTTTCCGATATTTGCGCTGCCAACATATATTGCATTTGTCGTTTCATTTCTGGCGCCATTTATAATAGGAATATATTTGTCATTTTGTAAATTTACCACAGTAGCGGACGCGCAGGTGGTTGGATTTTCTAACTATATAAAAGCATTTTCTAATGAAGATTTCATTAACGCGCTGATATTTACCGTGAAATTTACGGTGGTGTCAGTCATTACGATTAATATTTTTGCGTTTCTTCTGGCGCTGGCGCTGACCAAGGGAATCAAGGGAACGAATCTGTTCAGGACAGCCTTTTTTATGCCGAACTTAATTGGTGGTATTGTATTGGGGTACATCTGGCAGCTGATTATCAACGGAGTGCTTTATAAATTCGGAGTAACACTGTCAATGGATGCCAAATATGGCTTCTGGGGACTGGTTATCCTGATGAACTGGCAGTTAATCGGTTATATGATGATCATTTACATTGCCGGAATCCAAAATATATCTACAGATATTGTCGAGGCGGCGAAGATTGACGGGGCAACGAAATTTCAGACATTATATAAGGTGACGATCCCGCTTGTAATGCCTTCCTTTACGATCTGCCTGTTTTTAACACTGACCAATTCGTTCAAATTGTTTGACCAGAATCTGGCGCTGACTGCTGGCGCTCCCGGCAAGGATTCTTCCATGCTTGCGCTTGATATTTATAATACATTCTATGGAAGAAACGGCTGGGAAGGCGTCGGACAGGCAAAGGCTGTCATCTTCTTTATCATTGTGGCGGTGATCGCGCTGACACAGTTGTACTTTACAAGGAGCAAGGAGGTCGAGAACTAATGGGAAAAGCGCCGAAAGCAAGAAAAGAAATAGAAGCAATGGAAGTGAGCAGGAAGACCGGACGGATCATGACGGTTTTCCTTAGTATTCTGGCAGTGCTGTTCCTGTCGCCGATCGCCATCGTATTGATGAATTCCTTTAAAGGAAAGCTTTATATCAGCGACGCCCCGTTTGAACTGCCGAATGCAGAGACATTTGCGGGAATTGAAAATTATATCAGCGGAATCTCCAAGACCGGACTGCCGAAAGCGTTCTGCTATTCTTTGTTTATTACTGTTGCATCTGTGCTGGTGATCGTATTGTTTACGTCCATGACAGCATGGTATATCACGAGAGTGAAAACGCTGGCGTCCAAAATTGCGTATTATCTGTTTGCATTTGCGATGATCGTGCCGTTCCAGATGGTAATGTTCCCGATGTCTTTGATCGCAAATATGCTGAGTCTGGATAATCCGGTCGGGATCATCGTGATCTATCTGGGATTCGGGGCAGGACTTTCCGTCTTTATGTTCTGTGGATTCGTGAAGGCGGTTCCAATTGAAATGGAAGAAGCGGCGATGATCGACGGCTGTACGCCGATACAGACATTTTTTAAGATCGTATTTCCGATGCTGAAGCCGACGGCAATTACCATAGCCATTTTGAATGCGATGTGGATCTGGAATGATTATCTGCTTCCGTATCTTCTGCTGGGTACAGATTATATGACGATCCCGATCGCGATACAGTACTTAAAAGGCGGATATGGCTCGATTGACATGGGAGCGATGATGGCGATGCTCGTACTTGCCATGATTCCGATCATTATTTTCTATCTGTCCTGCCAGAAGTATATCATCAAGGGCGTTGCGGCGGGAGCAGTGAAAGGCTGATAGTACCGATTGTTGCATTTTAGAACGAGAATTGCTATAATTTAAGTCAAAATCAATGAATTGGTGATGATAAAAAATGAGTCAGGTTACGATTAAAGATATCGCAAAAATATGCGGGGTAGGGGTGAGCACCGTATCCCGCGCGATCAATGACCATCCGGCGATCAATGATGAGACAAAAGCAAGGGTGAATGCAGTAATCAAAGAGTATAACTATATTCCAAATAACAGTGCGCGTAATTTAAAAAGAATCGAGTCGAATACGATTGCTGTTCTTGCGAAGGGAATCAATAATACTTTTGTTTCAGAGATGATCCGGTCCGGGCAGAAGTATGTTGCACAAAAGAAGTATAATCTTTATATTCATCAGGTCGAGGATACCGCGGATGAAATCGATACGGCGATAGAACTGATGAAGGAAAAGCGGTTAAAGGGCATTGTGTTTCTGGGCGGATATTTTGATCATGCACAGGAGAAGCTGAAGCAGTTGTCTGTACCGTTTATTCTTTCGTCTATGCGGATGAATGATGCATGGGCGGACGAAGTAAGCTCTTCGGTATATGTAGATGATGAGCAGGAAAGCTACAAGATGGTGGACTATCTGTGCAGGATCGGACACCGTCGGATTGCAATCCTGACAGCATCCGAGGATGACCGGAGTATCGGAAAACTCCGGTATAACGGATATATCAAAGCGCTGAAAGCACATGGTATCGAGCCGGATCCGAAGCTGATCTGTAAAATGAAACCGAAGCAGAGCGATTATTCGATGGAGAACGGATACATATTAACGAAGCGGCTGCTGGAATCGGGGGAAGAATTTACGGCTCTTTATGCGGCGTCTGACTATATGGCGATCGGAGCGTGCAAAGCAATGTATGATATGGGAAAGCGGGTTCCGCAGGATTATTCTGTCGCGGGTTATGACGGACTCAGGATCACCGAATTTTACTGCCCTTCGATCACGACGATCCGCCAGCCGATCAAGGAGATGACGGAGAAGACACTGGAAGTTTTGTTCCGTGAGATTGAAGAAGGCAGCGGTCATCAGAGAATTGTTTTTGACGGAGAATTGATAATCGGAGGCTCAACCAGAGCAATCAATGAAATTTAAAATGCAATCGTATCAGTTACATTAGGATTGTTGGAGGAGTTTTTATGAAGTTTACAAATGGGTATTGGCTGACAAGAAAGGACATTGAGCCAATTTATGCGGTAGAGTATGGGTACCATAGAATCGAAGGAAAGCAGCTTACTGTATTTGCGCCGAGTACACATGTTCCGGGGCGGGCAGGCACAGTCAATATTCCTTCCATGACAGTTACGCTGACCAGTCCGGCAGAGAATGTGATCAAGGTATCGCTGGTCCATTTTAAGGGATATCCCTGCAGGGGACCGTTTATCGAAGTGGAGAATACAGATCCCGATGTTCGTATCACAGAGGACGAAGAACACATTTATTATAAATCGGGCAGCGTGACTGCGGTGATCTGTAAGCTGGCAAATAGCTGGAAGATTGAGTATTATGACGAAGAACGAAGATTAACAGAGACAAGCTACCGGAATATGGCGCATATGCATGACCGGAGTACCGGGAAAAATTATATGCTGGAGCAGCTTGCGATTGATGTGGACGAGTATTTCTATGGATTGGGAGAGCGGTTCACTCCGTTTGTGAAAAACGGGCAGGTTGTCGATATGTGGAATGAAGATGGCGGAACAGCAAGTGAACTTACTTATAAGAATATTCCGTTCTATCTCAGTAATAAAGGATATGGAGTCCTCGTAGATCATCTTGGGGATGTTTCTTTTGAAATTGCAAGTGAAAAGGTGGAGAGAGTCCAATTCTCAGTGGAAGGGGAACGGCTGGATTATTATATCATTGGCGGAGGAAGTCCAAAGAAGGTGATTTCTGCTTATACAGCTTTGACAGGCAGACCGGCGCTGCCTCCGGCGTGGACGTTCGGACTGTGGCTGTCAACTTCATTTTCTACAGATTATAATGAAAAGATTGCTACAGAGTTTTTGGATGAAATGGAACGGCGGGAGATTCCGGTAAGTGTCTTTCATTTTGACAGCTTCTGGATGCATGGATATGAGTGGTGCAACTTTGAATGGGACAGTGCAGTTACGGAAGAGCCGGAAAGTATGCTGAAGCGTTACCATGACAGGGGGCTGAAGATCTGTGTGTGGATCAATCCCTATATTGCCCAGAATTCAAAACTGTTTGACGAAGCCTGCGAAGCGGGATATCTGATCAGATTGAGGAACGGCGCTGTCTGGCAGACGGATCTCTGGCAGGCGGGAATGGCAGTCATTGATTTTACGAATCCGGATGCCGTGAAATGGTATCAGGGTAAGCTGGAGCGGCTGATCGATATGGGAGTAGACTGTTTCAAGACAGATTTTGGCGAGCGGATTCCGGTAAAGGATGTCGTATATTTTGACGGATCGGATCCGGTGAAAATGCATAACTATTATTCCATTCTGTATAACCAGACAGTATTCAGCCTTCTGGAGCGGCGGCTCGGAAAAAATCAGGCGGTTGTATTTGCAAGGTCGGCTTCGGCAGGCGGACAGAAGTTCCCGGTTCATTGGGGCGGTGACTGTTCGGCAACCTACACATCTATGGCGGAAACTCTTCGGGGCGGATTATCGCTGGCGGTATGTGGTTTTGGATTCTGGAGTCATGATATGAGTGGATTTGAGCAGACCGCGACGCCGGATATTTATAAAAGATGGGCGGCATTCGGGATGCTTTCCTCCCACAGCCGTCTGCACGGCGGTGTTTCTTACCGGGTACCGTGGCTGTTTGACGAAGAAAGCTGCGATGTGCTGAAGAAATTTGTAAATCTGAAGTGCAGACTGATGCCGTATCTGTATGGTCAGGCAGTGGAGACACATCTTACCGGAGTTCCGATGCTCCGGCCGATGGTGGTGGAATTTCCGGGAGACCGGGCATGCGAAACCCTGGATAAGCAGTATATGTTCGGAGAATCATTGCTGGTGGCGCCGGTCTTTAAAGAAAACGGAGAAGTGGAATACTATATTCCGGAAGGAAAATGGATGAACCTGCTGACCGGTAAGATGTACGAGGGCGGAAAGTGGATGAAAGAAACGTTTGACTACTTTACGCTTCCACTGCTGGTGCGGCCCAATACGATCCTGCCGATGGGAGCATGTGACAGCAGACCGGATTATGATTATACAGAAGGGACGACACTCTGCATTTCTGAATTTGAGGATGGGGCAGAAAGCTCTGTGGGCATACCGGATACGGACGGAAATATTGTCTGCACGGTCTTTGCAAAGCGGACTGGTTTGCAGATTGAACTTTCTGTGGACGGAGGAAGTATGCCGCCGTCATGGAAAATCAAGTCTTTGGGAAATGAAGGCTGTAAGATCGTAGTAAAATAGGTGATCCTGCCCGGTGTCTCGCCGGGCAGTTTTTATGCGTATAAGGTTTGTCTTTTCTCTCTCTTTGCGATATAATTGGGATATGATTTGTGGAAGAGCAAAGTGAGGTGCGGCAAAGATGCTGAGTCTGCAGGAACGTAAGATATTGCAATTATTATTGAAAACGGAATATATTACTGCAACGGAACTTGCAGGGCAGCTTGGAATCGGTGTAAAGACGGTCCGGATGCGGATCAAGGAGCTGAACGGTGCACTGGAAAAGAGTGGGGCGGCGATTTTGTCAAAACCCCGGTACGGGTATTATATTGAGCCGGAAAAGCGCCCGGAAATACGGAAGTTCCTGGAGTGTCAGGAAGAGGACTCTCAGCGGGTTCCGTCCACGGCAGGAGAGCGTACAAATTATCTGCTGGCGTATCTTCTGAATCAAAACGACTATGTGAAAGCGGATATGCTCTGTGATTTCCTTTATATTTCCAGAGGGACGCTGACAAACGCGCTGAAGCAGGTGGAGGAAGTTTACCGGAAGTATCATCTCTCGATTGAGAAGAAGCCGAACTATGGAATCCGCGTGAAAGGAAAGGAGCTGGATATCCGTCAGTGCATGACGGATATTTTCGTCAAGGGAGATGGACTGGACGGCATGGGGCGCCAGCGTCAGACGGAGGAATTACAGAATATCGGTCAGATCGTATATCGGTGTACGCAGAAATACGATATCGGGTTTTCTGATATTTCCTACAATGATTTTGTGGAGCATATCTATATCGCTGTGCGCAGGATCCGGCAGGGACAGTATGCACAGACGGAGCAGATCCCTGCGATGAATGAGGCAAAGCGAGGGTTTGTGCGGAGCCTGACGGAAGCGCTGGAGGCGGAATATGCACTGACATTTCCCAAGGAGGAGCAAGACTATCTTGCACTGCTGCTTCTTGGAAAATCTGCGGCAGACAGCCGGAAAGAGCAGGACGCGTTTACGGATAAAGAAGACAGAGAAAATCAGGAGAGGGACGGCGATCTGGAAGAGCTGGCAGAGCAAATGCTGGAGCTGGTGTACCGGGAGTTCCAGATTGATTTTCGTGAAAACCGGGAGCTGCGGACTACGCTGGCACAGCATTTGATGCCGATGAGTATCCGGTTAAAATATCATATCCTGCTGCGTAATCCCATGCTGGATGAGATCAGGGAGAATTATATCTTTGCATATACGATTGCTGCACAGGCTGCGTCTGTATTAAAAGAATATTTTCAGTGTGAAATTTCAGAAGATGAGACCGGGGAACTGGCGGAGATTTTTGAACTTGCGCTGGAGCAGCAAAAGGGCGGAAGAAAGCGGTATTCGGTTCTGATCGTCTGTGCGTCAGGCAGGAGCAGCTCGCAGTTATTAAAATACCGGTATCAGAATGAATTTAAGGATTATATTGATAAACTGTATACCTGCAATCTGTACGAGGTCAAGGCGTTTGACTTTTCAAAAGTGGATTATGTATTGACGACAGTGCCGGTTTCTTCTTATGTTCCGGTTCCGGTTCTGGAAGTGAGTTCATTTCTGAAAGACAGTGATAAAATAGCGGTACGAAAGCTGCTTGAACGGGAAAGCAGGGATTTTTTGGAAGAGTATTATCAGGAAACGCTGTTTTTTACAGATATAGGAGGAACAGACCGGGAAACGGTGCTGCTGGAATTGTGCAGACGAGTGGTGAAAACACTGCAGACCGGCGGACGGCTGGCGAAGATACAGAAGGGCGGCTGTAAAGAATATGAGCGGACGATGCAAAGTGGCTTGGAAGAGAGGAAACACGAATTTACAGCGGAAGAATTGTATGAATCCGTGCTGCGGCGTGAGAAACTGTCTCCGACAGATTACGGAAATCTGGTCGCGATCCCGCATCCGGATAACGTGTTTACAGAGCATACGTTTGTTGCGGTAGCGGTACTGGACCGGCCGGTATTCTGGGCGCGAGAGGAAGTACAGGTGATCATCCTGACCGTGATCGGGGATGCAGAAGATCCGAATATCCAGAAATTTTATGAGGCGACAACGGATCTGCTCCTGCGGCAGGACGATATCGCGGAACTGGTACGAAGAAAATCCTTTGACTGCCTGATGCAGCTTTTGCGGAAATGAGAGGAGAACGTCAGTGGCAAAGAACAGAATTTTAGTAGTGGAAGATGAAGAACCGATTGCAAAGATGATCGCCATGAACCTGCGGGTTGCAGATTATGATGTGAAATTACAGTACAACGGACAGGAAGCGGCGGAAGCACTGGCAGAAGATCATACATTTGATCTGGCGCTCCTGGACGTCATGTTGCCGGGAATGGACGGATTTGCACTGTTAGAAGTCATGAAAAACTATCAGATCCCGGTGATATTTCTGACGGCAAAGAGTGATATCGGTTCGAAGATACAGGGACTCAAAGGCGGGGCGGAAGATTATATCGTCAAACCATTTGAAGTGCTGGAGCTGCTCGTGCGGATTGAAAAAGTGCTGGAGCGTACGGGAAAAGGAACGCAGATACTACGGATACTGGATCTGGAGATCAACCTTGAAGAACACACGGTGCGCAAGAACGGGGTGGAAGTACCGCTGAAACCGAAGGAATTTGAATTGCTTACCGTGCTTGCAAAGAACAAAAATATTGCGATTTCCCGTGAAAATCTGCTGAAAATGGTCTGGGGGACGGATTATTTCGGAGAGACACGGACGGTGGACGTCCATATCGGACAATTGAGAAAGAAGCTGGATCTTGCCGGACAGATCAAAACAGTATCCAAAGTGGGATACCGGCTGGAAGTCTGAAAATACGCAGGGGAAAAACCTGCTGCTGCGATAGAACGTGCCAAATGTGAAATGCCGGAGGGACGGGAAATGAAATTGAGAACAAGGCTTATCTGGATCTGCTGTGCGGGAGCGGTACTTGCGTCATTGATCGGGAACGGGATGATCCTGCGCTTTTACGCAAAGAATCTGGAGGAGCAGGCGGTACTCCAGGCATATCAGGACTACAATGCGCTTGCGCAGGAAGTCTTGCGGATCACGGAAGACATGGAAAGCGGAATGTCCGGACAGATAGGAAACGGGGCGGACAAAACACCGGTGCTGGTGCAGGTCGAATATTTTTTTAAGAAGCAGATGGATGATTACGCAGTCTGTATCTGGAATGCTCCGGAGGAACAAGATACCACAGGAATAAGAGATATTTATAATCACACTATTTTTTCCGCAGAAGATTTCCAGAACCTGGAATACGAAAGCTACCCGGAGAATCCGGGGACATACTATGCCGATATTTCGTGGGAAGACGGTCAATATCTTGTATTTACGGACGCTGCCGGCAGTGGTGAGGTTCGTTATGATGCTCAAAAGAAAGGCTTCCTGCAGGTATATCATATCCGGGATATTACATATGTGAAAACTGAGATCTGCCGGTTCGCCGCGTATATGGCTGTGATACTGCTTGGCATAGCAGCGGGGATGGCGGCGGTTCTTTTTGTGGTGCTGAAAAAGGTGTTGAGGCCATTGAAGGAACTGGATGAGACAACACAGCGAATGGCAGAGGGGCAGTATGGACAGCGGGTGGAAATCAGCCGTAATGATGAAATCGGCCACCTGGGCGAGAACTTTAATAAAATGGCGGAGGCGGTAGAAATACGGACACGGAGTCTGGAAGAGTCAGAGAAACGGAAAACTCTGTTCATGGGTGATCTGACGCATGAACTGAAGACGCCGATGACGGCAATCTCCGGCTATGCGCAGACGATGTTGACGGTGAAGCTCACTCCGGAAGAGGAAGAAGAGGCGCTGCAGTACATTTATCAGGAATGCGGACGATTGGAACGACTCTCCGGAAAGATGATGAAACTGCTGGAACTGGATCAGGACGAAGAACTGGAATTTCGGAATGTTTCGGCAAAAGAACTTTTTGATGCGGCAGAGCAGGTATGCAGTGTACAATTGAAGGAAAAACGGATGACACTGGTGCGTGAGGAACGAGGAGAAATGTTTTGTGTGGATAAGGATCTGATGACAGATGTGCTGGTCAATCTGATCGATAATGGGATTAAGGCAAGTGAACCCGGAGGGAACGTGATCCTGCGCGCCGGAGACGGACGGATTGAGGTCGAGGACTTCGGGTGCGGGATTCCGAAGGAGGAACAGGAAAAGATACTGGAACCATTCTACATGGTCGACAAGTCCCGGAGCCGGAAGAGCGGCGGGGCGGGTCTTGGACTTGCCCTCACGGCCCTGATCGTGAAACGGCATCAGATCCAATTGGATGTGGAGAGCGAAGAAGGACGCGGGACGAGAATGATTCTGTTATTTCCCCGGAAACAGGTCTCCGGGAACAATCCGCAGGTATCATAGTTGGGGAGCCGACATCATAGAATAGAATGAAGAAGGAAGAACCGACGACTCATGAAATCTCTCACGAGCCGTCGGTTCTTTTCAATCACAGGAAACCCTGTTTTACTTCTTACCGCTTGATATCGTAATTCATGTTCATCAGGTTACGGATCGTCTCCGCATCGTCCGTGACGTTGCCGTCTCCGTGAATCGTATGTTTGATTGCACTGCTTGCCACGGCGAAGTTGACCATATCCATCGGCTTATAGTTATGCATCATCGCGTAGATCAGTCCGCTGGCAAAAGCGTCTCCGCCGCCTACGCGGTCCAGGATATTGAAGGTAAAAAGTTTACTCTCAAAAGTATGATTCTGATACCACATAAACGCTTTGAGGCTGTTTTCGCTTCCGCTGTGGGCGTAGCGCACATGGCGGCCGATACAGGTCAGGTTCGGGTAACGCTCTACAAAGCACTGGAAGATCTCGTCCTGCTGTTCATAGCTTGGCTGGAGCGGGACGCCGTCTTTTACATCACCTTTGCTGTGGTCTTCCTCATCTTTCCAGAGATGGTATGGCTCGATTCCCAGAAGAACGTTGACATAGGGCAGACATTCCGTACAGAAGTCACGTGCTTCTTCCCATGTCCAGAGTGTGCTTCGGAAGTTGCCGTCAAAGCTGACGATGAGTCCCATTTCGTGTGCCGTTTTCATGCAGTCAAGAACGAATGTCTTACAGTTTTCACCGAGCGCCGGTGTGATCCCGCTCATATGAAGCCAGGTAAAATCCTTCAAGAGTGCAGGAATATCTACGGTGCTGAAATCAAATTCGGAAAAAGCGCTGTGCTTGCGGTCGTAGGTAACCTTGCTCGGACGGATTCCGTAACCGGTTTCCAGATAATAGGTTCCGAGCCGGTGTGTCGGAGTCTGCTCCGGCGTGCTCAGGATCACAGGCGTGCAGTGTACGTCATTGCTCCGGAGCATACGGACGGCACTTTTTCCCAGACTGTTGTTCGGTACGACTGTGAAAAATGTACTGTCGATTCCCAGATTTGCAAGCGCAAGCGCGATGTTCGCTTCACTGCCGCCGTAACTTGCTTCAAACGTGCTCGCCATTCGGATCTTCTCATAATTCGGCGGCGTCAGACGAAGCAGGATCTCGCCGATGGTGATGAATTTGTGGTCGCTGGTGTGTTCCAGCAAAGGATTAAAATGTTCCATAGGTTCCTCCTAAAGTTTATAAATTCCGTTAAAATGTTGCTAAGTCTATTTTAGTCTCTTTGCAGATGTTTTACAATAAAAAAATGATGAGAAGCATAAATTTGAGAATTTACGATTTGTTTAAATAACGATGAATACTTGCTGTTCTATTCTATGGTAGGATAGAGTATGTCGGGAAACAACGTGAAAGGGGAGAAACAGATGAAGAGAAAAGCGGCGGTGACTGCCATAGCAATGGCATTTACGATGGGACTTTCCGGGTGTCAGGAGAACCCGGACTCATCCATTGTGGTGAATAAGGACATGGATAAGCTGATCGAGCAGGCGCAGAGTGATGAAGATACTGCCGGACTGGAGGATATGAAGCAGTATGATACGTGGCAGACCACCCTGTCGGACGAGTCTTTGAACGTGGAGGTGGATGTAGACGCAAAGGTAGACATTCCGGAGACGGATCAACTGTCGGTTATCCGCGTGCGGCAAAAGCAGATCAGCCAGGAACTGCTGGATCAGATACGCAGGGAGTTGATACCGGACGAAATACTGTATGACGGCGCAATCTTGATGGAGGGAACCAAAAGCAGTATCGAACGTGATATTGCGGACATGAAAGCGAGTATGGCTGAGGACGGGTTTTCGGATGAGGAAAAAGAACTCATACAGTCAGAAATTGATGATCTGCAGAGCAAATATGAAAATGCACCGGACAAGATCATATATAAAGGAAATGAATCGGATAATCAGTTTGTTGACATGCAGGAGAAGCAGGGGGATACGAGAGAGTTTTATGAATGGGCATACAGCCTGAATCCGGACGGGCAGATTTATTACGGAGTGAACGATGCCAAAAATGATGACTATATCTCCCTGTATGCACAGAATAATCCGGAGCGGGGGAACTGCCTGCGGTACAGACGCAGCGGGCATGGATATTGTTTTGTCAGCTATGTAGTTCCGGCAGGCAGCAACCTGAATGATCCATATGCAGATTATATCTGGGCGGCGGACGGGGAAGAACCGGATTTTGGTAAAGTGATTGATTCTGATGTAAGACTGTATGCGTATGAGGATGAGACTGCGGCGCTGTCACTGGAAGCGGCGGTCAGTATGGCAGACGAATTCCTCGCAAAAGTGGGAATCAGCGACTTCCGGTATTATGAAGGCGGACTGTACAACGAAATCGAGGACATCCGATATGACCAAAACGGTACGATTGATGACACAGAAAGGGAAAGTACGGAGATGGGATACTCGACACGTTATATTCTGCGGTATATGCGCAATGTGGACGGCGCGTTTGTGACGTTTGATCCGACGGCGAAGCATGAAGAAGGATGGGACAATGACAATTATGTGAAGAAAGAATGGCCGACAGAATGTATTGAATTCCGGATCAGCGACAAGGGAATTGTCGGATTTGATTATAATGCGCCGCTGGAACTGACGGAAACGGTGGTGGATCAGTCGGCGCTGAAATCGTTTGACGAGATCAAGGCGATCTTTGAACAAATGATACTGGTGACAAATGCAGAAGAAACGGGAGAAGAACAGATGCACAGGACGCTGAAGATCGACCGCGTGAAGCTCGGGTATATCAGAGTCAGCGAGGCGGACAGCTATGACACCGGACTGCTTGTCCCGGCATGGGATTTCTTCGGCGTGAGTGAAGACCCGAATCCATATACCGGCATGACTGACGAGACAAGTCCTCAGAGTTTTCTGACAGTCAATGCGATCGACGGATCTGTGATCGACCGATCGCTTGGATACTGACGGAGGAAGGAATGAACAGTTTTGAGACAGATTTGAAAAGGGCGATGCTGTCCCGCGGATTTCTGTTGGGAGTTGTACTGGAACTGGTGATTTTGTTTACGGCAGGTTTTGACTCGGATCTGTTCCGTATGAGCGTGCCGGTTCTGTGTACGCTGCCCTATTCTACCGCATGGCTGTCGGATTACCAGAGCGGGTTCCTGAAATTTTATCTTCCGCGGGCAGGAACGTCGGCATATATCCGGGGCAGGACGGTGGTCTGCGCTGTAAGCGGCGGCTTGAGTGAGGCTCTGGGCGGCTGGCTGTATCTTCTGATCAGCGGGGATGAAAAATGCAGCCTGAATCCGGTGCTTTTGCTGCTATCCGGAATGCTCTGGGGACTGGTGTCCGCTCTGCTTGCAGCGCTGTCCGGCAGTAGGTATCTGGCGTATGGAGGCGCGTTCGTGATCTATTACCTGCTGGTGATTTTACATGAACGCTACTTCAACGGACTGTATTGTCTGTATCCATATGAGTGGATCGCTCCGGAGCATGTATGGATCTTTGGAGAAGACGGCGTGAAGATGCTGCTGGCGGGTCTGATCCTGATCTGCGCGTATGTGTACGCGCAAATTCTAAAGCACAAAATCCGGCAGGACTAATGGTCGGCATACATTGGAATAGGAAAGGGGACAAAATAGATGAACAGACTGAGACAGATTACAGTGGCGGCTGGGGCGAACTTCCGGCGGTGGCGCGGCAGTCCACAGATCTTTCTTGCGTTCGGACTGGGATTTGTTGTCAGTTTTCTGCTTTCTGATAAAGTCGTACAGTTCGCACAGCAGCATGATACGAATCTGCAGGTTTTTGAACCGTTTATCTGGACATTCGGAGACGCCGGATCCATTCTCACGATATCCCTTCTGCTTCTTCTGCTGTTTGCGGATATCCCCAACCTGGGCAACGAAGTGCCGCTGTTTCTGGTGCGGATGGACCGGACGACATGGATGCTCGGCGAGATTCTTTACATAACCGGCGCAACCTTTCTTTTTTTATGCTTTATTTTACTCTCTACGTGCCTGCTGGCAGGGAGCCATGCGTACACGGCAAACCTGTGGAGTGATACGGCGGCAATCTTAGGGTATTCGCGGCTGGGAGAGGAAATCGTGATCCCGGCATTTGTCAAGGTACTGGAACTGTCCTTCCCCTATACCTGCACGATACACATTTTCGGTCTGATGCTCGGGTATTCGCTGGTCATGGCAGGCCTGATCCTGTATCTGAATCTGTGGAGAGGAAACGGCGGCGTCATCGGAGGTATTCTGTTCAGTGCATTCGGTATGGTGCTGAGTCCACAGATACTATCTGAATGGCTGAACATTCCGCAGGAAAGAATGGTAGTCGCCAATATTTTATTCGGGTGGATTTCGCCGCTCAACCATGCGACGTATTATATGCACAACTTCGGATATGACAACCTGCCGAAACTGTGGATGTCCTATCTGATCTTCGCGGCTGAAAGCATATTGCTTTTTCTGCTGTCTTTGCGGCGGATCAGAACGTACCAGTTTGATTTCAGCGGAACACAGCGGTAGCATAGAAGGGAGGACGGTAGAAATGCAGGGCGGAATTGTGGCAGAACATGTGGAAAAATCATTTGGAAAGGATAAAGTTCTTACGGATGTAAATCTAAAGATCTGTCCGGGACAGATTTACGGGATTGTCGGCAACAACGGAAGTGGGAAAACAGTACTGATGAAATGTATCTGCGGATTTCTGCAGCCGGATCAGGGACAGATTTTTGTGAATGGAAAGCAGGTTGGAAAGGAATGCGATTTTCCGGACGACTTGGGCGTGATGATTGAGACGCCTGGTTTCTTACCGAATGCGACGGGATACCAGAATCTTAAAATTCTCGCATCCTTGAAAGCAAGAATCGGAAAGCAGGAGATTATGGACAGTATCCGCCGGGTTGGTCTGGATCCGGAACTGAAGAAGCCGGTTGCCAAATATTCGCTGGGAATGCGTCAGCGGCTTGGGATCGCGCAGGCAATCATGGAAAATCCGCAGACGCTGGTGTTGGACGAACCATTTAACGGACTGGATAAAGCGGGCGTGCGAGAGATGCGGAATCTTTTAAAAGAGCTCCGGCTGCAGGATAAGACGATCCTGCTGGCGAGTCACAACGCACAGGATATTGAAGAATTGTGCGATGATGTTCACGAGATGGAGGAGGACTGGAAATGAACCGGATAAGAAAAGGAGTCGTTATGCTTCTGATGGCAGTATTGTGTATGCCGGCGGCAGATCTGGGGCGGCCGCTGCAGGTATCTGCCGAAAACGATACAAGGCAGTCCCTTGCATATGAAAAAGGTACGGTTGTCAATACTGCATATACGGCGGAAAATGCAGGAACAGAAGAAAATACAGGAACAGAAGAAAATACAGGAACAGAAAAAAATGTGCGTTCCGACAGCGGAGTCTGGCTTATGGTGGACAGCCGGAACCGGTATGAGGGAATGGAGAAAACTTATGCCGAAGGGTATGTTCCAAAAGTGGAGAATAATACGGCATATGTAGTTCTTCCACTCATTGCCGATGGAGAAATGCAGGATTCTGCCCTGCGTGTATCCGCAGACCTCGGCGGTTCAGAGAACACGCCGTTCGTCTCAAAGAACTACGTCAAAGACATCGTGCAAAGCGAAGAGAAAATCAACGACAGTGAGGAAACGGCAGTGTGCTGGATGCTTTCGTTCGAGCTGGAACTCCGGGAAGACAGAAGTAATGGAAGTTATCCGGTTGTCTTTACGGTGAAGGGAAAAGACATAGATGGAAACAGTGTAAAAAAGAAATTTACCATTTATGTAACGATCCGTGACGGGAAAACGGACGGAAACAGCGAAGGCGGAAACGGAGATGGAAGCGGAGAAGGAGATCACGCGGACGGGAGCAGTCAGGGAGATCATGCGGGCGGAAACGCGGCAGACGGAACGGACGGCCTTCAGGCGCGTAGCGATAGTCCGGAGAACAGCACGGGTAGTACCGCTTCCGGCGGAGACGGACAAAGCAGTGACATAGGTGGAAACGGGATATCGGAAGAGCCGGATTTCACTCCGAAGGTTGTGGTGCAGTCGTGTAGTTTTTCAAAATCCCCCATTCACAATGGCGACGAAGTGCAGGCAGATATTATTCTGCTGAATACGAGCAAGAGTGATACCGTGCGCAATATGACAGTCACCATCAGCGCCCCAAATGAGTATTTCAGCCTGAAAAGTCCGTCAGATACGATTTATGTAGATTCGATTCCCGCCGGGCAGACGTATACGGCGTCTTATATTTATCAGGTAAATGCATCTGCGCCGCAGGGACAGTATGCGTGGACGTTGGCGCTGGATTATGCGGATCCGAAAGGTGCGTCCGTTACAGCGGAAGGAAGCGTGCAGGTTTCGGTGGAACAGCCGGTGAAAGTGGAATTTGATCCATTGGTCATCAGCAGCGAGGTGCAGATCGCTGATGTGGTGGAGGCACAGATCCAGGCGATGAACCTCGGCAGGGGGAAAGTCTATAATGTGCGTGCGGTCATCGAGGCAGACGGACTGAATCCACAGGGAACCATTTTTATCGGAGACATGGAAGCAGGAACAACGGCATCAGGAAGTACGCAGGTTTCCGTGTCGGGTCTGTCAGAGGGAGACAGTTCGTATGGCGCATCGAAAGGAACGGTAACGTTTTATTACGAAGACGAGGGCGGCACCGAATATACAGAAACGAAAGAGTTTTCTACGATGATCCAGTCTCCTTTTTCAGAAACTTCCGGGGACACAAAGGACGATCCGGGGCAGTGGTGGATCATCATGGCGGCAGTGTGTGCTGTGCTGTGTGCGTTTGCCGTAGTTGCAGCGGTAAAGTGGGTGAAGAAGAAAAAAGCAGAACAGTAGTCAGGAAAGGCGGCGCGGCAAATGAAATGGTGGAAAGCGTTTTTGAAAAAACGAAGGCAGAGTGACCGTGTAAAGATTCAGACAATATGCCTGCTGCTGGGAATCGTATTTCTCTGTGACTTTGTGTATCGGGGCGTCAGTCTGATACAGTTCTTTCGTACACCGCAGGAGTATGTGCTGACCGGTACGTCGGGAGAAGTGACCGATGGACAGATTTCAACGCTGCGCGAACAGGATCATGTAAAATGTGTAAGCAGACAGCGGGAGACGGCGGTCACATTTTTCGGGAAAGAAAAAAGTATGACAGTGACCTGCTTTATGCTGACGGAAGAGTATCTGACAAATGGATATGGGATTCCGAAAGGAAGCGGGGCACAAAATTTCTATCTGAATCAGACGGCATGGGTGCAACTTCTGGAAACAGAGGGAAGTGCAGATACAGAAACCGCAGACGGGCAGGAAGAGGCACAGGAAAACTCAAAAACGACAGAATTACGGGTAAAATACAGAGTCGAAGGAGAGGATTCCGGAGGCATCACGAAATCCTCGCCCGGTGGAAACGCAGCGGAAACATTATCCGGCGGAAGTACAGCAGAAGGATCAGACGGAAATACAACGGGAATGCAGACGAAAGAAAGCAGCGGGGAAAATTCCGGAAGCGCTGTGCAGAGTACGGCGAGAGCTGTGCTTATAGAAGGAATTCCGAATTCGGAAGCATATGCGGTGATGAAAGGAAATTCGGCTGAATTATCCGGAGCGGGTGAAGTCCGCGTACTGTTTGACGGATACGATATGGACGGTCTGAACCAGAAGCACCTTACCGGACTGGGGTTCACGGTAGAAAATTCCGGTGAGATTAAACGGGCAGAACTGGAGCAGGAAATGCTGGTTCTGCGGATGAAATACGATGCGCTGCTTGTGGCGATACTTTTGTTTCTTGCGCTGAAAGGCAGCTTATCGTGAGTCAAGGATGTTTCGCTTGACATCTTCAAGGAAAAACTGCAAAATAAAGGTAGAAAAAGAGCAGAAAACAACCCTATCCATTGAAAAGGAGTAACCGATGAACAACTGGCAGATTACGGAGTGGATACATCATTTTATACGGGAGCAGGTCACAGGGGGAGATCTGTGCATCGACGCGACGATGGGAAATGGGAACGATACCGTTCTGCTCAGTCGTCTGGCAGGAGGATCGGGAAAGGTGCTTGCCTTTGACATTCAGGAGACAGCGTTGGGAAATACCAAGAGACGTCTTGCGCAGGCAGGCTGCCCGGAGAATTATGAACTGATTCTGGATTCGCACGAGCATATGGCTGATTACGCGGAGGAAGGAACGGTATCGTGCATTACATTTAATTTTGGATATCTGCCCGGCGGCAGTCATGAGATCGCGACGCGGGCAGACAGCAGTATTCGGGCGATCGAGAGCGGACTGCGGCTTTTGAAAAAAGGCGGTCTGATGACGCTGTGCATTTACAGTGGAGGAGACAGCGGATTTGAGGAGCGGGACGCCGTTCTGCAGTATGTACGGAGACTGGATCCGCGGAAATATCTGGTTATCGTATCTGAGTATGCGAACCGTCCGAACAATCCGCCGATACCGGTTTTGATCGTGAGAGCATAGTAACGAGCAATTTTTGCCACAATAAATGTGGCTTTTTTTTCGTTGGAGTTTTAAAAATATTTATGATAGAGTAAACACATGAGAGAGGTAAAAGGTTATGAAGTACATTACATTGCTTTGTACCGCAGGGATGTCCACCAGCCTGATGGTAAATAAGATGCGCCGGGTGGCGGCAGAGAAGAATCTGGAGGTCGAGATTACGGCGATGGCGGAATTTATGTTTTCGCGGAATGAAAAGCCTGCAGACGTGCTGCTTCTGGGACCGCAGGTGGGATATAAACTGGACGAACTGAGAAAACGGCTGGAGCCGGAGGGTGTTCCGGTAGCTGTCATAGACTCTCAGATGTATGCGTCGATGGACGCACAAGGGGTGCTGCATACAGCACTGGACATGATAGACATGAAAAATGCACTGTGAGAATGCAAAAAAATGAAAAAGGTTGAAGGAGGACAAAACAATGCAGAAATTTAGTTATGTGATCACAGACGAGGTAGGACTTCACGCAAGACCGGCAGGACTGCTTGTAAAGAAGGCGAAAGAGCTTGGCGGAAAGGTGACTCTGTCATGCAACGGAAAAAGTGCAGATGCAACCAAGATCATGATGGTGATGGCAATGGGCGTTATGAAAGGAATGGAAGTAGAGGTCACGGTCGAAGGCGACAATGAGGAGCAGGCTGCTGCAGAGCTTGAAACATTCTTTAAAGAAAATCTGTAAGAGGGGATTTGAAAATGGAAGTATTTCAGGGAAAAGCGATTTTCGGCGGAATCGCGATCGGCCCGGTCTCTTTCTATGCAAAGCAGGAAAAGCAGGTGAAACGGGAGAAAATCACGGATGCAGACGCAGAAGCCGCACGCTATGAATCGGCGAAGACTGCCGCGATGGAGCAGCTTGGCGCTTTATATGAGAAAGCAGTGAAGGAAGTCGGCGAGTCCGGCGCGCAGATTTTTGAAGTTCACCAGATGATGCTGGACGATGACGATTATAACGATTCCGTAAAAAATATTATCACGGGCCAGATGGTAAATGCAGAATATGCGGTCGCGACGACAGGAGATAACTTCTCCATGATGTTCGCGAGCATGGAAGACGAATATTTTCAGGCAAGAGCGGCGGATGTGAAGGATATTTCCGAGCGCGTCATCAATATTCTGATGGGCGTGGGGGAAACCGGTATTTCGGATGAACCTTCTATTATTGTGGCGGAGGATCTGGCGCCGAGCGAGACAGTACAGATGGATAAGAGTAAGCTGCTTGGTTTTGTGACACGGCTTGGTTCTTCCAATTCCCACACTGCGATTCTGGCAAGGACGATGAACATTCCGGCATTGATCCAGATTGAGATTCAGGAAGCATGGAATGGAAAGACCGCGATCATCGATGGATTTACCGGCGAGTTCTACATAGATCCGGATGAGGATACATTAAAATCTTATCAGGAAAAGAAGGCAGAACAGGAAGAACGCAGACGCCTTCTTGCGGAGCAGAAAGGCAAGCCGACCGTGACAAAGAGCGGAAAGGCGATCAAACTGTTTGCAAATATTGGCTCTGTGTCGGACCTTTCTTCTGTACTGGAAAATGACGCCGGCGGAATCGGTCTGTTCCGCAGTGAATTTCTGTATCTTCAGACGGACGACTATCCGACTGAGGAAGAGCAGTTTAAGGCGTACCGTATGGTTGCCGAGACGATGGCGGGGAAAAAGGTGATTATCCGTACACTGGATATCGGCGCTGATAAGCAGGTGGGGTATTTCAACCTGGATAAAGAGGAAAACCCGGCCATGGGACTCCGCGCGATCCGTATCTGTCTGACACGGCCGGAGATCTTTAAGACACAGCTCCGCGCGCTGCTTCGCGCGAGCGCCTTTGGCAACATCGCGATCATGTATCCGATGATTACTTCTGTAGAAGAAGTGCGCAGGATCAAAGAGATTGTCGGAGAAGTGAAAGCAGAGCTGGATGAAGCAGGGATCGCATATGGAAATGTAGAGCAGGGAATCATGATCGAGACGCCCGCATCTGTGATCATCAGCGACCAGCTGGCGCAGGAAGTAGATTTCTTCAGTATCGGAACAAACGATCTGACACAATATACACTGGCGGTTGACCGTCAGAACGCAAAGCTGGATGCATTTTATAATCCGCACCATGAGGCGGTGCTCCGCATGATCGAAATGGTTGTGGAGAATGCACATAAGGCCGGAATCTGGGCCGGAATCTGCGGCGAACTTGGAGCAGATACGGAGCTGACCGAGCGCTTTATGGAGATGGGAGTAGACGAACTGTCCGTATCCCCGGCATTTATCTATCCGGTGAGACAGAAGATCCGGGAATACGACGGACCGACAAAATAGAAAAATACGAAAACATTGTACACGATGTTCTCCTTCCTGTCCGGGACGGCCGCTATGTGGCTGTCCCGGACAAATATTATATGGGTCTATACCACGGCTTCGATGATCCGCTTTCCATTTATATTGATCTCTTGAACACCAATTTGTTTCTTCTGGTTGAAATTGAAACTGAGCATGTATCCGGTATTCAGGTTATAATCGTTTAGATAATCGATTACTTGAGATTCTCCTCTGGAGTTGTATTCATGTCCACGCCAGATTTTCGTTTCGATCACGAACTGCTCGCCGCGGTAGTCTACAATGATATCTGTTCGTCCCAGACTGCGTGTGCGGGATTCTACATAATAGTTTCCGGTTCCATTGATAATGGGGCGCAGGTAAAGGAGAAAATAGCGGCGGCCTTCTTCTTCCAGAAAAGATTCTGATTTATTTCCATATAGTTCATGAAAATGCGCAACAAATTTCTCCAGGATTTTCCGCATATCCAGATGGCCGTTCCGGATAAACATATTTTTGTCCAGAAGAGATGCCGTATACATATCTGAAGATTTCAGTTCGTCCATAGAAAGAAAATGGTTGTAGAGCAATGTATCAAAAATACGATTTGCCGGCACTACTTTTCCGGCTTCATTTTTCACAAAACCAAACATTACCGCAAGGTTTATCACGGGATTTGTTGGATTATATGTGATGGGTTTCCCGTAGAACAGCAATTCCTTTAACATTAGTTCCAGTTCCGGATAATCAGTCAGCTTCCCGATCAGGGACTCGAACAACGTATTGGTATCCATTAAAAGCAGGCGGACAGCTTCCAGAAATCCATCTTTCGTCCATGCGTTTTTCTGTGCAGTTTTATTTCCTTTGCCAATTTCCTCATCCATCAATTTACAAAGACGAGATACCAGATAGGGATAACCAGATGTATAGTCATGCAGGAACTCTGCCATTTTGGAAGTATCCATTCCTGTCTGATGGTCGGCTTCATATTCTTTTAGCATTCCTTCAATTCCATCTTTGGAAAGACTCAGATCCACTTTAAAATCTGTCGCGATGTTCCATGGACTGTTTGTTTTGTGCTCTGTTTCCGGACGTAATTTCCTTTTCAGGTTTTTGATGTCATATACACCGGCAAGAATGACCGAATGGAACGTAGTGATTCCTTTTGTATTTCTTTTTAGATAATAACTGCGCAGTTGTGCCAAAAAGTCAAGAAATACCTGATTATTGGATGCACTGTCTACTTCATCGATCATCATAACTACTGGTTTGGCGCTGTTATTGCAAACACTGATCAGTTGGCTGAATAATTCCATAAGGTCAAAAGCAGGATCTTTTTTTTCTAAAGTTTCCTGCATCTCTGCCATGAGTGTTATCATGTCAGGCGTTTTTTGGGTGTACTGCCGCTTTAACTCTCTGAAAAACACTTGAAGGAATGCAAGAGAGAATGTATTTTCATTTTGATAGGCAGCGCTTCCAAGGTCCTGAAAGTCAAGGCTTATCACAAGATAATCTTCTCCCAGTGTCCGTTCCAGTGCGGTAAGCATAGTCGTTTTTCCATACTGCCGTGCACGGTTTATGGTAAAATACGCCCCCTCATCAATCATTTCCCGTATTTGCCCGATACATTCGGTTGTATCTGTCATATAGTGTTTTTGAGGAATACATGGTCCTGTTACATTAAATTTTTTAGTCACCGTAACACTCCTTTCCGATGCAGTATATGGTGAAAATTTCGCTCGTTTTTGCTATTTTACCATGATTACATATGTTAAGCAAGTTATGAATAATAACGGGCAGGCAGATAAAGAGGATGTAAAAAGAGCCGAAACGTGGTAGAATAGTTTGGAAATGAAAACGATAGGAGAACAGTATGGAAAAACGTATCATATTAGGCTCCGGCTCACCGCGGCGCCGGGAACTCTTGGAGCAGATCGGAATCCGTTTTGAGATTCGAACGAGCGACAAAGAGGAGCGCTATGTAAGTACAAAACCGCGGGATATTGTAGAAGAGCTTGCACGGATGAAAGTGGAACATGTCGCTTCGGAACTTTCCGATACTACGTCGCTTAAAAATACGATTGTGATCGGTGCGGATACGATTGTGGCGCTGGACGGGCAGATCCTTGGCAAACCGGTGGATGAACAGCATGCGTTTGAGATGTTAAAGAATCTGCAGGGACGGGGGCATGAAGTATATACCGGGGTGGCGATCCTTGATTTTGATGAAAATGGAAACCGGCAGACGATTTGCCATGTGGAGAAGACGGCGGTTTTTATTCATGAGATGGAGGATACAGAGATCCGTGCCTATATTGCGACCGGAGAACCAATGGACAAGGCGGGGGCATATGCGATACAAGGCTGTTTTGGAGCATATGTTGACCGGATCGAGGGAGACTATTATACGGTAGTCGGACTGCCGCTGTCCTATGTATACCGGCAGATCAAGAGACTTACTACGAATATGACAGGAGGGAAAGAGCAATGAAATTTTATGATCTTACGCAGGAGCTATTTAGCTCGAATGTATATCCGGGAGATCCGGCGCCGGAGTTTGAACGGCTTCGTCAGATTAAGAACGGAGACCGGAGTAATCTGACATATCTTAAGATGTGTGCGCATAACGGAACACATATGGACGCGCCGCGCCATTTTATCGAAGGAGGACGCGCGATTGCGGATCTGGAGCTGGAACAGGTGATGGGTCCCTGCAGTGTGATCGCGTGGGACGGAGACCTTGACGCGGTACGTGCGGCGGAACTGATCAAAGGAAAGCAGAAGAAAATCCTCTGGAAAGGGCAGACAGTATTCGGAGAGGAAGTTGCCCGTGTGTTTGCGGAGGCGGGAATCGAACTGGTCGGTGTAGAACGGCAGACGGTCGGACCGGATGGGAATACTGCCGGAGTACACCGGATTCTGCTTGGCGCGGATATGGCGATTCTGGAAGGACTGGTCCTGACAGATGTGGAGCTGGGGGAGTATTTCCTCTGTGCGCAGCCGCTGAAGCTGGAAGGAAGCGACGGTTCTCCGTGCCGTGCGGTACTGATGACAAGGTAAGCCGGCGGTCATGATCCGGCGATCTGCTCCCGCACAGTGCCCTGCGGCATTGTCCACAATGATGCACCGTTATCCCGGAGCCATTTCTGCTGTGTTTTATAATCCGGAAGTACACTCTGTACGATGGCATAGAACGCGGGGGAATGGTTCATTTCTTTCCGGTGTGCCAGTTCGTGCACTACGACATAATCGATCACCGGCTCCGGGGCGAAGATCAGCCGCCAGTTGAAGTTCAGGTTCCCGGCGCTGCTGCAGCTTCCCCAGCGGGTTTTCTGCTCGCGGATCGTAATGCGCCCGTATGTAACGCCCATAACGGAGGCATAATATGCGGATTTTTCTGTGAAGATTTTCCTTGCAGTCTCTATATAATGATGCCGCGCGGTTTCCGAAAGCGGTGCAGGCGCAGGCTTTGATGCCTGCTGTGTCTGCACTTTTTGCAGATGTTTCAAGACCCAGTTTTCCTTCTCGGTAAGGAAACGGTCGATCGCAGCATGGGACATATGCCGGGGAGCGCGTACTTTTACTTCTCCGGCAGAAGTGATCTGTATCGCGAGTGTCCTGCGGCTGCTGTATATAATTTCATAAGAAAATGGGTGTGTATTCATATGATTTTTGTTTTCCTTTCGCTCCGGTATTATACATGTCGGGGGGATGAAACATGTCTGCCGATGATTCCATGTGCAGCGTTCCATGATTCAGGTATAATCATGCGAAGTGTTTTTGTCGAAGTAATGCTGCAAAGTTCCATACGCAAAACAGCAGGAACGCACCGAAAACCGTAGCTGCGATATACAGCAGGATTGTCGGGGCATTCCCGATATATGGTACAAACCCGCGGAATACAACCTGTGTCATCGGAAGCTGCGGGTTGATATAAAACAAGTTGATCCTGCCGAAATGTCCGAAGATGATGTTGAGAATCTCCGCGGTCATGCAGCAGGCAAAATAAAGGGCGGTGCTGTCTGCGAACAGACGGAACGGAAGCCTTCCGCGTCTGGGGTACGAGGAGTGAGGCAGATCCGTGCGGCTGCATATCCGGTTTTCCTGACGCGCATATTCCCCAAGCAGGAGCAGTCCCGCAGCGCCGCCTTCGGCGATCATCAGGATATGCCACAGGTAGGAGTGAATTGTCAGCGGCAGGATGGGATAGTGCAGACCGCTTGTGTCAGCGAATACAGCGATGCCGCCGAGCAGTCCGTAACACGCCAGAAACATCAGGATGATGTCATATAATCTCGCGAACAGCGTTTCTGCCGTTGTCCGCGAAAACAGTTTTTTTTGTGACTTTCTGCGCATATGTCTGCAAAGCGGCAGCAGAAGCAGCAGATACATCGGGACGCTGCATAACTGGAACGGAAAGTACCACCAGTTATAGACGCCGTGATTCAGGATCTCTGTCATATAATACTGCTTCCAGATCTCGCTTACAGACATGGCAAAACCGCCAAGCATCAGAAACCATTCTAAACAGTTTAAATATCGGTCAGTATGTTTCATTTTCTTTTCCTTTCGAACTATAGTATACACCGGAGGATTTCAGACATGCAATCTCTCTTGAGTTTCCGTAAATTGTAATTGAAAAAGGGATATGTCTATCTAAAGTACCA